>JAMIFN010000142.1:0-4214 GCA_035906235.1 Allobrachymonas sp. | reverse complement strand
ATCCCCGCCAACCGCTGGCTGCATGGCTGTGGGGTGCTGCTAAGCCTCAGCATTTTTCCCCTAGCCGCGCTGCTGCGCCAGCCTGGGTATTTGTTGGCCTACCCCTTTGCCCTGGCACTACCTGGTCTGTTGGGGCACAGACTGTTTGAGCCCAATGCCCATATCGGCCATGTACGGGTGACGCGCAGCGATGCACCTAAGCTGTGGTTTTGGTGGGCCAACTATGTTTTGGCCTGGGATTTGCTGCGCGGGCGCCGCTTTGAGTAAACCCCTGCCCCGTGCCACTGCATAAAGGAGGCGGCCGCAAGCATGCAAAGGAAAACAGGGCGTCACTAACGCAAAATCCGCACCGTGCGCGTAGCCAAATAGACCTCGCGCAGATAAAAGCTCAAGCCCACCAGCAAGCTGAGCGTGGAGCCCACAAAAAACAGGCCCACCAGCCATTGCATATTGAGCTGCAGCAGCCCCTCGGTAAACAGGGTCATCACCACCATGCACACCAGCAGCGCCGACAAAGTGCAGGCCGTAATAGCGTGGCTGGCAACGGTGCGGCGGTATTCCAAAATTTGCAGCTCGCGCTGCACCTGCTCGGCATTCATCAGCGCCTCGGGCAGGGGCTGCTCTACCAGCTTGCGCCCCCTGTCAATAATGCGCGCCAAACGCCCCGTCATGATGTTGAGCAAACCCGCTATGCCCGTGAGCAAAAACACGGGGGCGAGCGCCAGTTGAATGGCTTGGGGGATGTCGGTGAAGGCGTTGTCCAGCATGGGTGTTCTCAAAATGAAAGGCAATGGTAGCGGAAAGACCGCTTAACGCACTGCCATTTTTCCGTGGTTTTGCAACGCCCGCCCTGTGTGGCTCGCAGCCTGCGCTGCCAAATCTTGCGGTCTGCCTTGTGCCACCACTTGCCCGCCGCCCGCGCCGCCTTCTGGCCCCATGTCGATGAGCCAATCGGCTTTGGTCATCAGGTCTAAATCGTGCTCGACCACCAGCACGCTGTGGCCGGCAGCCACCAGGCGCTGCAGCACGGCAATGATGCGCTGCACATCGGCCATGTGCAGGCCAACTGTAGGTTCATCCAAAACATAGAGGGTGCGCGGCGCTTTTTGCCCACGGCGGCCGACTTCGTCGCGCACCTTGGTCAGCTCGGTCACCAGTTTCAGGCGCTGCGCCTCGCCCCCACTGAGCGTGGGCGAAGCCTGGCCCAGCTGCAAATAGCCCAAGCCCACATCGTGCAAAAGCTGCAGTGGGTGGGCCATGGCGGGCATGTGGGCGAAAAATTCCAGCGCCTCGTCCACCTCCATCTGCAGCACATCGCCTACCGATTTCCCGCGCCAATGCACGCCTAAGGTTTGCGGGTTAAAGCGCGCGCCGTTGCACACCTCGCACGGCACTTTGACATCGGGCAAAAAGCTCATGGCCACGGTGCGCATGCCCTGCCCCTCACACGCCGGGCAGCGCCCTGCGCCCGTGTTAAAGCTAAAGCGCGAGGCGCTGTAGCCCCGGGCTTTGGCCTCGCTAGTTTCGGCAAACAATTTGCGGATCGCATCCCAAAAGCCGATATAGGTGGCGGGGCAAGAGCGCGGGGTTTTGCCTATGGGGGTTTGATCGACTTCGAGTACGCGGTCTAGCTCTTGCCAGCCCTCAATTGCTGTGCAGTGCTGCCAAACTTCCGCCCCTTTGCTGGCGATGGCAGCTTGCACATTGGCCAGCAGCACATCGCGTGCCAGCGTCGATTTACCCGAACCCGATACGCCTGTGATCACCACCAATTGCGCCAAAGGCAGGCTCACATCCAGCCCCTGCAGATTGTGCAGTTTGGCGGCTTCTATTTTTAGGTGTTTTAGCGATTCTGAGCCGTCAAACCTGCCTGAGCAGCTATTAAATTGATACCTACGAGCATCGCCCAAATAACGCCCTGTGGTCGATGCAGGGTTGGCAGCGATGGTCGCCACACTGCCCTGCGCCACCAATTGCCCGCCCCTGCTGCCTGCGCCCGGACCAATGTCGATGATGTGGTCGGCCTGGCGGATGGTGTCTTCGTCGTGCTCCACCACCATCAGGGTATTGCCCTGATCCGCCAATTTGCGCAATGCGCCCAAAAGAATGCGGTTGTCGCGCGGGTGCAGGCCTATGGTGGGTTCATCCAGCACATAGCACACGCCTTGCAAATTGCTGCCCAGTTGCGCAGCTAGGCGGATGCGCTGCGCCTCGCCACCACTGATCGTAGGTGCGCCACGGTCTAGGGTGAGGTAGCCCAGCCCCACTTCCAGCATAAAGGCCAGGCGCGAGGTGATTTCAGGCAGCAGGTCGCGGGCAATGTCGGCGGCGCGGCCTGTCAGGCGCAGTTGGCTAAAGAACTGGTGCAGCTCGGCCACGCTGAGCTGGGCGAGTTGGGTGATGGAGACACCCTGCACCAGTGTGCCCACTCCTTCCCCCGCTGGGGGAAGGTTGGGATGGGGGCTTGCATCTGGCGACAAAGACGGCTTCAGCAAAGACCTAAATAGCCCCCACCCTTGCCCTCCCCCAGCGGGGGAGGGATGCCAAAGCACGCCTCTGGCCACCGCATTCAGGCGCGTGCCCGCACAAGTGCGGCATGGTGCGTCGCCCAAACCTTCCACCTCAGTTTCAACAAAACTCTGCTCGCGCCCCTTGTCTTTGGCATCCACAGCTGAGCCATCGAGCTGCCTGCGCTGCTCGCGCGTCATGGCCAGCCCTGTGCCCACGCAATCGGGGCACCAGCCGTGTTTGCTGTTGTAGCTAAATAGGCGCGGGTCGGGCGCAGCGTAAGAGGTATGGCAAAGCGGGCAGGCTCGTTCGGTCGAATAACTGTGCACTTGGCCTATGCCCTGCCCCAAGCCTTGTTGCTGTTCAGGCAGCGTTGCCGTAGCAAAGACTTCGGCCAAACCATGCAGCGGCGCTAAGACCTGCACCACGCCTTTGCCCAGTTGCAGCGCCTTGTCCACCATCAGGCGCAAGAAGGCCTCGTTCTCGGCGCAAATGTGCATATCAGCAATCGGCAGCTCGATCTGGTGTTCGGTAAAACGGTCGATGCGTGGAAAATTTTGCGTGGGCAAAAATGCGCCATCCACACGCAAATGCGTATGCCCCAGTTTTTTTGCCCAGCTTGCCAGCTCGGTGTACAGGCCTTTGCGCCCGCTGACCAAGGGCGCTAGCAAGCCAATATGCTGCCCCGTATAAAGACGCAAGATATCGGCGCTGATTTGCTCGCGGCTTTGCGGCTGCACCGCCGCGCCATCGTGTACGCAGTGCTGTACGCCCAGTTTCACAAACAAGAGGCGCAAAAAATGCCAAACCTCGGTGGCTGTGCCGACGGTGGATTTGCGCCCGCCACGCGAGAGGCGCTGCTCTATCGCCACCGTGGGCGGTATGCCATAAACCGCATCGACCTCAGGCCGCGCGGGCGGCTGCACGATGCTGCGGGCGTAGGCGTTGAGCGATTCCAGATAACGCCGCTGCCCCTCGCTAAACACTATGTCAAAGGCCAGGGTGGATTTGCCCGAACCCGATACGCCCGTGATCACATTCATCTGCCCCCTTGGAATGTTCACGCTCAGGTGCTGCAAATTGTGTTCGGTGGCGTTGATGACTTGGATGGATTCCGCCCCGTGGATTCCCGCTTTCGCGGGAATGACGAGAGAGGAGCTGGGAATAACGGAATAAGGACTGCTTTTCTCCGCCACGCCCCAGTTTTTCAGCGCCGCATCGTAGTCGCGCAGCGCCTCTGCGGTGTGGGTTTGCGCCTTGGCCTGCACATCCGCAGGGCTGCCTTGCGCCACGATGCACCCACCGCCATCGCCCGCCTCCGGGCCTAGGTCTATCAGCCAATCGCTGGCACGAATCACATCCAAATTGTGCTCAATCAGCAAAAGCGAATGCCCAGCGTCTTGCAGCTTGCGCAGCGCCCGCATGAGCTTGGCAATGTCGTCAAAATGCAGGCCCGTGGTCGGTTCATCCAGCAAAAACAGCGTGCCTTTGCGTGCCAATTTTTGGCGGCTGGCGCTGGCGGTTTTGGCGCTCTCGGCCAAATGGCCGGCGATTTTCAGGCGCTGCGCCTCGCCGCCGCTGAGCGTGGGCACGGGCTGCCCCAGTTGCACATAGCCCAGCCCCACATCCAGCAGCGGTTGCAGGGCGATTTGCACGGCGCGGTCAGCAGCAAACACGGTCAGCGCCTCAGCCACCGTCAGCGCCAA
>JAMIFN010000141.1:0-8054 GCA_035906235.1 Allobrachymonas sp. | reverse complement strand
GGCGGTATGCCGCCTGTGGATGTGTTGGCTTATGCCGTAGCGGGCGCTTTTGTGGGCGCGACGCTGACCTATTTTGCGATTGAAAAACCCATCCGTTTTGCCAAGCCCGGCAGTTGGCTCGTGCCGGGGGTTTTGTTGGTGCTGATGCTGGGCGTGGCGGCTGTGGGTTATCACTACTTTGCGCCTGAGAAAGTCTCGCAGCTGGTCACGGGGAAAATGTTATGAACAATGTATTTTTGGGCGTTTTGGTGTGCGTTTTAAGTTGGTGCAGCTTGGGCGTTCACGCCGTAGAGGTCAAAAATTTTGTCGAGGTGTACAAGGAAAAATGCGATTTCGTCACGGGCGAGTTTTATGGTGACGATTGGTGCAACCCGGGCAATGCAACAGGCAAAGTGCCGAATGTGGTGTTGGTGGGCGACTCCTATTCAAACTCGCTCAACGGCATGATGGATGCCTTTGCAGTGGGTAATAAAGCCTTGGTGTACGAGCAGTACGGCCGTGGGCAGTGCCCATCGCTCATGGGCTATGGGCCAGATTGGTGCACGGGCTTCGCAACCACGGTTTACGAACGCGTGAAAAAAACACCAAGCATCAAAACCGTTGTGATTGCAGGCAATTGGGACTATTACTGGGCAGAGAAGAAAAAGTTCTCGGCGACAGGCAAAGACTATCTGCGTGCTGAGTTTGAAAAGGCACTGACGGACACGCTCAAGGCTTATCAGGCATTGGGGCGGCGCGTGGTATTTGTCTATCAATCCCCAGGAGTTGCTGATCCTAAAGCCTGCGTCCAAAGGCGTGTGCGCCTAGGCAATGCGGAGGATAAATGCAGCCTGACACGCGAACAAGCGCAGGTAAGGGAGACTTACCGCCAATTTGTGACGCCCTTATTGACGCAGTTGAAAATTCCCACTCTCGATCCCTATGTCTATTTTTGCAATGCCACGGTGTGCAAAGTCAAAGAAGGGGATCAGGTTTTCAACACCACGCCGACGCATTTGTCGGGCTTCGGCGGCCAATACTTGGCTCGCAAAGCTGCGCCTGAGTTGAAAAAACTGTTTGAGTATTGAGGGTGTTGTTTTTGCCCATCATCTGGCTATGAAAACACGCACAGTTTTCGTCTTGACGACCTGCTTCACCACCCTCTCTGCGCCGTCGCCCCCTGCGTTGGCTGGTAAAGCGCTGCTGATGGCTGTGGTGGGCAATGAGTGACCGCCCTAACAC
The DNA here is from genome assembly GCA_035906235.1 of Allobrachymonas sp. Lineage (GTDB taxonomy): Bacteria > Pseudomonadota > Gammaproteobacteria > Burkholderiales > Burkholderiaceae_C > JAMIFN01. The sequence continues at coordinate 6,833 of JAMIFN010000141.1, read as the reverse complement.
CATGGGTTTTGATGGCGTGGGAACATCATCCCTGCCTTTGCCGACATTAAACTCGATGGGTGTGGCGGTGGCGTGGATTATCATCGCTTTGCGCCTGAGAAAATAAGTCAGTTGGGGGTGGGTGTAAGTCGCCGAAATAAATGTATAAAAAATTATCCATTTGAAAATATGAAGACTATGCGAAATTTTTTAGTATTAATGTTAAGTGCTTTTGTATTTATCAACTCATCCATAGCGGCAGGGTTTGATAATTTCAGTGAATACTATAAGCAAGATTGCAAATTTGTTGCTGGTAAAACGACGGGCGCTAATGATTGGTGTAATCGTGGAAATGCTGAAGGCAAGCAAGCAAATGTTGTTGTGATTGGAGACTCTTATAGCAATTCTTTTACCACTGTTTTGGAAGAGCTTACTTCTGAGAAAAACAGCAAATTGGTTTATGAGCAATACGGGCATGGCCAGTGTCCCGGGCTTTTGAATTATGGGCCTCAAGATTGGTGCGCCAGTTTTGCTAAGGAAATATTTGAGCGGGTGAAGCGCAATAAGAGTGTGAAGGTAGTAATGCTCATTAGTCACTGGCCTTATTACTTTTCTAAGGATTGGAAATGGAATGAAAGCAAACTGGTTTACACCCAAGAGCAAACCGCAAAAGCCTTATCTGAAACCATTGCTGCGTATCAGGGTATAGGTAAGAGGGTTGTTTTTATATATTCTGCCCCATTGATGGGGAACCCCAAAGTCTGTGCTGAAAGACGCATTAGCATTTCGGCTGCGGAAGATCAATGCAAAATAACAAAAGGCATGGCTGATGCCACGAAATATTATCGACCGTTTGTAGATCCCATTTTGGTTAAACAAAAAGTTGAGGTTTTTGATCCCTATGTGTATCTCTGTGATGATACTGGATGCAAGGTCAGAGACGGCCGCAAGATTTTTTATGCCTCACAAGCACATTTTTCGGGCTTCGGCGGCCAATACTTGGCTCGCAAAGCTGCGCCTGAGTTGAAAAAGCTGTTGCAGTTTTAAGCTTGCACTGCTGGCTGCTGCAAAGCGGCTAGAAACCCCAGCAACTCGGCCTCAGTGCCGAGTTTTTTCATGGGTGGCAGGCTGGCCTGCAGGCGTTTGCCATAGCCTGTTTGCGCCAGGCGCACATCGCAAATCACCAATGCGCCACGGTCGCTTTCGCTGCGGATCAGGCGCCCTGCGCCTTGTTTCAAGGCGACGGCGGCTTCGGGCAGGGCGTGGTGGCTAAAGGGGCTAAGGCCTTGGGCTTCTAGGCGCTGGCTACGCGCTTCAATCACGGGGTCGCCCGGGGGCGGGAAGGGCAGTTTGTCGATGATGACCAGTTGCAGCGCGTCACCGGGGATGTCTATGCCTTCCCACAGCGAGGCGGTGGCCACCAGCACGCAGCCTGTTTGAGCGGATTCTGCAGCATGGGTTGGCGCAGTTTTGCTGCTGGGGCGCTGCACGGGTGTGCCGCTACGCAGGGCGGCAATCAATTCTTCTTTGCTGCCTTGGCCTTGTTCTAGCACATTGATTTCTGAGCCAAGTTGAGCGCGTAGCTCGCTAGCAATCTGTTTGAGGGCGCGGTTGGTGGTGGTCAGCACCAGGGTTTTGCCGCCCAGCACCTGCGCGGCACGCGCGGCTAAGGTGGCCACGGCGCTGCTGTGCGCGGCGGTTTGCGCGGGCGGGGGCATGTCGGCTGGGATGTAGAGCGCCGCTTGCCCAGCGTAATCAAAGGGGCTGGCTAGGCGCAGGCTGGGCGCGTCGTGCAGGCCGCAGGGGGCGGTAAACCAGCCTAGGCCGTTGGCATCGCCTAGGGTGGCGGAGGTAAAAATCCAGCTGCGGGGTTCGGGTGCTGGGGTGTTTTCGGTTGTGGATATGGGTGCAGAAGCTGCCGGTGTGCTCAAAGGGACACCTAAAGGGGCACCTAAAGGGGCAAGGCAGGGCAGGGCAGGGTTTTGTGCTTCATTTTTAGGAGCTACCCAGGCAGGTTTTTCGGCCTGAACGCCTGAATTGGCATCTAAATTTTCCCCAGTGTCTGGGTAAATATGTTTGCGCAAGGCGCTGGCAATATCTAGCGGCGCTTGCGCGGCGATCCAGTGACTGCCCGCCTCTAGCCAGCGCACGCCTTCGCCCTGATGCGGCTGGGCAAAGTGGCGCAGGGCGCTTTGCAGATCGCAGGCGCGGTCGTACAGGCGCTGGATGTCGGGCGCCATCTCGCTGACGCTGTCTAGCCCCGCGCGCAGACCTTCTAGGGCAGTGCCGATGTCGTCCCAGCCGCGCTGCCACAGGGCTTGGTCTAGGCCTTCGGGCGTGCTGCCTTGCCAGCGCAGGCGGATGCCGCTTTGCCCTTTATTCCAGCTGCTGCCTATGGTTAGGCGCTGCTCGCGCGTGGCGTATTCCAAAGTCTGCACCAGGCCTTGCCAATCGACCAGGCCGCCCGCTTTGGCCAGGCCTGTGGCTAGCACATCGCGGCAAAAATCCAAAAGCTGGGTGCTGGATAAGCGCTGCCCCAAAAACTGCACGCCAATTTCGTTGAGCTGGTGCGCCTCGTCCAAGATCACGATGTCGGTATGCGGCAGCAGCTGGCCAAAACCTTCTTCTTTGATGGCCATGTCAGCAAACAGCAGGTGGTGGTTGACGACGACCAGCTCAGACTGCATGGCTTGGTTGCGCGCGCGCAGCAGGTGGCAGCTGTCGTAAGACGGGCATTGGTTGCCTAGGCAGTTTTCGCGGCTAGAGCTGATGAAGGGGCGCAGGGGCGAGTCTTCGGCCAGGGTGGCGACTTCGGCCAAATCGCCGCTTTCGGTGTGCTGGCTCCAGCGTTCAACCTGCGCCAAGTTCGCCAGTAAATTCGCTGCCAAAGGCTGTTGCCTAGCCTGCTGCATGCGGTAGATGCACAGGTAATTGGCGCGGCCTTTGAGCAAAGCGGTGCGGCTGTGTATGCCCAGCGCCCGCATCACCGTGGGTAAATCGCGTTTATACAGCTGCTCTTGCAGCGCTTTGCTGGCGGTGGACACCAACACGCGCTGGCCGCTGAGCAAAGCGGGCACCAAATAGGCATAGGTTTTGCCCGTACCCGTGCCGGCTTCCACCACCAGTAGGCTGCTGTTGCTGATGGCCTCGGCTATGGCGTTGGCCATGTGCAGCTGCGCTTGGCGTGGGCGGTAGCCCGTTTGTCCCTGTGCCAGTGCGCCATCTGTGGCAAAGGCGGCGGCGACGGCGGCGGCGACGGCGGCGTGCAAGGGCTTGCTGGTGGCCTGGGGCGCGGCAAGAGGGGAGGCGGTGGGGGCAAAAGACATAAGCGGGGGCAATTGTCGGTGATTTGCGCCAAGGCAAGATTTTCTGCACGAAGCTATGCGTAGGCTGTGAATAATCGCTGCCATAATGAGCCGATTCAGATATTCAAACACTCGATATTGGGCGTCATGGCAATTACGGCATACCGACTCAGCGCGGCAACGGGCATACACAAAGGCGATCGCGAGTACCAACAAGACCAGTTGGCCTTTATCACGCATCCGCATCATCTCGGCTGCGTTTTGGGCGTGCTGGCTGATGGCATGGGCGGGCGTTCAGGCGGGCGCATGGCCTCGGACCAAGTGGTGCTGACAGCCAAGCAAATTTTTGAACGCTATTCGCCCACGACGGATGATGCGCCCTCGGTACTGAAACAAATTGGGGAAGAGTCGCACACGGTGATACGCCTGACGGCAGTCGCCGCCGAGATGGAGCCGCACAGCACTTTTGCTGCTTTTATTTTGAACCCCGAGGGCGATTGCCACTGGGCGCATTCGGGCGATTCGCGCATTTACCATTTTCATGCGGGCACGCTGGTCAAACGCACACGCGATAACTCCTATGTGCAGGCACTGGTGGACAAGGGCGAGCTGACCGAAATGCAGGCGCGCGACCATCCGCAATCGAATATTTTGCTCAGCTGTTTGGGGGCGGAAGACGCACCACAAATCAGCACTTACAGCACACGCGATTTAAAGGTAGGCGATGCGCTTTTGCTGTGCTCAGATGGCTTGTGGCATTACTTTACCGACCAAGAGCTAGGCTCGGCGCTAGCGACTTTGACGCCACGAGAGGCGGCTGAGTTTTTGATCAGTAAAGCACGCCAGCGCGGCCATGGCGGTGGCGACAATATTTCGATCATTGTGTTGCGTCTTGATCCGCCTATGATGGAGCGCAAGGCTACCCGCATCGACATGCCCAGTATTGCGGACATCAAACGCGGCAGGGCGTAATGCTGGTGTATCCCTAGGTGAAAAACCTAGGCAGTATTTCCCCTGAGTTTTCTCACCATTTCGCCCCTTGCGTTTGACCAGCTATTTTGCCTCTGCGTAGAATCTCAGCCGCAGTGCAGCAGCACTGTAGCAACGATAAAAAAAGGGGTGAAATATGAGTGAGGGAGTGGTGAAATGGTTCAGCGATGCCAAAGGCATAGGCTTTATTCAGCCCGATGAGGGCGGTGCCGATGTGTTTGTGCATTTTTCCGCCATCGTTATGGATGGCTTTAAAACGGTGCGTCCTGGCCAGCGCGTGCGTTACGAGCTGATGGATGGGCCTAAGGGCGCATTTGCGGCCAACATCCAATCGGCAAGCGCAGCAGAATCCATGATGGTGCAGGCTTAAAGACCTACTTACGCGCCTGATTTTTGTTGCGCAAACGACTGGTCAAAGCGCAGCGAGAAATCCACCGCTTTGACATCTTTGGTGATCGCGCCTATCGAGATGCGATCGACCCCCGTGGCGGCCAGCGCGGCCACGGTGTCCAGGCTAACCCCGCCCGAGACTTCCAAAACCGCGCGCCCAGCGTTCATGGTGACCGCTTCGCGCAGGGTGGCGGCGGGCATATTGTCCAGCAGCACCATTTGTGCGCCTGCATCCAGCGCTTCTTGCAGTTGCGCCAGGGTTTCGACTTCGATTTCGATGAATTGCAATTCATGCGCAAAGGCGGCGGCTTGCGCCAGCACCTGCGCCACGCCACCAGCGGCCATGATGTGGTTTTCTTTGATCAAAATCGCGTCATGCAGCCCCATGCGGTGGTTCAGGCCGCCGCCCGTGTGGACTGCGTATTTTTGCGCCACGCGCAAGCCTGGAATGGTTTTGCGCGTATCCACAATGCGGGCGCGGTTGCCAGGCACAGCGGCTATGGCATCCACATAACGGGCAGTGACCGTGGCGGTGGCGCTGAGCAGCTGCATGAAGTTGAGCATGGTGCGTTCGGCCGTCAATAGCTCGCGCGCTAGGCCGTCAAATTCCACCACGATTTGGTTTTCGCGGCAGCGCTCGCCTTCCGTCACTTTCCAATTCAGGCTAACCGAGGGGGCAATTTGCCGCAGCGTTTCTTCCACCCAGGGGCGGCCACAAATCACCGCGTCTTCACGCGCCAAAATCCAGGCTTTGCTGCGCACGGCCGCGCCAATCAAGCCCGCCGTCCAGTCTTGCTTTTTTGCGCCCACATCTTCGGCCAGCGCCGCTTGCACATCGGCTTGAACTTGGGCGGGGTTGAGGGCAAAAGCAGTGTTGGGCATGGCGTTTTTGAGAAGGTGATTTGATATAAAAAAGTGAGCTGCTCAGGCAGGTTTTACGGCTTAAAAGGCGAAAAACACCTTTAAATTAGTGCGTCATTCCCGCGTAAGCGGGAATCTAGGTATTTACACCATCCCCCAGAGAGTGAGGGGATCGCTTAGCCTCAACGCCCCCTGGGTTCGCGCGGCATATTCAAACCGCGTTCGCTCATGATGTTGAGTTGAATCTCATTCGTGCCCGCGTAAATCGTGTCGGACCGTGCGAACAAGGCCATGTGCTGCAGGCGGGTTTGCGCACTGCCATCGTCACCGTCGCGCACATTGGCTCCCGCGCCTTGCACGGCCATGGCCAGCTCGCCCAAATCGCGGTGCCAGTTGCTCCAGTAGTATTTATAGGCCAGCGCTTCGCGGCTCAAGCTGCCACTGGTGTCGCCCAACATGCGCACGGCGGAAGCGCGCAGCACGCGCAGCCCCGCCCAAGCCAGCGCGAGGCGGCTTTGGATGCGGATGTCGTCGATCTTGCCATTGGCTTTGGCGGCATCGACGATCCACTGCAGCTCGCGGATGAATTGCATTTGCTGGCCCAGGGTTGAAATACCGCGCTCAAAGCCCAAGAGCGCCATGGCGACCTTCCAGCCATCGCCCAGCGCGCCCACGATGTCTTCTTTTTTCGCCACGGCGTTGTCAAAGAACACTTCGTTAAATTCCGCTCCGCCGGTGATTTGTTTGATGGGGCGAATCTCCACGCCTTCTTGCTTTAAAGGCATGAGGAAAAAGCTCAAGCCCTTATTGCCTTGCGAGCCTTCTTCGCAGCGGGCGATCACGAAAATCCAGTCGCTTTCCATCGCCCAGCTTGTCCACACTTTTTGCCCGCTGATGCGCCAGTTGCCATCGGCGTCTTGCACGGCTTTGGTGCGCACATTGGCCAAGTCTGAACCCGCAGAAGGCTCAGAATAGCCTTGGCACCAAAACTCGGTGCCTTGCTGAATGCCTTTTAAGAATCGCGCTTTTTGGTCTTCTGTGCCCAAGGCCAGTACCGTGTTGCCCAGCAAGCCTTCGCCAATATGCCCCATGCGGCCAGGGCCGCCAGCGCGGGCGTATTCTTCTTGAAAGATGACTTGTTCCCACACGCTCATATTGCGGCCGCCAAACTCTTTCGGCCAGCCCACGCAGGTCCAGCCCGATTTGGCCATGTGTTGCTCCCACTCTTTGCGCAGCTCGGGGTAGGCTTCGTCGTCGCCAGGGCCGCCGCGTTCTTTTAGCGGAGCGAATTTGCCCGTCAAATTGGCG
>JAMIFN010000140.1:0-21092 GCA_035906235.1 Allobrachymonas sp. | reverse complement strand
GCAGCACTGGGCGGGGATACTCAAAGCGTTTGATGCCTCCCGCTTGCACACGGGCTATGTGGAGGCGGTGAATTCTTTACTGCAAGCGGCCAAGGCTAAAGCAAGGGGCTACGGCACGACTGAGCACTTCATCGCAATGGCTTTCCTGATTGCAGGCAAGCTCTCGCACCTGCTGAGTATCCTTTGAAGAAGGCTAGGGCTCAAACTTAAACCATGGCTTTCTAAGGAGCCTCTGCAGAACCCTTTTTGGATGCGGGCGCTCATCCATCAGGATGGGATACGAGACTAAAAAACGAGCCATAGCGGGCGTTCTGGTGAGTTTTTTGAACAAAGTAGCCCACCTGGTGGTGAGATGCCGGCGTCGAAAGGGGGTTTTGCAGAGGCTCCCTAAGGTGTTGTATTCCACCGGAAACGGAAGAGAGCCTAAATTTTTAGGCTAAAACACTAAATACCCACGAAAAACCTGCCTGAGCAGCTATTAAAAAAATACGGACTACCAAGACAAATTGCGTTCAAATTTTGAAGGAAAGGCCTTGATTTGCGCATTGTCACCCCCATTTTCTCCAGCGATACTTCGTTTTACAGCTTGATTTGCACGGAATACTATGCACGACTTTGACAAAAACTCTGGCGGCACTTGCCCCTTTATGGCCGAGGCCGATGCCTTGGATGCTGAAAAACAAAAGCAGGCGCAGGCCGCCACTGCAGCAGCGAATGCCGCAGCGAGCGCAGCCCCAAGCGATGCGGCAGGCGCCGAGATGAGCGCCGAAGAAGAAATCGCCAGCCTGCACGCGCAATTGGCGCAAGCCAAGGCGCAGGCCAAAGAAGAAGCCCTGGCAGAAAACAAAGACCAGCTTTTGCGTGCCGCCGCCGAGGTGCAAAACGCCCGCCGCCGTGCCGAAGACGAGGTCAGCAAAGCACGCAAATTTGCACTGGAAGGCTTTGCCGAGAGCTTGCTGCCCGTGCTCGATTCGCTCGAGGCTGGGCTGGCGGTGCAAGACGCCACGGTCGAGCAAATTCGCGAAGGCGCCGAGCTGACGGTAAAGCAATTGCTCGCCGCGCTGGAGCGCAACAAAGTGCTGCCCATAGCCCCGGCGGCGGGCGATAAATTCGACCCCAACCAGCACCAAGCCATCAGCGCTGTGCCCGCCGATCAGCCTGCCAATACGGTAGTGACGGTGCTGCAAAAGGGCTACAGCATTGCCGACCGCGTGCTGCGCCCAGCGCTCATCATGGTGGCGGCCGAGAAATAACCGCCAGCGCCGCTTGAAAAACGCGGAGCCGTGCACCACTTAGCACAGCAGTTCAAACAGATTCAGTTCAAACACATTCATTGGAGTAAAAAATGGGAAAAATCATCGGCATCGACTTGGGCACCACCAACTCTTGCGTCTCGGTTATGGAAGGCGATAGCGCCAAAGTGATCGAAAACGCCGAAGGCGGGCGCACCACGCCGTCCATCATTGCGTATCAAGAAGATGGCGAAGTGCTGGTCGGCGCATCGGCCAAGCGCCAGGCTGTCACCAACCCCAAAAATACGGTGTATGCATCTAAGCGCCTGATCGGTCGCAAATTCACCGAAAAAGAGGTGCAAAAAGACATCGACCTCATGCCCTACAGCATCGTCGCGGCCGACAACGGCGATGCCTGGATTGAAGTGCGCGGCAAAAAATTGGCACCCCCACAAATCAGCGCCGAAGTGCTGCGCAAGATGAAGAAAACCGCCGAAGACTATTTGGGCGAAGCCGTGACCGAGGCCGTGATTACCGTGCCCGCCTACTTCAACGACGCGCAGCGCCAAGCCACCAAAGATGCAGGCCGCATTGCGGGGCTGGAAGTCAAACGCATCATCAACGAACCCACGGCGGCGGCGCTGGCCTTTGGCCTAGACAAACACGCCAAGGGCGATGCCAAAATCGCTGTCTACGACTTGGGTGGCGGCACTTTTGATGTCTCCATCATCGAGATTGCCGATGTCGATGGCGAAAAACAATTTGAAGTGCTCTCGACCAATGGCGACACCTTTTTGGGCGGCGAAGACTTCGACCAGCGCATCATCAGCTTCATCATCGACGAGTTCAAAAAAGAACAAGGCGTTGATCTGAGCAAAGATGTACTGGCACTGCAGCGCCTGAAAGAAGCGGCGGAGAAAGCCAAGATTGAGCTCTCATCTAGCAGCGCTACCGACATCAATCTGCCCTACATCACCGCCGATGCGTCTGGCCCCAAACACCTGAACATCAAGCTCACCCGTGCCAAGCTCGAGAGCCTGGTGGACGAGCTGATTGCGCGCTCGATCGAGCCTTGCAAAACGGCGATGAAAGACGCGGGCGTATCGGCTAGCGATATTTCGGATGTGATTTTGGTCGGCGGCATGACGCGCATGCCCAAAGTGCAAGAGGCGGTCAAAGCCTTCTTTGGCAAAGAACCGCGCAAGGATGTGAACCCGGATGAAGCCGTGGCTGTGGGCGCGGCGATTCAAGGCCAGGTGTTGTCTGGCGACCGCACCGATGTGTTGCTTTTGGATGTGACGCCGCTGTCTTTGGGCATTGAAACCATGGGCGGGGTCATGACCAAAATGATCCAGAAAAACACCACCATCCCGACCAAGTTTGCCCAAACTTTCTCAACCGCTGACGACAACCAGCCTGCGGTCACGATCAAGGTTTTCCAAGGCGAACGCGAAATCGCCAGTGGCAATAAAGCCTTGGGCGAATTTAATCTCGAAGGCATTGCGCCCGCGCCCCGTGGCACGCCGCAAATTGAAGTGGCTTTTGATATCGACGCCAACGGCATCTTGCATGTCAGCGCGAAAGACAAGGCTACGGGCAAAGAAAACAAAATCACCATCAAAGCCAACTCAGGCTTGAGCGAGGGCGAAATCCAGGACATGGTCAAAGACGCGGAATTGAACGCGGAAGAAGACAAGAAAAAACTGGAAATTGTCACCGCACGCAACCAAGGCGACGCGGCCATTCACCAAGTGAAAAAATCCCTGGCCGATTACGGCGACAAGCTGGATGCGGCTGAAAAAGAAGCCATCGAAGCGGCGCTCAAAACCTTGGAAGAAGCCCTGAAAGGCGAAGACAAGGCGGATATCGAAGCCAAGACGGAGGCGCTGATGACAGCCGCGCAAAAGCTGGGCGAGAAAATGTACGCCGATATGCAAGCGCAGCAGGCGGCCGAAGGCGGCGCCGGTGCGGCAGACGCGGGCGGCAAGCCTGCGGATGACGACATCATCGACGCCGAGGTGAAAGAGAAATAAGCCCTAGGCACATTTTTCTACGCAGCAAAAACCGCAGCCTGAAAACTGCGGTTTTTTCATGGTATTCATGGTTTTTTTAGGGGTGTTTTAGGGGTTTTAAGCCGAAAAACCTGCCTGAGTAGCTATGATTTTCATAGTTCTGGCAGGCTTTTACAGCAGCACGGGCTTGTCGGGCAAGGCATTGCTGCGCGTTTGCCCCGCTGGCAGGGGGAAGTGCTGCGCCAGCGCCGCGCCGATATGCTGGATGCTTTGTGTCAGCGCGTGTTCGTATTCTGCTGCGCGCAGCGCTGGGCGCAATTGCGCAATTTCCGCCGTCCAAAATTCGGGCGGCAGGGCGTGGTGGATGGCGCGATCGGCAACGATTTCAATCGCGTGCTCGGCCAGCAGCAGGTAAATCAGCACGCCGTTGTTGTCCTCGGTGTCCCAGACGCGCAGCTTGCCAAACAGATTGATGGCGCGTTCGCGCGGCTGGGCTTGGCGGCGCAGATAGGACAAAGGCAAGCCTGTCTCGACCGCAATGCGGATCTCGCCCGTATGCTGGGTTTCGCTGGCGGCAACAGCTTGTGCCAGACGTTGCAAGGCGGCGGCAGGTAGGGCGCGTTGCACGCTGCGATCATCCAGCCAGCGGTGCCGCAGGATGCGGCGGACGGTGGAGAAAAAAACCATCGTGCGCGCCTTTAGAGCAAATGTCCATCGCGCCCCAGAGCCTGGTCGAGCTTGTAGATCAAGGCCGCTAAGCGTTGGTCATTGCCCTGCAACTCGGCGGGAAGCTCGCTGGGCTCAGCTTGCGCGCTAGCGTGGGCTGGGGGGTTGATGGCGGGCAGATTGGCGGCGCTGGCTCGTGTGCCTGGCTGTGCGGTTGGGGTGGTGTGTGCCTGCTCCGCATCAAAAGCAATGTTCAGTGCGGCCAGCACGGCGATGCGTTCGCGCGCTTTGATTTTGCCCGCGTCGCGGATGCGGCACATGGCCTCGTCCACACGCCCCACTGCGGCGCGTAAATCGGCAACTTCGTGGCTAGGGGCAGACAGCACATAGCTTTGCCCCATGATGTGGGCATTAACCGGTTCGTGGCTCATGCGCTGCCCCCTTCTTCAGCGTTGGGCAGGCGGTCGAGCAAGGCATCCACGCGCGCGCGCGCTGCGGCGAGGCGTGATTTCAGCGAATCGCGTTCTTGCGCCAGTTGCTGCAGCTGCTCGGCCAGCAAGGTGTTGGTACGCTCTAATTCTTCATGCCGCAGCAGCAGGCGCTCTACGCGCTCGCATACTTGGTCGATTTGTGTAGAAATAGTCATAGCTCGTGACTATAAGCCATTGATTTATAGGGCGGCTGGGGTGTTTTGCAAATTTTCGTAGCGGCGGCATGGCCGTGGGCGGGCGTAATCTGACCGGTGCCGCGCCGCGGCTGCTACGCGCGCATCATCGTCGTAGCCGATGGCGAGCAGTTCAGAACCCCGCGCCAAGGCGATCTTTACGATAGTGAAAACCAGCGCAAATCGACTATCGTGGCCGATGCCCAGGGGCGTTTTGCATTCAGCCCAGGTGCGGCAGGCTTGAATTATTTGCTGGTGACGCTGCACGACAAAACCAGCGCCGATACTTGGGCGAGCCACAATGCCAGCTTGACGCTGGAAGTTCAAGCGGGGCGCTCTAAGGCAAAGTGAGCCGGGGGGAACTCCGAAATCTGCGCTGCAATTTAGCCTACGAAGAAAACCGCGTATTTGGCCGTTCTTATTCGGGGCTTGTGCCCAGGGCATAACATGCCGCTGACGCGGCAGATGTTAGTCTCGTTCCAAACCTCGAAATCTGCGCTGCTATGCAGCGCGTACTAAAAGTGTGCCCATCATTCGACGGTCACGCTTTTAGCCAGATTTCGGGGTTTGTGTCTTCGGCCACTCGCTGCGCTCGTTTAACTTTGCTGGCGCAAAGTGAGCCAGGGGCGAAAACCGCGTATTTGGCCGCTTCATGCAAAGCATGAAGCTGTGTGACGGTTATTCAACCGTCACACTTTTGGCCAAATTGCGCGGTTTATCCACATCAGTGCCCATGGCGCAGGCGGTGTGGTAGGCCAGCAGCTGCAAGGGCAGGGTGTGCAAGATGGGGCTTAGGTGGCCGTAGTGTTCAGGCAGGCGGATGACATGGATGCCGTCTTGCGCTTCCATGCTCGAGCCCGCATCGGCCAGTACAAAGAGCACACCTTCGCGCGCGCGCACCTCGTACATATTGCTTTTGAGTTTCTCAAACAGGCTGTCATGGGGTGCAACCACCACCACGGGCATGTCTTTGGTAATCAGCGCCAAGGGGCCGTGTTTGAGCTCGCCCGCAGGATAGGCCTCGGCGTGGATGTAGCTGATTTCTTTGAGCTTGAGCGCGCCTTCTAGGGCAATGGGGTAGTGCGCCCCTCGGCCTAAGAAGATGGCGTTTTTCATCTTGGCAAAGGTTTCAGCCCAGGCAATCAGCTGGGGTTCCAGCGCCAACACGCTTTGCAGTGCCATGGGCAGATGCCGCATGGCGGCAAGTTCGGCTGTCTCTTGTTCGGCGTCCAAACGGCCTTGCAGCTTTTGCAGGGTGAGGGTGAGCAAATACAGCGCCGCCAATTGCGTGGTGAAGGCCTTGGTCGATGCCACGCCAATTTCGGCCCCCGCACGGGTGATATAGGCCAGGCGGCTCTCGCGCACCATGGCGCTGGTGGCCACATTGCAAATCGTCAGCGTTTGCGCCATGCCTAGGCTACGCGCGTGCTTGAGCGCGGCCAGGGTATCAGCCGTTTCACCCGATTGGCTGAGGGTGATGACCAAGGTGTTGGCGTGCGGCACAGACTGGCGGTAGCGGTATTCACTGGCAATTTCTACCTGGCAGGGGATGCCGGCTATGCCTTCTAGCCAATACTTAGCCACGCAGCCGCTGTAATAGCTGGTGCCGCAGGCGAGGATGAGCACGCGGTCGATGGCGGTAAAGACTTGCTCGGCCTCTGCGCCAAACAGCTCGGGCGTGATGCCTGCCACGCCTTCGAGCGTATCGGCAATGGCACGGGGTTGTTCAAAAATTTCTTTTTGCATGTAATGGCGGTAAGGCCCCAACTCCGCCGCGCCACTGTGGGCGTGTACGGTTTTAACGGGGCGGCTGACGGCTTTGCCTGCGCCATCCAGCACCCAGTATTTGCCCAGCTGCATGTCGATGACATCGCCTTCTTCTAGATACACGATTTGGTCCGTCACGCCGGCCAGCGCCATGGCGTCGGATGCCAAAAAGGTTTCCCCTTGCCCCACGCCCAGCACCAGGGGCGAGCCTTGGCGCGCGCCCACAATGCGGTGCGGCTCATCGCGGTGGAAGATAGACAGGGCGTAAGCGCCATGCAGCTGCGGCAGCGCCGCTTGCAGGGCTTCCAGCAAATCGCCCTGATACAGCGAATCGAGCAAATGGGCGATGACCTCGGTGTCCGTTTGGCTGGTGAATACATAGCCCTTGGCCTGCAGCTGGGCGCGCAGTTGTTCGTGGTTTTCGATGATGCCGTTGTGTACCAACGCGATTTTGGCCACAGCGCCCGAGCCTGGGCCGGCGCTGAAATGCGGGTGCGCGTTATGCAATGCGGGCGCGCCATGTGTCGCCCAGCGGGTGTGGGCAATGCCGATATGCCCCGTGATGTGTTCGGCCTCGGTTTGCGCTTGCAGTTGCGCCACGCGGGCGGTAGAGCGCGCGCGCTGCGGCCCCTTGCCATCATGTACCGCTAGGCCACAGGAGTCATAACCCCGATACTCCAAGCGCTGCAGACCTTGCAAGAGCACGGGGACGATATTGCGCTGGGAAACGCCGCTGACGATGCCACACATAGGGTTTTTTCCAGGATAAAGCTGTTTTTAGATTGTTTTTCGGCATATGGGCCGATAAACCTGCCTAGGATGCTATCGAAAAGGGGCTTAATAAACCTCCCATTTTTTTGCTGATGATGAAATAAAATTTCGTTTTCAGATAGAGTTGAATAAATTTCATCAAATTATGGATATTTTGAAATAAATGGACGAATTGGATCAACGCATTTTGCAAGCTCTGCAGGAAAACTGCGCCCTCAGCTATGCTGAACTGGCCGAGCGCGTGCACAGCTCGGCACCCACTTGCATGCGCCGCGTGCAAAAGCTCAAAGCTGCAGGCTGGATCGCCCGCGAGGTAGCGATTTTGGACAGCGACAAAATCGGGCGCGAGCTGGGCTGGGGCTTGCAGGCCATTGTGGAGGTGAGTTTAGAGCGGCAAACTGCCCAGTGTCTGGATGAATTCGAGCGTGCGGCCTGTGCCAGCAGCGCTGTGCAGCAGTGCTGGCGCACCAGCGCGGGGCCAGATTTCATATTGGTTTTGCATGTGGCAGATATGCCCAGCTATCAGGCTTGGGCGGGTGCTTTTTTAGGCGAAAACCTGCAGGTCAGGCATGTTAAAACCTATTTCGCCAGCAAGCGTGCCAAATTCACCACGGCTCTGGCTTGGTCTGCGCCTAGGGTGTAGCGTTTATCGTCGCACTTTGGCAACAGCGAATTGCTCAGTGCCTTCTTCCTGTGTTAGCGTAGCAACTGCGGTGCGTTTGCAGCGCTTTTTAAATTTTTATGGAGAAAACAAAATGTTGAAGCAATTGTGGAAACTGTTTGCAGCTTTGGCGCTGAGCTTGTACATGGCCGCGAGCATGGCTGCAGTCGATGCCAACAAAGCTAACGCTGCTGAACTCGACGCCGTTAAAGGTATCGGCCCCGGCACTTCTGCTCGCATTTTGGAAGCGCGCAAAGCTGGCGAGTTCAAAAATTGGCAAGATTTAATCGACCGCGTCAAAGGCGTAGGCTCTGCCAATGCCAAAAAATTTGCCGCTAATGGCATGACCGTCAATGGCGTGGGCACTGAGGGCATTGCCGAGAAAGCAGCCCCTGCCAAAGCTGACAAGGCCACTAAAGAGAAAAAAGTTAAGGCAGATACGGCGACCGCGCCTGCAGCGGCTCCCGCACCTGCAGCAGATGCAAAAGCAGCAGCGCCAGCGGCTGACAAAGCAGCCAGCAGCAAAGAAAGCAAAAAAGCTGAAAAAGATGCAGCTAAAGCGGCTAAGGCTGAAGAAAAAGCCAAGGCTAAAGCCGATAAAGCTGATGCCAAAAATGCGACAAAAGGTGCGACTGGCAACTAATCTGCCAAATAGGTCTTTGTACAAGCAAACCCGATGCTGCCCAGCATCGGGTTTTTTTGTGGAAACAGCACCGCACCCAGCCCGATAAGCTTTATAAAAATCGTGAGTTTTCGATTCTGGTCAAGAAAACACGAAGGATTTCGGCGCTACACTGCGCCCCGTGGTGGCTGCGGCGGCTGAGCTTGCTGCTGGCAGTAGCGCCATTTTTGTTTGCGCAGCAGGCGCTGCGTCCCCAAGGTAGACAAAGGTAGCAATAAATGAGCAATGTAAACGACTGGTTGACCCCCGAGGCGCAAGCCCTGATCGACAAGGCTGCGGCCATGATTCCTGCGCTGCGCGCGCGCTCTTATGCTCAGGAAAAAGCCGGTCAGGTTGACCCACAAACCATTCAAGAAATGGCTGACTCCGGTTTTTTCCGCGTCATGCAGCCCAAACGCTGGGGCGGTTTTGAAATGGATCCCCGCGTTTACGCTTGCATCCAAATGAATTTGGCGCGTGGCGATATGTCCACCGCCTGGATTTACGGCGTACTGGCCGTGCATCCTTGGCAATTGGCGCTCTACCCCGATGCGGCGCAACAAGATGTTTGGGGCTCAGACACCGGCACTTTGATTTCATCAAGCTATATGCCCGTGGCCAAAGTCACCCCCGTTGAAGGTGGCTACAAAGTTTCAGGTCGCTGGGGCTTTAACTCAGGCGGTCACTACTGCCAATGGGCCTTGCTCGGCTCGGTCATGCCTGTTGAAGGCAAGCCCGGCGCGTTTGAGCATGTCACGCTCTTGATTCCACGCACCGATTACAAAATCGAAGAAAACTGGGATGTGATTGGCCTGCGCGCCACGGGCTCTAACGATGTCGTAGTGGAAGACGCCTTTGTGCCCAAACACCGCACGCAAATCACCAACGATGTGACCCTGCGCGGCCGCCCAGGTATGGCTGAGAACAGCAACTACATCTACAAAATTCCTTTCGCCCAAGTCTTCCAACGCGCGGTGTCTAACTCCAGCATCGGCGCGGTCGAAGGCGCTATTGACGCGTTCACCGACAGCGCCAAAACCCATGTGGGCAAACACGGCGGCAAAACGGCCGAAGACCCCAATGCACAAACGGCTACAACTGAAGCCATGATGTGGGTCGATGCCACCAAAACCGTGATGCTGCGCAATTTTGGCGAAGCCATTGAAGCGGCAGCCAAAGGTGAAGTGATGGACTTGGACCGCCGCTTGATGCAGCGTTCGCAAGCCTCTGCCGTGCCCAAGCAAGCGCACCATGTGGTGGGCGAGCTGCTGCGCGCCTGTGGCGCCGCTGGTCCGTGGAATGGCAACGCCATTGCGCGTTACTTCCGCGACATCACCGTAGGCCGTTCGCACATTGCGAATAATGCCGACCATTACGCGCGCATTCAGGGGGCGGTGGCTTTGGGCTTGCCTAATCCAGACCCCTTTGTGTAAGTCATCGACTAGCTGCGCAAACGCATAGCTTTGTTGCGCGGTGCTCGCAATCCTCATGTACCTTGCGTACATTGCGGTTGCTGCGCTCCGTGCGCCTCGCTCTGCATCTTGCTCGCTGGCGTCGCTGCCATACAGAAGAAACGAATGCGTTGTGAAAATGCCTGCCTTGTGCAGGCATTTCGCTATGATTTTGATAATAAATAAAGTGAGCTGCTCAGGCAGCTTTTTCGGCCTAATATGCCGAAAACAACCTTAAAAACAGGCCTTATTTCTAAGAAAAGGACAGACTCATGAGTGCAGCGCAAGAATACGATTTGGTAGTGGTAGGCAGCGGCGGCGGCGCTTTGATGACGGCTGTGCGCGCGGCCGATGCGGGCTTGCGGGTGCTGGTCTTAGAAAAAAGCGAGCTGTTTGGTGGCACCACGGCCTATTCGGGTGGCGTGTTGTGGATACCTTGCAATTACGACCAAGCGGGCAATGGCGTGCAAGACCATCTGAAAACCGCCTTCAGCTATGTCAAACGCGTGGCCAAGGGGCTCTCGCCCGACGAGCGCATCTTGGCCTATGTCGAGGCCGCCAACAGCATGATGGAATACCTGCGCGACGGCGTGGGTCAGCCCTACCACAGCCTCACGCTCTACCCCGATTACTACCAGCAAATCGAAGGCAGCATCAAAGGCGGGCGCTCGATGGACCCGGCACGATTCGATGCCAGCAAACTGGGTTTGGAAGGCCTTAAAACCATGCGCGACGGCAATAAAACCGCGCTGGTGCTGGGGCATATCTGCGTTACCGCCAAAGAAGCGGGCAAAGTGGTGCGGCGCGAAAAAGGCGGCATGTGGATGATGATGGGCATCATGGCGCGTTATTACCTAGACCTGCCTTGGCGCCTGAAAACCAGCCGTGACCGCAGTTTGAGCGGCGGCCAGGCCCTGATTGCGGCGCTGCTGACCGCCGCCCGCGCGCGCAGCACCAGCATCACCATGCAATTGCAAGCACCCATGACGGAATTGCTCAGCGAAGATGGCAAAGTGGTGGGCGTGACCTACCAAAAAAATGGGCAAAGCCACACCGTGCGCAGCCGCTTCGTCATGCTGGCCGCAGGGGGTTTTGAGCAAAACCAGCAAATGCGCGAGCAATACCTGCCCCAGCCCACCAACACGCGCTGGTCGCACACGCCCAAAGGCAATAACACGGGCGACGGTATTTTGGCGGCGCAAAAACTGGGCGCGCAAACCGCGCTGATGGACAAAACCTGGGGCGCGCCATCCATCAGCGTGCCGGGCGAAGACGAAAACCGCGTGGTCTTTATGGAGCGCAATTTCCCGCACAGCATGGTGGTCAATGGCAAGGCCGAGCGTTTTACCAATGAATCCCAGCCCTACCCCGAATTTCAGCAAGACATGTTCAAAAGCCACCAAGCGGGCGGCAAGATCGACCCCGCTTGGTTTGTGTTTGATGCCACTTTCCGCAAACGCTACCCCATAGGCCCTTTGCTGCCGGGCGAATCTTTCCCCGATGCCATCGTCGCCAAAAAGCTGAAAGAGGGCTTTTTTGTCAAAGCGGGCTCGATAGCCGAGTTGGCGCAAAAAATTGGCCTAGACGCTGCGGCGCTAGAAAAAACCGTGGTGCGTTTCAATGGCTTTGCCCGCACAGGCGTGGACGAAGATTTTGGCCGTGGCAATAACGCCTTTGACAACTACTACTCCGACCCCGCCTTCACGCCTAACACCAATTTGGGCGCGCTCGAGACTGCGCCCTACTACGCCGTCAAATTCTTCCCTGGCGATATTGGCACCAAAGGCGGCCTCGTCACCGATATCCACGCCCGCGTGCTGGGCGCAGATGGGCAGGCGATAGCGGGCCTGTACGCCACGGGCAATACCTCGGCCGCCGTCATGGGGCCAGCCTATGCGGGCGCGGGTTCCACCATCGGGCCGGCCATGACTTTTGGTTTCCGCGCGGTGGCCGATATGGTGGGCCAGCCCATGGCTTTGAAAAACACCGACTGGCTGGGTTTGGAAGTCTAGGGAAGCTCTGCAAAACCCCCTTTCGGCGCTGGCATCTCACCATCAGGCAGGCTACTTCGTTCAAAAAACTCACCAGAACACCCGCTATGGCTCGTTTTTCAGCCTCGTATCCCATCCTGATGGATAAGCGCCAGCATCCAAAAAAGGTTTTGTAGAGCTTCCTTAAGAACTATCAAAACAATAGCTACTCAGGCAGGTTTTTCGGCTTAAAACACGAATTTTGTATATGAAAACGACCACCCAAGACTTGCTCAGTGCTTTGGCACAAGAGCGCGCCGATTTTGCCGCTGTACTGGCGCATATCGACGCCCATTACGACTTCACCCCCACGGCTTTTGACAATGGCCAAGCGCCCCATGCGGCGCACAATGCGGCGGGGCAAAACAGCGGTTCGTGCAAGGTGTTTAGCTTTGCACAAGTCGAGGGCTTGGATGCCACGCAAACGCTGGCTTTATTTGCCGAACATTACCGTGCCGTACTGGCCACGCCGCAGGCGCAAGACCACGCCAATATCCGCAACTTTATGCAGCATGGTTTTGCCGGGCTGCGTTTTGCGGGCGTGGCTTTAGTGGCAAAAACGGCACAAGCGTAACGGCTTTTGCTTGATGGCTGAGGGGCTAGGGCGACACAATGGCTCGCCATGAACCGCCCAAATTCTTACCCCAGCGCCCCGCCCCAAAACGCCAGCTTGCCCCTGCGCTTTCTGCCCTTTTTGGGCAGCGTGGCGGTGTTTTTATTGGCCCTGTTGACGGCGGTGGCCTTTGATTCGGGCTGGTGGGCGCTGCTGCTCAGCGGTTTTTTTGTCGCCGTTGGCGTTCATGACTTGCTGCAAAGCAAGCACGCCGTGCTGCGCAACTACCCCATCAGCGGCCATATCCGCTTTTTGCTGGAAAGCATACGCCCAGAAATCCGGCAGTATTTTTTAGAAGACGAGCACGAACGCACGCCTTTTTCGCGCGCGCAGCGCTCATTGGTGTATCAGCGCGCCAAGGGCGAATCGGATAAACGCCCGTTTGGCACCCAGCTCGATGTGGCCGCCGATGGCTATGAATGGATCAACCATTCGTTGCAGCCCACGGCTTTGGCCTCGCACGATTTCCGCCTGAGCATAGGCAATGCGGCCTGCCAGCAGCCCTATAGCGCCAGCATTTTCAATATTTCGGCCATGAGCTTTGGCGCACTTTCGGCCAATGCGGTGCTGGCGCTGAATGCCGGCGCGAAAGCGGGCGGCTTTGCGCACGATACGGGCGAGGGCAGCATCAGCCGCTACCACCGCGAACATGGCGGGGATTTGATTTGGGAAATAGGCTCGGGCTATTTTGGCTGCCGTGACGGGCAGGGCCGCTTTGACCCCGAGAAATTTGCCGCCCAAGCGCAAGACCCGCAGGTCAAAATGATCGAGCTCAAGCTCAGCCAGGGTGCCAAACCCGGGCAGGGCGGTTTGCTGCCCGCCTCCAAAATCACCCCCGAAATTGCCGAGGCCAGAGATATCCCCATGGGGCAAAATTGCCATTCGCCCGCAGCGCACAGCGCCTTTTCTACGCCGCTGGAGATGATGGCTTTTTTGCAGCAATTGCGCCAACTATCGGGCGGCAAACCCGTGGGGTTTAAGCTCTGCATAGGCCACCCTTGGGAATGGTTCGCCATGGTCAAAGCCATGCTGAAAACAGGCATCACGCCAGACTTTATTGTGGTGGATGGAGCCGAGGGCGGCACGGGCGCAGCGCCGCTGGAATTTACCGACCATGTGGGCGTGCCTTTGCAAGAAGGGCTGCAATTGGTGCACAACACCTTGGTCGGCGCGGGGCTGCGCAGCCACATCAAAATCGCTTGTGCGGGCAAGGTCATCAGCGCTTTTGACATCGTGCGCATGATGGCTTTGGGCGCAGACTGGTGCAACTCGGCGCGCGGTTTTATGTTTGCGCTCGGCTGTATCCAATCTTTGCAATGCCACAGCAACCGCTGCCCCACGGGCGTGGCCACACAAGACCCGCAACGCCAGCGCGCCCTAGATCCCGGCGATAAAGCCGAGCGCGTACACAGCTACCACGACAAAACCCTCAAAGCCCTGAAAGAAATGGTGCAGGCGGCGGGCTTGCAGCACCCCAATGACATCACGGGCGCCCACATTGTGCGGCGTGTCAATGGTCAAGATGTTCAGCTGCTTTCTCGCGTTTTGATGCATGTACGCCCTATGGATTTGCTGCAAGAAGATTTGCGCAGCCTACCCGAAGTCTTTCAGCACTATTGGCCCGTGGCGCAGGCCGACACTTTTGCCTGCGCTATGCACTGACGCTTGCCCGGCGCTCCTACCATGGTCAATCCGCCCAAATACCACACTTGATGCCTAAATTTCCACAAATAGAAAGGAATGCGGTAGGCTCGTGCTCCTATCACTTGCAGAATAGCTTTTTCCCCCACTAGAATGGGGCGAAGATACTGTTTTACGACCCATTTACAACTGGATAATTTATGAGCTGGCTTGGTGGTTTATTTGGCAAGAAAAATGCCCAAAATATGGATTTGCTACCCTCTGGTGGCTTGGAAAACACCGACACCTTGGCTGTCCCCGGCAGCAGCGCCACTGAAGCCCGCGAGCTCATCAACCGCGCAGCCTATGAAGTGCTCAACCTCAACGGCATTCCCAAAGATTGGGTTAAATTTGAAATTCTGACTTTAGCCGATAGCGCCAAAGCCTATTTCCAACTACAAGTCACTCTTAAGCACTGGGATCCCTATTTGCTCTTGCACAGCTTGGCCTTTGAACAAGCGGTATCTGCCCGCATCCGCGAACGCAATCAAGCCATTGGCCGCGCTTTGCGTGCCGTACTCTGGCGTACAGCCGCCGATGCGGGATGCCCTTACGAAAAAATGCCACCCAGCGTTGCGTGGACCGCTGATGCCATCGCACAGCGGCAAAACAGTGGGGATTTGTTCAAAGCCAAAAAGGCCAATCCTGACACCCCTAAAAACTGGGTGCCACCCGCGCAAACTGAGGATGGTTTCCAAGCCACCTTGCAAGTCGGCAACCATGCCGAGGCTGATGAGGCCTTGCAACGCATTCTGGCCGCACGCCAGCAAGCACAATCTGATCGACCCAATTCCGTTTGAAGCCCCGAAAAATGAGGCTGTTTCTGGCTCCGGAAACAGTCTGGCTTGACCACCCTTGCGTGCAATAGGAGGCCTTTGTATGCTGACCACTTTCTCATCCAAGTCCGCCAGTGATGTCCATATGCTGAGTGCGCACGCTCAAGACTTGCTTGGACATATGGGCAAGGCGAATACGCAAGGCCAAGGCATATTGACTGCCGAAGAGATCCCTTCTGCCATTGCGGCACTGGAGCATTTCTGCCACGACTGGGATACGCAACACCCGCCCCTTCCAGAAGTTGAGCACAACCCCTTTGACAACGATGCGCAGCAACGCGCCTCGGTTCCTATGCGCACCCGTGCGCAACCGGTACTGGCCATGCTCCGCGCCGCCGTCGAAAACGGGACTTTTGTCACTTGGCTAGCGCACGAGGATGGAGGCGGAGCTTAGTTCCCCAAAGAGCCTTGGATTTTCTCCGCCTCAAAATGGTGGGCGGTGCGCTCGGCCTCGCTAGGCAGACAGTTTTGCGCGCTTTGCTGCTGCGCTAATTTTTCTAGGCTTTGCCAAAGCAAGGTGATTTGCGCATCTTGCTGACCGCCACCCTCAATCAGGCTGCGCAGCGCCAAGCTTACCGGGTCATCGCTTTGGGTAATGCCGTAAGCGGAAAAGCCTGCTTCGCTGCTGCGTTCAGTCTCTGCTTTTGGTGGAATGATGCGCGCGGGATTGCCCACCGCGGTTGCGCCCGCAGGCACAGCTTTGGTCACGATAGCGCCTGAGCCTATGCGCGCGCCCGCTGCCACGGTGAAACCGCCTAAAACGCAGGCATGTGCGCCCACGATGACCCCGTTTTCTAAAGTGGGGTGGCGTTTGGCACCTTGCGCCAGCGAAGTGCCGCCCAAAGTCACGCCCTGGTAAATGGTGCAGTCATCACCCACCTCGGCCATTTCGCCAATCACCACGCCCATGCCATGGTCGATAAAAACACGGCGCCCAATTTGCGCGCCGGGATGGATCTCAATGCCGGTCAGGCCGCGCCCGATGTGCGAGATGCAACGCGCCAAAGTGCTCCAACCGCCGCGCCAGCAAGCATGTGCCAAGCGGTGGATGAGCAAGGCGTGTACCCCGGGGTAGCACAAAAACACCTCTAAGCGCGAGCGCGCAGCTGGGTCGCGCTGCAATATGCAATCGATGGTTTCGCCTAAACGCCAAGTGTTTTGTGTCATAAGGTGTGCGAGTCTAATCGCTTGCGCGTGCGGCGGTTTGTAAGATCTTTTTTGCCATGCCGCGCAACATGTGAATTTCTTCGGTGCGCAATTCGGCGCGGTTGAGCAATTGCTGCAGGCGCGGCAGCAGTTTTTTGGGGCTGGCGGGGTCTAGGTAATCAATGGCGACCAGCGCCTCTTGCCAGTGTTGCAGTGCGGCGGCAACGCTGGCGGCGTCGGCCAAGGGGTGGGTTTTTGCTATATTTTCAGTAGCTTCTAAGGCAGATTCTGCGCCAAATTCATTGTTTTTCTCGGTTAAAAAACCACCCAAGGCTAAACGCCATTCATAGGCGATGAGCTGAATCGCCGCAGCCAAATTGAGCGAGCCAAATTGCGCATCGGTGGGGATTTGCAAGCAGGCATGGCAGCGGTACACATCTTCGTTCTTCATGCCAAAGCGCTCGCTGCCGAACAAAACGGCCAGTTTGTGTCCAGCCTCAGGCTCAGCCGCAAAGCGCGTGGCCAGGGCAGAAAAATGCTCGCGCGGGGCGTAGGTGGGCGGGCCAAAATCGCGCGGCGTCATGGCTGTGGCGCACAGATGGGTAATGCCGTCGAGTGCCTCTTCCACCGTATCCACGATGCGGCACGCAGCCAGCACATCGTGCGCACCACTGGCGCGCTGAATGGTTTCTTCGCGCCGCAACACATTGGCCCAGCGCGGGCGCACCAAAACCAATTCGCCAAAGCCCATGACTTTGAGCGCGCGCGCGGCGGCGCCGACATTGCCGGCGTGCGAGGTTTCGATCAGGATAAAACGCGGCGGTAACATGAGTGCATACACACTTGTATAAAAAGACTTTAACGCTGGCGACTTGCGTCGACCTGGAATGCTGCTGCGGGGGCAGCAGGATGCGGCTGATTAGGCAACAAAGAACGGCTATTCATAACGGCATCCATCTGCTGACGCAGCACATCGTTGATCTGCACAATTTTGTTGAATTTGCCCAAGGTCATACGCGAAATTTGCGAGGCACGAAGGTGCAAAGTAAGCAGGAACTTCGCCGCAATAACGGGATGCGTCGTGAGCAACTCTTGCAAGCGGGCGCGGGTAAAAATAGCTACCGACAACTCGGTTTGATCGCGGCAAGTCGTGAGCCGCGGCGAGCCATCGACCAAAGACATATCCCCCAACACCGTCCCTGGCCCAACGATATTGATCAAGCGCTGCGTGGTGCTACTGGGTTTGCGGTTTTCAATCGCCACATCCCCTGCCAAGACCAAGACCATGTAATCGGTGTGCTCGGCCTCGCCTTCACTGATAAAAACCGTTCCCGCAGCGATGCGTTTGGGGCGCATCATATCCACAATGACCATTGCTTCAGCCAAGGACAAGGCAGCGACGGGATTAGGCTGCGCCAACATTTGTGCAGCCAGTTTTTCGGTTTCAGCCAAAGGCGGGGGAGACAAAGTCATGGATAGACTGAAGAAGGTAAGAAGGGCCAGCAAATCCTAGCAAGGTAGCCATCCTAACAAAAATAGGGTTTCCCCGTGGCCGCAATACCCATTTCCCCATCCAACAAGTCAAGGCTATGCGTGATGTTTTCCCTGCATCCCTATAATTTGGCTACAAACAGCCCGCCACGCCGCGTTTGGCAGATCCCTGCACCCATTTCCTGGTGCGTCCAAGCCCCATGATTTACCCCTATTCGCATGCCCATTATTAAAGTCCTCCCCCACGCTGAATACTGCCCCCAAGGTGCAGAGATTCCCGCCCAAGTCGGTGACAGTATTTGCGAGGCATTGCTGGAACATGGTGTCAAAATCGAACATGCTTGCGACATGAGCAAAGCCTGCACCACCTGCCATGTCATCGTGCGCCAAGGTTTTGATAGCCTGGGGGAAGCCGACGATACAGAAGAAGACCTGCTCGACCGCGCCTGGGGGTTAGAGGCGCAGTCGCGCCTGTCATGCCAAGCCGTTCTAGCAGGGACGGATGTGACCGTCGAAATCCCCAAATACAGCATCAACCACGCCAAAGAAAACCACTGACAACTATGAGCCGGCAACTGTTTCTCGACACTGAAACCACAGGACTGCGTGCGGATGAAGGCGACCGTATCATTGAAATCGGTTGCGTTGAACTCGTGGATCGCCGCCCCACTGGACGCAATTTCCATGTTTATCTCAACCCTGAGCGCGATAGCCACCCAGACGCACTACGCGTACACGGCTTGAGCGGCACCTTTTTGGCCGACAAACCCAAATTTGCCGAAGTAGCGGCTGACCTTTTGGCCTATGTCTCCGGTGCGGAGATCTTGATTCATAACGCACCCTTTGATATTGGTTTTTTGAATGCCGAACTGCGACGGTTGACCCTGCCCGCACTGGACACCAGCCCTGATCTGCGCATCACCGACACGCTGGAGATGGCCAGGCGCATCTACCCAGGGCAGAGCAATAAACTCGATTCCCTGTGCAAACGCTTGGGGATAGATAACAGCCTTCGCACTTTTCATGGCGCGCTCCTCGACGCCCAATTACTCTCCGATGTCTATATCGGCATGACGCGCGGACAAAACTCGCTCTTGGTCGATAGCGTAGCCACTGACAGAATAAGTACCAGCATCCGCCAAGATTTATCTGGTTTGCAGCTTCTCGTGCTTCCTGCCAGCGCTGAAGAGTTGCAGGAACACCAGACAATACTGAACGAGATTGGCAAAAAAGCCCCGTTGGTTTGGCAATAAAAAATGCTTTTTGGCAATTCCAACCAAGAAACCTGCCTGAATAGCTATGATTTTTGAATCCGTTCGTCACTAATCGGCAGCACCTGACTTGGTGCTACAGTTGTCCGACTTTTTTCTACAAAACCGAAGAGGCAATCGATGAGCACCCCTATTCCTGAAGGCAAATACCTCGACATGGCCAATGGCTACCGCGTGCATTACCACGAGGCGGGCCCGGCCGATGGCCAGCCCATCATCTTTCTGCACGGCTCAGGCTCAGGCGCCAGTGGCTACAGCAATTTCAAGGGCAATTACCCCGAGTTTGCCAAAGCGGGTTTCCGCTGCTTGGTGCCCGATATCCTGGGCTATGGCCTATCGAGCAAGCCCGATTTGGAGATCTACGACACCGATTTTTTCACCAGCGGCATCAAGGCCTTGGTCGATGGCTTGGGCCTGAAAAACACCATCTTGCTGGGCAATTCGCTGGGCGGCGCACTGTGTTTGGATTACGCCCTGAAATACCCCGCTGAAGTGGCCAAGCTCATCCTCATGGCGCCAGGCGGCTTAGCCACGCTGGACGAATACAAGCAAATGCCCGGCATTCAAGCCCTGTTTACCGCGCACCAAACCGCCAGCAGCCCGCGCGAAGCCCTGCGCACGGTGATGAATTTGCAGGTGGTGGACAAATCGCTGATTACCGAAGACATCATCACCGAACGCGCCGCTATTGCGGCCACACAAACCACGGCGGCGCGCAGCGCCTTGAAAGTGCCCAACTACACCGAGCAACTGCCGCAAATCCAGCAGCCTATCTTGGGCTTTTGGGGTATGCAAGACTGCTTTACACCGCCATCGGGCGCGCAAAAGGTGCTAGACGGCTGCCCCAATGCGCGTTTTATCTTGCTCAACCGCTGCGGCCACTGGGTGCAGGTCGAACACCGCGAGATGTTTAACCGCGCTTGCATCGACTTTATGCAAAACGGTTAAACCATTTCGGTTTTCAAGACCCACAAAAAAGGGCGTCCACCAGGACGCCCTTTTTGCTGACACGCTCCCTTTTATGGGAACACTTGTCGATTCGCCCCCGTCATCATGTCATCCAACTGCGTTGGTGGAGTCGTTCCACTCGCGCTAGGGGTATCGGTGCTTGCAGTATTGCTATCGTGCATATCAAAGAAGAACCAATTTCCCATCGGCATCTGAATCACGCCACTCCCTGGCTGCCATGCATTGCCGTTTGCAATGCGCCCAATCGAGCTGCGGAAATCTTTGGCCACGCGCGGCAGACTGTCATGCGTATAGAAAGTGCCCACAAAATCACCATAGGAATCGCCGATGGAGTTGGAGATCTTCGCAGCATTACTAGATCCGTGGCCATAACCACCCCAATTGGTGCAACCAGCGACGCTGCAGGTACCCTGAGCATCTGTTTTAGCTGATGAGCTACCATCATATGCCGCCGCATCACTCGCACCTGCCTGCGTGATGGTATTGGCATTGCCTACTCTGGTGAAACGATAACTGAACTGGCACATCTTTCCGTATTGCAGCTTGCCATTGGCACCGATCAAAGTACTACCTGCCGAATCTTGTTGCGGATTACTACTGCTAATCGCTCCACCCTTCCAACCTACCACTGGATTTGTCAGCGGAATATTAACCATACCAACAAATGACGCAGTAACTTGATAGTAAGCCTGCGCATAAGTTGCCCCGCTATACCCCCACTTACTTATGCCGACACCATCTACATTCTGAGAATGGTTCCAATGGTTGAGGAACCCACCCGTTTCTCGCAAAACCACTGGCCAACTTCCTGTCACCGCATTGCCTGGGGTCGTACTTTGGGCATCGCGTGCAATCGCAATTTGTCGCTGCCAATCTACAGGCAATGTTTCCGCTACAGGTGGCAATGCACTCGTTTCACTCACCACACTGGCTGCAGCAGGGCGTTGCGGTGCGCTATTGATCGAGCCATCTGCGTTGAACACATAAGTGTCACCACTGGCAGGACCATTGGCAATGCCTCCTGCCATGGGCACGGGTATCCAACCATCCCAAGCACCAACTGGCACAGCGGGGTTGGCCGCCGTGCCTGAATTAGTCAGAGTGGTCGCTAAATTGATTAGGCTACCGCCACCATTGGTGTAGTTAAAGGTAGCCTGTACATCTTTGAGCT
>JAMIFN010000139.1:0-28656 GCA_035906235.1 Allobrachymonas sp. | reverse complement strand
AGCAGCAGGTTGACCATCAGTTTGATGACTTCGCGCGGGGTAAAGTGTTCCCCCGCTTCTTCATTGGATTGTTCAGCACCGATCCGAATCAACTCTTCAAACACATAGCCCATTTGCATGGCCGCCTGATCGGCGGACAAGCCGGAGAAGCTCAGATCGAAGGTGGCGAATTTCTGGATGACCTGAAACAGTAGATTCTTCTCGGCCATCTTGCTGATCTGCTCGCCGAATTTGAAGTGATCAAAAATGGCGCGGATATTGGGCGAGTAGCCGTTGATGTAGCTGTTGAGGTTGGGGGCGAGGTTGCTGGGGTCGTCCAGCAGCGAGTTGCGCCCCTTTTGTGACGGAGCGAGTTCCAGCCTGGAGAGGTTGTAAAACGGATAACCCGTGGCCGACTGCATCACGCTGCGGATGATGCTTTCGGGTTTGCCTTTGTATTGGCTGAAAGTTTCCAGCGCCTGCGCCTTGGTGGGTGCCAGCAGGCAATCAAAACGGCGCAACACGGTAAGCGGCAAGATGACTTTGCGGTATTCGTTGCGCTTGTAGGGGCCGCGCAGCAGGTTGCAGATGCTCCAGATGTCATTGGCAAGCTGGCGGTGGGTTTCTGTGTTCATAGTTCCAAGGATGAGGGCAGAGATGCGCAGTCTAGCAGTGCGCATACAGCCTTGTGCGCGTTTATCATTCCCCCATGCCCAAATACCAAATCAGCGTGAAAGTGCGCCCCGAGTGCCTGCCCGATCGCTCCAACCCCGATGCGGGCGAGTATGTGTTTGCCTACCATGTGACTATCAGCAACACGGGGCAGATTGCCGCGCAGGTGATTGCCCGCACCTGGAATATCAACCACGCCAGCGGCTTGCACGAAAAGATCAAAGGGCTGGCGGTGGTGGGGCATCAGCCATTGCTGCAGCCGGGCGAGGTGTTTGAATACAGCTCGGGCTGTGTGCTGACGACGCCCACGGGCATGATGCACGGCAGCTATTTCTGCATGGCCGAGGATTGCGAAAAGTTCGAGGCCACCATCCCCGTGTTTGTGCTGGATGCGCTCTCGCCCTCAGGCCGCACCCTGCACTAGGGGAGCCTCTGCAAAACCTGCCTGAGTAGCTTGCCGCCTTTTGTGTGGATGGCTGGAAAGGGGCGCAGGCGCTGGTGACCACGAAGTAGTTGGCCGAATGAGGGGCTTGGGCATTTACGGTGCTGCACCGTCTCAGTTTGTGCGCTGGCCTGGCTACGCACTGCTTCAAATTGCCCCTCGAAGGCAATGGTTTGCGCCACCTGATGTTCGCCATAACTCTGCGCAAAGCCAAAAGACAAAACGCCCGCGACATAACCCGCGGTGATGCCGCGTACCAGCAGTATTCCGATCATATTTCCCCTGGGCTTAGGGGCGGTGGAGGCCCAGAAAATGGCGGCCGTCGTGCACAAACTCATGCACATACATGCCAGGAATGGGCGAAGTTGCCCCCCCCTGCTGGCCACGACAAAATAGATGAGCAGCAATTGCAGTGGGTCGATGGGCAGTGGTGCTGGCAGGGCGCAGGGGCGTTTAGCGCTGAAAAGCAAAAACCCGCATAGCGCGGGCGATGCGGGTTTTTAGGTGTTTGTGGTGCCGCTTGTCGGATTCGAACTGACGACCTACCGCTTACAAGGCGGTTGCTCTACCAACTGAGCTAAAGCGGCACACAGCTACGCATTATAGCCAGAAAATTGGCCGATTTTTGCGCCCTCGCTAGCTGCTTATTTGATGCGGGTGAACACGGTTTTTTTGGTGCTCTCGGTGGGGCTGGCTGCTTTATCTGGCCCTGCGCCCGCGCTGGGTGGTGCAGCCGCTGCGGTGGTGCTGGTGTCGGCCTCGGCAGCGCTATGCGCATCGCCATGAGCATCGCTATGGCTATCGCTATCGCTGGCCTCATCTGGCAAGCGGTAGCGGCCTTCGCGTATGGCTAGGTATTCCTCGCTGCTCATGCCTTGGTAGCCTTCTTGTGTTTCTTTAGAAAACAGGCTGACGACATGGTTGGTGGGAAAGAGGATGTTGCGCACCTGGCCGTTGAAGCGGGCTTGGAATTCAATCCAATCGTCGCCGATGAGGAGTTTGTTGGTGGAGTCGTAGCTCATATTGAGCACGATGGAGCCATCGCGCACATATTCAGCGGGCACTTGTGCATAGCTGTCAACCAAGACTTGGACATAGGGCGTGTGGCCGTGTTCAGTTAGCCATTCGTGCGTGGCGCGCAGCAGGTGGGCGCGCAGATGGGGTGTAGTCATAGCTTGCAAGTGTACAAAAAAGCGAAAAGCGCCCGGAGGCGCTTTTGCGAAGCTCTGCAAGCGTAGTGCGAGCTGGGGTTTTGCGCTTATTTGCGCATGACTTTCTCTGATGGCGTCAGCGCCTCGATATAGGCGGGGCGCGAGAAAATGCGTTCGGCGTATTTCAGCAGGGGCGCGGCGTTTTTCGACAGTTCGATGCCGTAGTAGTCCAAGCGCCAAAGCAGGGGCGCCAAGGCCACATCTAGCATAGAGAAGTTGTCGCCCATGATGAATTTGTTTTTCAAAAAGATGGGCGCCATTTGCGTCAAGCGGTCACGGATGTGGTTGCGCGCTTTTTCAAAGGCTTTGTCGCCGCCTTTGGCTTTGAGCTCGCGGTTTTCCAGGGTCGTGACATGGGCGAAGAGCTCTTTCTCAAAATTGAGCAAGAACAGGCGCACGCGCGCGCGATCCACGGGGTCCCCTGGCATCAGTTGCGGGTGCGGGAAGCGCTCGTCGATGTATTCGTTGATGATGTTCGATTCGTACAAAATCAAATCGCGTTCGACCAAAATCGGCACTTGCCCATAGGGGTTCATGACATTGATGTCTTCGGGCTTGGCGTACAAATCGACATCGCGGATTTCAAAATCCATGCCTTTTTCAAACAGGGTGAAACGGCAACGGTGCGAGAACGGGCAGGTGGTGCCTGAGTACAAAACCATCATGATGAGCGACTCCTGAAGATGCGGGGGAGAGAAAGAAAAATGACGGCTTGTGGCCGTCACTTCGAAAAAATACGCTATTAAATAAGGAGCTATTCAGGCAGGTTTTACGGGTAAAACCTGCAAAAACAACCATGAAAATTCTCTGCACAACGCTTTGGGCATGTTGCCGCTTGCCAGCAGCGCCGCAAGGGGGTGGGTGCAGAGCATCCTCCTCAATAGCTTTACTTGACTTCTTGCCAGAAGGCGGCATTCAAGCGCCAAGTAATCAGGCTAAAGACACCCAAAAAGAGCAGCACCCAAACGCCGATGCGCACGCGTTTGTTTTGTGCGGGCTCGGCCATCCACTGCAGGTAGTTGACCAAATCGCCAGCGGCGCGGTCGTATTCTGCAGGGCTGAGCGTGCCTGGCGTGACTTGTTCCCATTTGCCGCTAAAGACATGGTGGGCTGCGTCGCCTTCAGTCGCGCCGCCGTGTTCGTCCGTCGGTGTGGCGTAGATGGGCTTGCGCTCGCCTTGCAACTGCCACAACACATGGGGCATGCCCACATTGGGGAAGACCATATTGTTCCAGCCCGTTGGGCGGGTGTCGTCGCGGTAGAAGGTACGCATATAGGTGTAGAGGTAGTCTGCACCGCTGCCATTGCCGCTGGCGCGTGAGCGCGCAATCACCGTCAAATCAGGTGGGTTGGCACCGAACCAGGCTTTGGCCTGTTTGGGGTCTATGGTGGCCTTCATGGTTTCGCCATAGACCCGGCCTTTGTCTTCTTCAGAGACATGCAAGAGGTTGTCTTTGATTTGTTTTTCCGTCAAACCAATGTCTTGCAAGCGGTTCCAGCGCATAAAGGCTGCGCTGTGGCAGCTGAGGCAGTAGTTAACAAAAATGCCCGCGCCGCGTTGCAGCGAGGCCATGTCGCTGGTGTTGCCCGGCGCTTTGTCTAGGGGGAAGTTGCTTGAGCTGGCCTGCGCACCGCCGACCAGCAAAGCCAAAGAGGCAGCAAAAATAGCAATGAGTTTTTTCATGATAGCTGTGACTCCGTCTGGCATTAGTGGGGCGTGAAGGTCACGCGTTCAGGCACGGCTTTGCATTGGCCTTTTTGGCTCCACCAAGGCATGAGCAAGAAGAAGCCAAAGTAGAACAAAGTGCCCAGCTGGCTCACGCGCTCACCCACAGGTGATGGCGGTTGCACACCCAAATAGCCCAAGACCACAAAGATGATGACGAACACCACATACAGGTGTTTGTGCCAGTCTGGACGGTAGCGGATGGATTTGGCGGGGGATTTGTCTAGCCAAGGCAGGAAGAACAAAATCACCACCGCGCCGCCCATGGCGACCACACCCCAGAATTTGGCGTCGATGCCTTTCCAGATCATCTCCCACAGCGTGCCCAAGAAAGGCACGCCTTGCAAAGCGCCGCCTACGGTATTGAGTGCGCCAACCAAGGCCTTGGGTGAACCCGCCCAGTTGAGCAAACCTGGCAGCAGACCCAAGAGCAGGGCCACCACAAAGGCGATGGCCAGCAACGGCAGCTTGAGGAATTTGGGCACCAGGCCTTTGAAATTGACAAACGCCGCAGCGCCAATGGCAATCAGCCCCAAGATGGTGGCGAACTCGGAAGTGACGCCGCGCAGCATGGAGTAGAAGGGCGTGAAGTACCAAACAGGGGCAATGTGCAGGGGCGTGACCATGGAGTCAGCGGGCACAAAGTTGTTGTACTCTAAGAAGTAGCCCCCCATCTCCGGCGCGAAGAAAACCACGGCGCAGAAGATGAAGAGGAAGACGCACACGCCAAAAATGTCGTGCACGGTGTAGTAGGGGTGGAAGGGCACGCCGTCTGCGGGGGCAGTTGCGCTCCAACGGTTGCCTTTGGGGCCTTGTTTGATCTCCACGCCGTCAGGGTTGTTCGAGCCCACATCGTGCAGCGCCAGCAAATGCGCCACTACCAAGCCAATCAGAACGAGTGGAATGGCGATCACATGGAAGCTGAAGAAGCGGTTCAAAGTGGCATCGCCAACAACGAAGTCACCACGGATGAGCAGCGCCAAATCAGGGCCAATAAAGGGCACGGCGGCAAACAGATTCACAATCACCTGCGCGCCCCAGTAAGACATTTGTCCCCAAGGCAGCAGGTAGCCAAAGAAGGCTTCAGCCATCAGGCACAAGAAAATCAGGCAGCCGAAAATCCACACCAGCTCGCGCGGTTTGCGGTAAGAGCCGTAGAGCAAACCACGGAACATATGCAAATACACCACCACAAAGAAGGCGGATGCACCGGTGGAGTGCAGATAACGAATGATCCAACCGCCAGGCACATCGCGCATGATGTATTCGACCGACTCGAAGGCCTTGGCCGCATCGGGCTTGTAGTGCATGACGAGGAAGATACCGGTAACGATTTGAATCACCAGCACCAAAAGTGCGAGCGAGCCAAAGATGTACCAGAAATTAAAGTTTTTCGGGGCAAAGTAGCCCGACATATGGGTGTCATACGCTTCGAAAGCCGTGGGGAAACGGTTTTCGAACCAGTTTTTCGTCTTGGCGACATAACTGGCGTTGGGCGAGATGTCCTTGAATTCAGCCATGGTAGGTGTCCTTAAATCGTAATCCTGTCAGCTGTTAGGCTTCGCCCACCAAGATTTTGGTGTCGCTGAGGTATTTGTGCGGGGGCACTTCCAGGTTGTCGGGCGCGGGTTTGTTTTTGAAAACGCGGCCAGCCAAGTCGAAAGTCGAGCCGTGGCAGGGGCAGAGGAAGCCGCCCGGCCAGTCTGTTGGCAGCGAAGGCTGCGCACCTGGCGTGAATTTGTCGCTGGGCGAACAACCCAAATGCGTGCAAATGCCGATGCAGACAAAAAACTCGGGCTTGATCGAGCGCCATTGGTTTTTGGCGTACTCTGGCGTGGGCACATTGGTGCGAATGGACTCCGCATCCGCCAGCTGGGGCTCGTCGGTTTTCAGGCTGGCCAATTGCTCGGGTGTGCGGCGCAAAATCCAAATGGGCTTGCCGCGCCACTCGGCGCGCTTCATGTCGCCGGGTTGGATATCAGAGATATCGACCTCAACCGCAGCACCTGCGGCTTTGGCTTTTTCAGATGGGGTGAAAGACGACACAAACGGCACTGCGGCAAAACCTGCGCCTACGGCGCCCGCGCAGGCGCTGGTAATCATCCATGTTCTTTTGCTGGCATCAATCTCTGCCTGCGTCTTGTCTTGACTCATGGTAGCCCTTGGTTAGTATGGAAAAACGGAAAAAAGCTCCCGATTGTACGATTTTCACCTATGGCATTTCAAGCAAAAGCCCCAGCTGTTTGTCATGGCAGTATGTAAAACCTGAGAAAACACGCCGTAAATGGTGGCTAGGCCACCCAAACTCGATGCGCCATCTGCGCCATCTGCGCCAGTAAAACGGGGTCTATTTGCTGCCATACTCGCTGGGTATGGTTTTCAAACCGTTCTTATCGACTAAGGAGAAGACATGAGCATGATGCAAGAGTTTCGTGAATTCGCCCTCAAGGGCAATGTCATGGATTTGGCTGTGGGTGTGATCATTGGTGGCGCCTTTGGTAAGATCGTTGACTCCCTAGTCAAAGACATCATCATGCCTATCATTGGCAAGGTGACGGGCGGCCTGGATTTCACCCAAAAATTCTTGGTGCTGACCCCACCAACCAAGCCCGTTGCAGGCGCAGAAACCTATGCTTCGCTGCAAGCGGCTGGCGCCAATTTGCTGGGCTGGGGCAATTTCCTCACCATCGTGCTGAACTTCGTCATCTTGGCCTTCATCATTTTTCAAATGGTGAAAATCATGAACCGCTTTCGCCAAGAAGCGCAAGCGCCCACAGCCGAAACGCCTGAAGACATCGCCTTGCTGCGCGAAATTCGCGATAGCCTGAAAAAATAGCCCTGGCTACGAAAGCGCTACGCCCACCAAGCCTGCGCATAGACCAAGCTTTTACGCGTGCCACCCTCAGGGTGCGCAGGGCCACGAAACCATGAAAAAACCCGCTTCGGGCTAGGCCTAAAGCGGGTTTTATGTTTGGCTCCTCAACCTGGGCTCGAACCAGGGACCTACGGATTAACAGTCCGGCGCTCTACCAACTGAGCTATTGAGGAATAAGCCGCAGATTATAGCCCAAAAAACTAGGTGCCGTAAACCTTTTGTGCAGGAATGGCATCGGCAATCAATTTATTGATCACTGGGGTCAATTCTTCGGGTTCCCACTTCGCGCCTTTGTCTGCAGGCGCAGTTGCGCGCCAGCCGTCGGCGATAGAGATTTTGCCGCCTTCAGACTCAAACACTTTGCCGCTGACATGGGCAGATTGCTCGCTCGCCAGCCAGACCAGTAGGCTGGAGACATTCTCAGGTGCCCAGTAGTCAAAGCTGCCGTCTGTGGGCTTGGCCATGCGCGTGGCCATGCTTTCCACGGCAGTGGTCATGCCTGTGCGCGCGGCTGGTGCGATGGCATTGGCGGTGATGCCATAGCGCCCCAATTCAGCAGCCTGGTTCAAAGTCAGGGCGCAAATGCCCGCTTTGGCGGCGGCGTAGTTGCTTTGGCCGATAGAGCCTTGCAGACCCGCGCCGCTGGTGGTGTTGATGATGCGCGCATCCACCTTTTTGCCCGCCTTGCTTTGGTCGCGCCAGTAGTGCACGGCATGGCTGCTGATGCAGAAATGGCCTTTTAAATGCACAGCCATGATGGCGTCCCAGTCGGCCTCGGTCAGGCTGGCGAACATGCGGTCGCGGTTGATGCCGGCGTTGTTGAGCACGATGTGCAAATCGCCAAAAGCTTCGATGGCTTGCTTGACGGCGTTTTCGCTGTCAGCGTAATTGGTGATGTCGCTGGTGTTGACGATGGCTTTGCCTCCAGCGGCGATGATCTCATCCACCACTTTTTGCGCTGCCGCTTGGTTGATGTCATTGACCACCACATTGGCGCCAGCACGCGCAAATTCGCGCGCATGGGCGGCGCCCAAACCGCCGCCAGCGCCGGTGATGATGACGGTGCGTCCGCTACAAATACCCATTTTTTATCCTTTACAACGAGAGAGCTTCAAAACCGCGAAAGAATACCATGCAGGCAGGCGAAAAAAATGCCCCGTTTGGGGCATGTAGTCGGCAAGGAGCTGCCCTCGCTTATAAGCCGACAGCCGCAAACTGTGCAGGGCGGGCGATGTAGAGCAAGGTCACAAAAGCCCATCCCGCCAGCCCCATACGCAGCAAGACCAAAGCTTGCGATGGCCGTTTGCGGCGCAAGTGGAGCGTTGCTCAAACACCCCTGATTTGCCGAGTAATGCAGGGGGGTTACGAGGTTTTTTGGGGGTGTTTTCGGCGTTTTAGGCCGCAAATGCTGCCCTGATAGCTCACTTTTTAATAGTGTTTTGGTGGGGTGTTGTGCCACCAATTAGGCCGTCATCAGGCCGCCAATTCCACCATCATCAGGCGCTTAAATGCACCCGTGCAAATTTGCGCTTACCCACTTGCAGCACATAGCTGCCCGCGTCTAATTTCAGGCCTTTATCGCTCACGGGGCTGCCGTCTATCTTGACGGCATTGCCGTCGATGTGGCGGTTGGCCTCGCCCGTAGATGCCGCCAAGCCCGCCATTTTCAGCAGCACGCCTATGCCTAAGGGCGCACCTGCGAGTTGCACCTCGGCAATGTCATCGGGAATGCCGCCACGGCTGCGGTTGATGAAGTCTTGCTCGGCTGCATCGGCAGCGGCGGCTGAATGAAAGCGCGTGGTGATTTCTTTGGCCAGCAGCACCTTGGCGTCTTTGGGGTTGCGCCCGCCTGCGACCTCGGCTTTCAGCGCCGCAATATCCGCTTCGCTTTGGAAAGACAGCAGGGTGTACCAGTTCCACATCAGCTCGTCCGAAATCGACAAGATTTTGGCGTACATGGTGTTGGCGTCTTCGGTGATGCCGACATAGTTGTTTTTGGATTTGGACATTTTGTCCACACCATCCAGCCCCACCAGCAGCGGCATAGTGAGTATGCACTGCGGCTCTTGCCCGTACTCTTGCTGCAAATGCCTACCCATCAGCAAATTAAACTTTTGGTCGGTGCCGCCCAGCTCTAAATCCGCCTTCAGCGCCACCGAGTCATAGCCCTGCATCAGCGGATACAAAAACTCATGCACGCTGATGGATTGCCCTGCGGCATAGCGTTTGGTGAAATCGTCGCGTTCCAACATGCGCGCCACGGTGTAGCGGCTGGCTAATTGAATCATGCCCGCCGCGCCCAGCTGATTGCACCATTCGCTGTTGTAACGCAGCTCGGTTTTAGCGGGGTCTAGCACCTTAAAGGCTTGCGCTTTATAAGTCTCGGCATTGGCTTGAATTTGCTCAGGCGTGAGCGGCGGGCGCGTGCTGTTGCGCCCTGATGGGTCGCCAATCAAACTGGTGAAATCGCCGATGAGGAAAATCACCTCGTGCCCCAAGTCTTGCAACTGGCGCATTTTGTTCAGCACCACGGTATGCCCTAGGTGTATATCAGGCGCCGTCGGGTCTAGCCCCAGTTTGATGCGCAGGGGCTGAGCGCTGGCCTCGCTCTTTTGCAGCTTTTTTGCCCACTCCGCCTCGGGCAATAACTCTTCGCAGCCACGGCGGGTAATAGCCAAAGCGCGTTCAACAGCAGGATTTAAGGGGGCGGGAGCATTCATGAGGAAATGGTGGAAAGCTGGGGGTGTACAGCAAACCTAGGGTAAACACTAGGTTTTTGGCAAGAAGTTTACAAAAAGCGCGGGGAAACCCTCTAGGCAAATAAAAAAGGCACTGCCATAATCGCCCTTCGCTGTTTTGGCCGCGCTCTGGTTTTTTTACCCACGCCAGTCCAATATAGCGGCCATTGTAGCCCTAGGGTTGTTGTGCTAAGCCTACTGAGCCCTCCCACACACCCCTCTACGGCGCGCGAGCTGATAGGTATGGTAACGCCCATACGGATTTTGCATAGCTTGCCCCCTCGTCTGCCCTGCGCATTGAATGCGCTTGTGCACTTTGTTTATGCTTGGTTCACGCCGCGTTTGGTGTTGAATTGGCCCATTGAAAATAGGTACTCCGTGCTGTTTCAATCCCCTTTCGGTGCGCGTTTTGCACATACGCTTCATCTCATCGCCTTTGGTCATCGCCACGCTCGCGCCGCCGCGAGCTTAGCCGCCTTGTTGTTGGCCGCTGGTGCAGGTGGCGCTTACGCAATATCGCAGGCCAATACCGGCCGTGATGACCAACTGGCGTCCATTAGCCAAATCATCGAGCCCGTCGCCCATTTGGCCCCAGCCACAGATGCGCAGTACGCCGACTTTGCCCTTTATCGTGGTGAAATCGTCCGAAAAACCGACAGCAACGCCAGCCTACTTAAACGCCTAGGGGTACAAGACGCCCAAGCTATGCGTTTTATCAACCAAGATGCAGTCGCGCAAAAGCTTTCTGGCTATACCGGTCGCAGCGTCCAAGTACAAACCAATACCCAGGGCGAGCTACAAAGCCTGATGCTGCGCTACCCGCAAGGCGATGGCCTGCGCTTTACCCGCCTATCGGTCAAGCGCGACGCTGCTGGGCAATTGCGCAGCAACGAAGAAACCGGCTATCTGCAGGCCACACCGCGCCTAGCTTATGCCACCCTGCGCGGCTCGGTCTATGCTGCCATGGATGCCAATGACATACCTACCGCAGTAGGCGATCAATTAATTGACATTTTCTCCTCCCAAATCGACTTCCAACGCAATTTGGCGCGCGGTGACAGCTTCAAAATCGTGTATGAAGAAATGCAAGCTGATGGCGAAGAGATGGGGGTTGGTCGCGTTTTGGCCGCCGAATTCGTCAATCGCAAAACCACCTACACCGCTGCTTGGTTTCAATCCGGCGATGGCAAGGGTGGCTATTACAACTTAGATGGCGAAAGCCTGCACAAAGCCTACATGGCTGCTCCTCTCAAATTCACCCGCATCACCTCAGGCTTTGGAATGCGCGAGCACCCTGTTTGGGGTGGGCAACGCCAGCATAAGGGTGTGGATTACGGCGCGCCCATGGGTACTCCTGTCATGGGTGTGGCTGATGGCACCGTCAAATTTGCAGGCTGGCAAAACGGTTATGGCAATGCCGTCGAGGTGCTGCATGGCAATGGGCGCTCCACTTTTTATGCACACATGAGCCATATCGCCGTGCGTCAGGGGCAAAAAATCAACCAAGGCGAATTGGTGGGCAATGTTGGCTCCACAGGGTGGAGCACGGGCCCGCATCTGCATTTTGAATTCCGCATCAATGGCGAATACCAAACGCCTGATTTGATGGCGCGCGAAAGCGGCACCGCCCCTTTGAGCGCCAAAGCCCGACGCGACTTTGCGCAGATGGCAGAAGCCATGCGCGCGCAGCTGAGCAATGCCCGCGCAGTGCAAATCGCCAGCAACTCCTAAGGCAACGCGCCTTAACCTTTTTGAGGTTTGTTAGATAGACAAAAACGCGTCTAGGCGCGTTTTTCCGTAGGAATTGACAGATTGAGCCTACTGGCTAGGTGGCACATAACCCGCAGCTTGTTCGGCGCCGCCGCCAAAGAAATGGCTTTCCATTTGGCGTTTTAAGTAATCGCGGGCGCGCGCATCGGCCAGGTTGAGGCGGTTTTCATTCACCAACATGGTTTGCAGCTTGACCCAGTCGGCCCAAGCCTCTTTGCTGACATTGTCAAAAATCTTTTTGCCCAGCTCGCCGGGGTAAACCTGAAAACCCAGGCCTTCGGCCTCTTTGCCCAATTTGATGCAGTGAACCATGCGTGTCATGTTTAAAAACCCTTTCTTCTGCCGCGATGCGCTACGATAAGCGCCCAATTATCACCGTTTGGGCTTAGCCCCATTGTTTTTATGACTGCTTGTACGCGTTTTTCCTGTTTCACCCTACGCCGCGTGTTGCTGGGGCTGGGGTTGTTGTTGGTGCTGATGCTGGGTTTTGGCTATTACTTGCAAGAGTTCCGTGGCCTGACCCCTTGCCCCATGTGCATCGTGCAGCGCTATTGCTACGCCGCCATGGCCGCATTGATGCTGGCTGCTGCTGCCACGCCCAAAGCTTGTTTACACAAGGCCGCCGCTTGGCTGAGTGTGCTGATTGCCGTTTTTGGCGCATTCACCGCAGGCCGCCAAAGCTGGTTGCAGTGGAATCCGCCTGAGTTTTTCAGCTGCGGGCGCGACCCTTTCAGCATGGTGAACAACATCGGCATAGCCAAGGTGTTGCCCAAAATTTTTGCCGGCCACGGCGATTGCACGGCGGTGGATTGGACTTTTCTGGGCGGCTCTATCGCCAACTGGTCTTTTCTGGTGTTTAGCGCCAGCATCATCGCCCTGCTGGCCGCTTTGCTGTGCCGCCGCTGCGCACAAAAATAAGCCACCATGTCAGCGCCCACTTCACACCTTTGGCAGGACTGGCAAAGCCCAGCTTTAGCCCAGCACTTAGCCCAGCTGCAAGCTGCGGGGCGTTTGCAGCAGGCGGTGGCGGTATTGCCCATTGCCGCGACCGAGCAGCATGGCCCGCATCTGCCCCTGTGTGTGGATAGCGCCATCGTGCAAGCCTTGTGCGATAACGCCCGCGCCGCCCTGCCCGCCGATGCGCCGATTTGGTTTTTGCCCACGCAAAATATTGGCCTTAGCCCCGAACATCAAAGCTTTGCAGGCTCGTTGAGTTTGCGGCCTGAAACCGCGCTGGCTTTATGGCAGGACATCGCCGCTGGCGTAGCCGCCACAGGCATACGCAAGCTGCTGATTTTTAACAGCCACGGCGGCAATGTCGGGCTGATGGATGTGGCGGCGCGGCAAATCCGCGCCCAGCACGGCATGGCGGTGTGGCACAGCTCGTGGTTTAACCTGCCCTTGGCTGCCGCTACGCAGGCGCTGTTTAGCGCCGATGAACAGCGCTTTGGCATCCACGCCGGGCAAATCGAAACGGCTTTGATGCTGGCTATCGCGCCGCACTTGGTGAATAAGAGCCAAGCGCAGCACTTCGCCAGCAGCTCGCAAACGCGGGCGCAAAAATGGCCGCTTTTGGGCGATGGCCGCAGCGCCAAGCTGGGCTGGCAAATGCAGGATTACAACGCCCAGGGCGCAGCGGGCAATGCGGCTGCCGCCAGCGCCACCCAAGGCCAAGCGCTGCTGCAAGACGCCAGCGCCCAGTTTGTGCAGCTGCTGCAAGAAATCAGCGCCATAGCTTTGGATGAGGTCTTGGGGACTTAATTTCGGCATGTTTTTGGCGTTTTAGGCCGTAAAACCTGCCTGCGTAGCTATTTATTTTGATACTGAAATGCATGCAATTTTCTGAGTTCGGACACAAATTCAGCCAAAAAACGGGTGCCCTGCAGCTGATGGATGACCTCGCCTTTGCCGCTGGCAGCGGGCAGATTAAGGCCATGCTGGGCGGCGGCAACCCTGCGCGCATCCCCGAGGTCGAGGCCGCCTACCAGTCCGCCTATACAGCTTTGGGCGCGGCGGGTTTTAGCGACATCGTCGCCAGCTATTCAGGCTCGCAGGGCGATGCCGATTTTTTGCAAACCCTGGCCGATTTTTTCAACCGCCAATACGATTGGGGCATTACGCCTGCGAATATCGCCATTACCAATGGCTCGCAAAGCGCGTTTTTCTATCTGTTTAATCTGTTCTCAGGGGCTTACGCGGGCGGGCAAATGCGCAAGGTGTTGCTGCCCTTGGTGCCCGAATATTTGGGCTATGCCGATGTGCATGTGGATGCGCCGCATTTTGTGGCTGCCCGCCCGCAGCGCGAAGCCACGCACTACCGTGGGCAGGCGGGGTTTTTCAAATACCGCATCGATTTTGCCGAGGTTGAGCGCCTGCTGGCCGCAGGCGATATTGGCCTGATGTGCTGCTCGCGCCCCACCAACCCCACGGGGAATGTGCTGACCGATGCTGAAATCGCCCGCCTAAGCGCCTTGGCTGCG
The DNA here is from genome assembly GCA_035906235.1 of Allobrachymonas sp. Taxonomy (GTDB): domain Bacteria; phylum Pseudomonadota; class Gammaproteobacteria; order Burkholderiales; family Burkholderiaceae_C; genus JAMIFN01. The sequence continues at coordinate 14,763 of JAMIFN010000139.1, read as the reverse complement.
GCTTACGACATTCCGCTGGTGGTGGATTACGCCTACGGCACGCCTTTTCCGGGCATCATCTTCAGCCCCGCACAAGTGCAGTTTGCACCCCACCATATTTTGTGTTTTAGCTTGTCAAAAACGGGCCTGCCCAGCCTGCGCACAGGCATCGTGGTGGCAGCGCCCAAGGTGATAGCCGCCATCAGCGCCCTTAACGCCACGCTCAGCCTGGCGCCCGGGCGTTTGTCTGCCGCCATTGCCCAACCCTTGTTGGCGCACGATGGCCAGGGCAGCTTGCTGCAACTGTCGCAAGCCGTCATCCGCCCTTTCTACCAAGCGCGGGCCGACTTTGCCATTGATCTATTGCAAACAGAGTTAGCTGGCTACCCGCTACGCATCCACCAACCAGAAGGGGCGATTTTTCTGTGGTTATGGTTTGAAGGCCTGCCAATTTCCACGACCGTGCTGTACCAACAACTCAAAGCCGCAGGCACCTTGGTGGTGCCGGGCGAGTACTATTTTCCTGGCCTAGACAGCCGCGTGGAAAAACACGCGCACGAATGCCTGCGCATGAGCTATGCCCAAAGCGAAGACACCCTGCGCATAGGCATAGCCACCATCGCCCGCTTGGTCAAGCAGGCCTACGCCCTTACCGGAGGCCATCATGCCCCCACCGCCCCCACCTAAGCGCCAGCCCAATCAGGCTGCCCTAGAACGCCAGATGCAGTGGGCGGCTTTTGCCAACTCTGAGCTGGAAGCCGTGCTCACCAGCGCCGCCAGTTTGCTCGCGCAACGCCAGTGGCGCTTGGTCAGCGCCGAAAGCTGCACCGGCGGCCTGATCGCCGCAGCCTGCACCGAACACGCGGGCGCCAGCGCCTGGTTTGAAGGCGGCTTTGTTTGCTACAGCGCCAGCGCCAAAATCGAGCAACTGGGCGTTTCGGCCGCTTTGCTGGCGCAGCGCGGCATGGTGCATGAAGAAGTCGCCCGCGCCATGGCCGCTGGCGCGCTGATGCGCAGCCGCGCGCAAGTCAGCGTGGCTGTCACCGGTCTGGCTGGCCCCGATGGCGACGATTTTGGCCAGCCTGTAGGCACAGTCTGCTTTGCCTGGGGTTTGGGCGAAGCCAGCTATAGCGAAACTTGCCACTTTGCTGGCAGCCGCGCTGCTGTGCGCGGCCAAGCCACCCTGCACGCCATGCACAGCTTGGTGGAATACATCCGCCTAGAGTAAAGCCCGCGCGTGCTGTTGGCGCGGCGTGACCGTATCAAAAAAGTGAGCTGCTCAGGCAGGTTTTACGGACTAAACTGCCGAAAACACCCTTAAATTTAAGCCAGTTTGCCCGCCTGTGTTCAGCTTGCGGTTTTAGGGGTTTTAGCGGCTGAGGCCGTTTTTTCCTGCGCCACCCGCGCACTCACATCCCGCGCCATGGCCACCGAACCCAGGGGCTGACCATTGGCATCGCGCACCACGGCAAAAGACATCTCCACATACAGCTTGGCGCCGCTAGCGTGCAGGCTGCGCGTCAGCGTCGCCTTGCCCTGCAGATGCAGCTGCCCGCTGCGCATAGCACGCTGATAACCCGCCCAATGCGCCGCACGCAAATGCTCGGGGATGATGAGGTCTAGGCTTTGCCCCACAGCCTGCGCTGCGCTCCAACCAAACACACGCTCGGCAGCCGCATTCCAGCGCGCAATCGTGCCCGCGTGATCGGCGTAAATCAGCGCATCGGCGCAGTGTTCCAAAATTTGACAGGATAAGTCGTCGGGCATGACGGGCTTTCTTGGATGTTCGAAAAATCCATCTTAAAACGCTTTTTTGTTTTTTATTTCAATATTTCAATTATAATCGAAATATGGAAACAAACCAAGCCGTCACCACCCTAACTGCCCTTGCCCAAGCCTCGCGCCTGGATGTTTTTCGCCTACTGGTACAAGCGGGCGAGGGCGGCATGGCCGCTGGAAAAATCAGCGCCGCCACAGGCATTGCGCCTTCTTCCCTGTCTTTTCACCTGAAAGAACTCAGCCATGCGGGTTTGCTGACGCAGCGGCAAGAGGGGCGTTTTGTGATTTACAGCGCCAACTTTGCCACCGCTGCGGCGCTGGTGGCATTTTTGTCTGAGCACTGTTGCAGCGGCCAAAGCTGCGAACTCAGCCCAGCACCCTTGAGCGCCTGCGCTTCTTCAACACAAGAAAACCATGTCTGATCGCATATTCAACATCCTCATCCTCTGCACGGGCAATTCCGCCCGCAGCATCATGACCGAAGCCATCATCAACACCCTGGGAGCAGGGCGTTTTCTAGCCCACAGTGCAGGCAGCCAGCCCACAGGAAAAGTCCACCCGCTGGCGCTGGCAAAACTGCACAGCATAGGCTACCCCACGGCGCAACTGCGCAGCAAAAGCTGGGATGAGTTTGCCCGCCCCGATGCACCGCAAATGGATTTCATCAGCACCGTCTGCGACAACGCCGCTGGCGAGGTTTGCCCGCTGTGGCCCGGCCAGCCCATCAGTGCGCACTGGGGCTTTCCTGACCCCGCTGCCGTGCAAGGCAGCGCCGCCGAACAAAGCGCCGCTTTTGAGCAGGTGTTTCAGCGCATCACCCAGCGCGTGCGTTTGCTGCTGAATTTGCCCTTAAACAGCTTGGATGCCTTGAGCATCAAGCGCGAGCTGCAAAGCATAGGCCAGGCAGACGCAGTGGCAGGGGCTAAAGCATGAACACCTTTGAACGCTATCTCAGCCTATGGGTGGCGCTGTGCATGGCGCTAGGCATAGGCTTGGGGCAGTTATTCCCCAATATCTTTATCGCCTTGGGCACTATGGAAATCGCCCAAGTGAATCTGCCTGTGGGTCTGTTGATTTGGGTGATGATCATCCCCATGCTGGTCAAAATCGACTTTGGCGCGCTGCATCAGGTCAAGGCGCATTGGCGCGGCATGGGCATTACCCTATTCATCAATTGGGGGGTAAAACCCTTTTCCATGGCCTTGCTCGCTTGGATTTTTGTGCGCTATGTGTTTGCGCCCTATTTGCCGCCAGCGCAGCTTGATAGCTATATTGCCGGCCTGATTTTGCTGGCCGCCGCGCCCTGCACCGCCATGGTTTTTGTCTGGAGCCGCCTGGTGCAAGGCGACCCCTATTTCACCCTAGCGCAAGTGGCGCTGAACGACGCCATCATGCTGCTGGCCTTTGCGCCCTTGGTTGGCCTGCTGCTGGGTTTGTCGGCCATTAGTGTGCCATGGCTGACGCTGGTCTTGTCGGTGCTGATCTACATCCTCATCCCGCTGTTGTTAGCGCAGTGCTGGCGGCGCTATTTGCTGCTGCGGGGGCAGGCGGTTTTTACCGCCACCATGGATAAAACTGCGCCACTTTCCACCCTGGCGCTGCTGCTGATGCTGGTGCTGCTTTTTGCTTTTCAAGGCCGCGCCATCTTGCAGCAGCCTTGGGTCATCGCCATGCTGGCCGTACCCATTTTGATTCAGGTGGTGTTCAACGCCAGCTTGGCTTACTGGCTTAACCGCCAAGCGGGTGAAAAACACGCGGTGGCCTGCCCTTCGGCGCTGATTGGTGCCAGTAATTTTTTTGAGCTGGCCGTGGCCGCAGCCATCAGCTTGTTTGGCGTGCATTCAGGCGCAGCTTTGGCTACCGTCGTTGGGGTGCTGGTGGAAGTGCCTGTGATGCTGTTGGTGGTGTATGCGGTGCAGCGCAGTAAGGCTTGGTACGAAGGTTATTGAGGTGCTGGTGGGTTGGTGAGCTTACCCCAGCTCCAGCCCCCCTTTTTTTGTACAGGTTTTACCTATACATCAATGTTTTCTGCCCGCAGGGCGTTGTCTTCAATAAAGGCGCGGCGTGGCTCGACATCGTCACCCATGAGGGTTGAGAAGATTTTGTCAGCCTCAATCGCATCTTCAATCTCGACGCGCAATAGGCGTCGCACAGTAGGGTCCATGGTGGTTTCCCACAGTTGCTCGGGGTTCATTTCGCCCAAGCCTTTATAGCGTTGGCGTTTAACGCCAGCTTCAGCTTGGCTCATCAGCCATTGCATGGCTTGGTGGAAGGAGTTGATTTTTTCTTCCTTCATGCGTTCACCTTCGCCGCGTTGCACCATCGCGCCTTCAGCGATCAAACCTTTAAAGGTTTCTGCTGCGCCATGCAGTTGGGTGTAATCGGCGCCGCGCACAAAGTCTTGGTTGATATTGCTGGTTTTGGCGTTGCCGTGGATTTGACGCGTAATCAATAGGGTGTTTTTGCCATTGCGCGGGTCTTCTTGGCCTATGACTTCAGCTTGGTGCAAAGCGGCTTGTAGACGCTGGGCGCTGGCTTGGCTGGCTTCTAAACTGCTCAAATCCAACTCTACGCCTTGTTGCATGATGGCGCGCAGGGCTTCTTCATCCATCCAGGCAGAGAGGCGTTCAATGCTGTGGTTGGCGCGTTGGTATTGGTCAGCAATCGTTTTCAGCGTCTCGCCCTCAATAGCGGCCTTGCCGCTTGCGGGGATGACGCGAGCACCATCCAAAGCAACCTTGGTGAGATAGGTCTCTAGGGCCGCGCCGTCTTTAAGGTATTGCTCAGATTTACCGTGCGTGACTTTGTACAAAGGGGGTTGCGCAATATAGATGTGGCCGCGTGTGACCAGTTCGGGCATTTGGCGGTAGAAGAAGGTGAGCAGCAAGGTGCGGATGTGGGCACCATCGACATCGGCATCGGTCATGATGATGATGCGGTGGTAGCGCAGCTTTTCAGGGTTGAAGTCTTCTTTGCCGATATTGGTACCTAAAGCTGCAATCAACAACAAAATTTCATTGCTCGAGAGCAGCTTTTCGTAGCGGGCTTTTTCCACATTCAAGATTTTGCCGCGCAGGGGCAAAATGGCTTGGAATTTGCGATCCCGCCCTTGCTTGGCTGAGCCGCCGGCGGAGTCGCCCTCGACGATGTAGATTTCGCACAAAGCGGGGTCTTTTTCTTGGCAGTCGGCCAATTTGGCTGATAGGCCCAATGAATTGAAGACGGTTTTTCGTGTGGCTTCGCGGGCTTTGCGTGCTGCTTCGCGGGCGCGCGCGGCTTCCACAATTTTTCCGCAGACGATTTTGGCGTCATTGGGATTCTCTTGCAGCCATTCAGCCAGCTTGCTGGCCACAATATCCTCAACTGGCGCGCGCACTTCGCTGCTAACCAATTTGTCTTTGGTTTGGCTGCTGAATTTGGGCTCGGGCACTTTGACGCTGATGACACAGGCCAGACCTTCACGCATATCGTCGCCAGTGATTTCCACCTTGGCTTTTTTAGCCAAATCTTGGCTATCAATGTATTGCTTGATGACACGCGTCATGGCCGCGCGTGCGCCGGTTAAATGCGTGCCGCCATCGCGCTGTGGGATGTTGTTGGTAAAGCAGAGCACCGATTCGTTATAGCTTTCGTTCCACTGCATGGCGACTTCAACGCTAACTGTGGTGTTTTGATCGCTTTGTTTTTCACCAATGCTGTGAAAAATATTGGGGTGCAAAACCTTTTTGCCTTGGTTGATGAACTCGACAAAGCCTTTAACACCGCCAGCATAGGCAAAGTTGTCTTCTTTGTTTTGGCGTTCATCAACTAGGCGGATCTTCACGCCGTTATTCAGGAAAGACAGTTCGCGCAGGCGCTTGGCCAAAATTTCGTAATGAAACTCGTTGTTTTCTTTGAAGATTTCGGTATCGCGCAAAAAATGCACTTTGGTACCGCGCCCTGTGGTATCACCAATGACACGCATGGGAGAGACTTCAAAACCATTGCGCATTTCTAGCAGGCGGTTTTGTGCCACGCCACGGGCAAATTCCAATTCATGCACTTTGCCATTGCGCTGAATGCTCAAGCGCAGCCATTCAGACAAGCCATTGACGCAAGAAACCCCAACCCCATGTAGGCCACCAGATACTTTGTAGCTGTTTTGGTTGAACTTGCCGCCAGCATGCAGCTCGGTTAGGGCAATTTCAGCGGCTGAGCGTTTGGGCTCGTGCTTGTCGTCCATCTTGACATCGACAGGGATGCCGCGGCCATTGTCTTCCACGCTGATGGAGTTATCGGCGTGGATGGTGATGACGATGTCATCACAGTGCCCAGCTAAGGCTTCGTCGATAGAGTTATCCACCACCTCGAAAACCAAATGGTGCAAGCCTGTACCGTCGCTGGTGTCGCCGATATACATGCCTGGGCGTTTGCGTACCGCCTCTAAGCCTTCCAAAATTTGGATGGAGCCCGCACCGTAATCTGCTGCGTCTTCTGAGTTAAGGGTGGGGTCTGTGCTGCTCATAAACGGGATACCAATCAGTCAATACTATAAAAACAGGAGCTGCTTAGGCAGCTTTTACGGCTTATTTTGGTGTTTTTATGCCTAAATTCGCATGGGCATGACGACATATTTAAAGCCCTCGATCTCAGGCACTGAGATCAGGCTAGAGCTGTTGCCATCTTGTAATTCAAAACGCACCATTTCTTGGTTGGTGTTGGCCAAGATATCTTGCAGATAGGTGACATTAAAACCAATTTCAATGGCTGGTCCACTGTAGTCCACATCCAACTCGTCTTGCGCTTCTTCTTGTTCATTGTTGTTGGAGCTGACACGCAAAAGCCCAGGCTCTAGATTTAAACGCACGCCTTTGAATTTGTCGCTCATCATGATGGCGGTGCGCTGTAGGGCCGCTTGCAACGCGGTCCGCGAAACCAAAAGGGTGTGTGGGTGGTTTTGTGGAATGACGCGGTTGTAATCGGGGAATTTGCCTTCCACCAATTTGCTGATGAATTCAAGATTACCAAGACGGAAACGCGCTTGATTGCTGGCAAAAGCCAGTTCGATTTTGGCATCGTCTTGGTCTGAAAGTAGGCGCAGGAGCTCAACTACTGTTTTGCGCGGCAAGATGATTTCTTGTTTTGGTAAATCTTGCGGTAGCTTGGTCTCGGTGTAAGCCAGGCGATGGCCATCGGTTGCCACGATGGCTAGCTTATTGCCATCAATTTGCAGAAGTAGGCCATTGAGGTAATGGCGGATGTCTTGTACTGCCATCGCAAAGGCGACTTGGTGCAGCAATTTTTTGAGTTCTTTTTGCGGTAATTCGATGGCTGTGCTGTGGTTGCTGGCTTCTTGCACAAGTGGGAAATCTTGTGCGGGCAGGCTTTGCAAAGTGAAGCGGCTTTTACCGGCGCGCAAAACAAGTTTTTGGTCTTTTTCTTCTAGGCTGACTTGTTGCTCTGCTGGCAGGGTGCGCAAGATGTCGAGAAGTTTGCGTACCGCTACTGTGGTGCTGTAGTTGTCAACTTCATCACCGCCTAGGGCTGTTTGTTTGCGCATTTGGATTTCTAGATCAGAAGTCGTCCAAATGCTTTGCTCGCCTTGCTTGTGTATCAACACATTGGCGAGCACGGGTACGGTGTGGCGTTTCTCAACAATGCCCGCAATGGTTTGAAGGTGGCTCAGAACTTCTTGTTGGCTGGTTTTGAAAATGATCATGTTCTTCCTCTATCTTTAATTTCTTATTGTTTAAAAAATGGTGGTGGTGATGAAGGCGGCTAAAAACTGTGGATAGGGGAAATATACAATAAAAACAACAACTTAAATGCTCATTTTGGTGTGGACAAAGTTCAAGTCAGCTGCTGTGAATTTGGGGATAAATGAGCCGGTTTTTGCACTTCTGTGGATAAGCCTAGCGTTGTGCCACAGTTTGCCACAGACTTATCCACAGTTTGGTGGCGGTTTATCCTTTTAGGCTTTGCTCCAGGATGTGGAGCTCGTGCCGCAGTTGTTCATCACTTTGGCGTTCTTTATTGATTTTTTTGACTGCATGGAGCACGGTGGTGTGGTCGCGTCCACCAAAAGCAGAGCCGATTTCAGGCAAGCTTTTTTGTGTCATCTCTTTAGCAAGATACATGGCAATTTGCCTAGGTTTGGCGATATTGGCTGGCCTGCGTTTTGAGTGCATGTCGGCAATTTTTAGGTGGTAGTAGTCGGCCACCGTTTTTTGGATGTTTTCAATCGTGATCTGCCGCTTATGCGCGGAAAGCAAGTCACGCAAGGCTTCGCGGGCGGTGTGGATGCTAAGGCCTTGGCCTTTTTTTTGAAACTGGGCGTAAGCATGGACATTGCGCAAGGCGCCTTCTAATTCGCGCACATTGGATTGCACATTTTTTGCGATAAAAAATGCGACATCCTCAGGAAGTTTGATCTTGGCCTCTTCTGCCTTTTTGAGCAAAATCGCCACGCGCATTTCCAGTTGTGGGGGTTCTAGGGCAACCGTTAGGCCAGAAACAAAGCGCGAGACTAAACGATCAGGAATTTTGCTTAATTCCTTAGGATAAGTATCACTCGTCAAAATAATAAGTGAGTGTTTGGATAAGAGGGTTTGGAAGATATAGAAAAACTCTTCAAGTGTTTTGGCTTTATCGCCAACACTGAACTCTTGCACATCATCAATCATGAGTAGATCAAGATTGGCATAGAGCTGGCGAAAGTCTTTGAAGTTGTTGTAGCGAAAGGCGCTAACGACATCGTTGACAAACTTATCCGCATGGATGTAGAGGACGCGCGCTTTTGGGTGCTGTTTGAGGTAATGGTTACCAATGGCGTGCAGCAAGTGGGTTTTACCTAAGCCCGATGCACCATAAACGAATAAAGGGTTGTAGTTGACATCAGCCCCAACCGACGCGACATGCATGCCAGCGGCGTGCGCCATATGGTTGGCAGAGCCCACAACCATCGTGTCAAAGCTCAACTTAGGGTTGAGGTAGTTTTGGGTTTCCTCTGTTTTCCCTTTTGGTTTTGTGCTCGGGGTGAAGGCCGCTTCACTTTTGCTGATGGCAGAAGGGGGGATGAGCTCTGTAACTTTTGTGCCAACCCGCCCACTACGCCCAATTTTTTGCACAGAGCTTGGCGCGGAGGCATCGGGGTTTTCTGTGTTTTGGGTGTCTAACTTGGATGTGAAAGGCGCCAAAAATACACCTTCGGGCGCATTTATCGGTGAAGTAACTAGGGGTTTGGGCTTACCCACCACAAAAAGTGGGGTGATGGCGCGGCCTGCGATATGTTCTAGGGCTTTGGTAATGATGGAGCTGTATTGCGAGCGCGTGTAGTCCATCTTAAAGCGGCTAGCAACATAGATTTTAAGATTGCTGCCATCGCCAACCAGCTCTGCATGCAGTGGCTGTAGCCATGTGCGGATTTGCTGCTCAGGCAAAAAACCATGCAAATACTGTAAGCATTCTTGCCAAATTGGTGTAGTGCTAGCCGCACTAACCGTTGAGGGCGCGCGCGCGGCTTTCCCTAGGGGAGGTGTTCGCACACGCTTTTGTGGATAATTAATAGAATCAGAAGACATTTTTTGCGTATTTTTAAACGCAATTATAGGCGCTGAATTTTTTTATCGGTTTTTTAAACGCTAAAGAACACGCTTTTTTTTATTTTCTATCACTATGTTTTTAGTTGGTTTTTTTGTTTTATACACAAAGCGCTACTAGGCGGAAAAAGACATCAATCATGCGAACGCTGCGCTGATTTTTTTAACTTGGTGGCGATGCGGTCTTGCTTGAGTTTGCTTAAATATTGTACAAAAACACGCCCATTAAGGTGGTCTAACTCGTGTTGGATACAAATAGCCAACAAGCCCTCAGCTGTTAGTGTGAAGGTTTCACCTTTGGTGTTGAGAGCCTGGATGGTGATGTTTTGCGCGCGCTCAACCTCATCGCGGATATCGGGAACCGATAAACACCCCTCCGAACCTTTGGTGCGCAGCTCCCCCATTTGTGTGATGACGGGATTGATGAGTACAAGGGGGGTGTCACGCTCTTCACTAAGATCGATAACAACCAAGCGGAGATGTTGATCAACCTGGGTCGCCGCTAGGCCTATACCTTGCGCGGCGTACATGGTTTCAAACATATCTGCGATGAGTGTTTGGATGTTGGCGTCCACCTTTTGAACCTCTTGGGCAATGGTGGCGAGGCGAGGGTCGGGGTAGCGGAGGATGGGAAGTGTGGCCATAGTGTCGCTATTTTGCTATTTTTTTGCACATTCTGCTGGGGTAGGGGTGTAGATCCTTGGTGCCTTCTTGCCAAATCAAAGACTTAAAATCAAAATTAGTGGCAATTTCTTTAAAGTTTATTCAAAGGTTACGCATGGCTGCTCGCTTTCCCCATCCTATTCTTCAACCGCAAGTTTGGGCTGTGGCCTGCGCTGTCGCTTTGTTGGCTACTACTGGTGTGCAGGCGCAAACAAAAAATGCGCACCAACAGGCCGAGCAAGCGGCACAAGAGGGTGTTCCTCTATCAGCCTTGGCAGCCAATGCGCCAGATAGCTATACCGTTAAACGCGGGGATACTTTGTGGGGGATATCTGGGATGTTCCTCAAGTCACCTTGGAATTGGCCTCAACTATGGGGGATGAACAAAACCCAAATCAAAGACCCCCATTGGATTTTTCCAGGTCAGGTTTTGTTTTTAGATAAATCCAGTGGCCGTGCGCGTTTGCGCATGGGTAAAGTGGTGGGTAGAAGTGGTGGTGTCATCAAATTAAGCCCTCAAATTCGTGTCAGCCGTACAGATAACGGCGCTATCTTGCCCATTCCTAACAGTGTGATCGAACCCTTCCTCAACCAAGCCATCATCGTCGATGCCAAAGATTTTGCGCAAGCGCCTCGGGTTGTTGCTGGTGTAGAAAACCGCAGCCTCTTTACGCAAGGCGATCGCGCCTATGTGCGCGCAGAGCGCGATGGGGATTTAAGCATGGCGCCAGGAACCCCCTTGAGTTATCGCGTTTATCGCAGTGCGCAACCTTTAAAAGATCCCGAAACAGGTGAAGTTTTGGCTTACGAGGCGCACTATCTAGCACATGCACAGTTAGTTCGTCCGGCTGGTCGGGCTTTGGAAAATGGCGTAGTACTTGGAAGCGATGACAGTGGCAGCCCTGTGAAGCCGCTGTATAACGAGAATAAGAAAAATCCTGGTGTTGGTAGTGAAGGCAGCCCCAATTCAGCCATTAACCCCATCACCCAGTACCCCTACAACACTAAGGTTGCGACACCAGGCGCCTCTAGTAGCAGTGATTGGCGAGCAGATTGGCGTAGCACTTTTAAAGGCACTTTTGACAATCAATTACATGATGAAAAAAATGCCAGCGTTATGCCAGCAACCATAGACATCACCTCAACGCGTGAAGAGGTGAACATGGGGGATCGTTTAGGCCCAGATGTCGATGTCAATGCCATGGCAACCTACTTACCCCATCCAGCCCCTAGTGATTTACGCGCCCGTATTATCTCCATCTACAGTGGCGAGCAAAACGGCGGCCAAAACCAAATCATTGCCATCAACAAAGGTTTGGTTGATGGTGTGGATCGTGGTTCGGTCTTTACGCTCTTGAATAAAGGCCAACTGCAGCGTGACCGGACCGATGGTTCAGTCCCCTTGATTCGTTTACCCAATGAAGTTAACGGTCAGGTTATGATTTTCAGCGTGTTTGACCGTGTTTCCTATGGCTTGGTGTTGCAGATTAAAAATCCGGTTCGCCCTGGGGATATGGCAATAGACCCCAATTTGCCGGAAAATGAGATGCAAGCGAACTAAAGCCGATGGCAATGCAGACCAAGAGCGAAACCGCTGCTTGGCTGCGTTTGCAGCTTACCCCTGGTATTGGTAATGCCAGCATGCGCCGCCTTTTGGCGGCGTTTTCTTTGCCGCAAAATATTTTTCAGCAAGATTACGCAGCATTAAACCAAATCGTTAGTTCCAAACAAGCTCAAGCTTTATTGCGCGAACCAGAAAACTACCAAGAAAACCTCGCGCAGTTGGCGTTGTGGCTAGGACAGGTTGGGCAAACATTGATTTGCGTGGGGGATGCTAGGTATCCTCAATCTTTATTACTCAGTCCTGATCCCCCTTTGTTGTTGTATGTGCAATGCGCAGACCCTTCTTGGTGGGAAAATTGGGCGAATCAGGCGCAGGCACCCCTGTTGGGCATGATAGGCAGCCGCAACCCCACACCACAGGGTCTGCGAGTGGCCAAAGATTGGTCGCAAGATATAACCCAAAGGGGCTATAGCATCGTTTCTGGACTAGCCCTAGGGGTAGATGCAGCCGCACATCAGGGCGCTCTCCTAGCCCCGCATTGGCAGCGAGGGCGCAGCATTGCGGTGGTTGGCACAGGATTAGACTTGGTTTACCCGAAACAGCATGCGGCCCTGGCGCAAAATATCTTAGACGCAGGTGGCGCCATCATCAGCGAATACCCATTGGGGACGCCCGCGATGGCGGCCAATTTCCCCAAGCGTAATCGTATCATTGCGGGTTTAGGTTTAGGGGTGTTGGTGGTCGAGGCAGCCTTGCAATCAGGCTCTTTAATCACCGCCCGCTTAGCAATGGAGGCTAATCGTGAAGTCTTCGCCCTTCCCGGCTCGATTTACGCGCCGCAGTACAAAGGTTGCCACGCGCTGATTAAACAAGGTGCGCAACTAGTGGAGGCGCCAGAAGATATTCTGCAGGCATTACCAAACCGGCTTGATTTGAAAGACCTTGTTGCTATTAAAGGAATAGCAACCCAGGCAGATTTTCCAACAAAAAACACCGAAAACACCCTTAAAAACACCAGTGGGTTGCTCAATCAGGCTTTACAGGGCAGCCTGACGAATTCTGTGGACGGAATTAACGCTGAAACCGAGGCTGTACTGTTGCTAGCCATGGGTTTTGATCCCATACACCCAGACCTGTTACTTGTAAATAGCCACTGGTCGGCAGCGCAATTGCAAATCATGTTGTTCAATTTAGAGTGTAGCGGCCGTGCGCAGCGCTTGGATGGTGGCTACTATCAGCGCCTAGTTTAAGGAGCCTCTGCAAAACCCCCTTTCAGCGCTGGCATCTCACCACCAGGTGAGCTACTTTGTTCAAAAAACTCACCAGAACGCCCGCTATGGCTCGTTTTTGAGTCTCGCATCCCATCCTGATGGATGAGCGCCCGCATCCAAAAAGGGTTCTGCAGAGGCTCCTTAAGTGGTTTTCTCCAGCCAAACTAAACAGCGTTCGGCAGCGAGGCTGGGCACTTGCAAGGGATCCACCTGCGCTATGTGAACCCCCGATGGAAGTGCTGCAACTTCCTCGACGCTTGGAGTCTTGCCCTTCATGGCGGCCCACTGCGCGCCATCAGCCAAGATATCACCCGTCGACTGCACAAAATCTGCCAAGGAGGAAAAGGCACGACTGGTAATCAAGTTGTATCGCAAAGGAGATTTTTGCGCCAAGGTTTCCACCCGAGCATGGTGCACCTGCACGCACCTCAAGTGCAAATGGGCTACAACCTGCTGCATAAACGCGGTTTTTTTGCCCACAGTGTCTACGGTGTGGATTTGCCAATCAGGCTGACAAATAGCTAAAACCAAACCAGGTAAACCTGCGCCAGAGCCGACATCCAAAATGGCTGGTGTCGTGGAGTGCCGCACTTCTGCCCAAGTGCGCAGCTTTGGGACGATGCTTAAGCAGTCCAGTAAATGATGGGTGAGGATGTCTTCCTGTTCACGCAAGGCGGTGAGGTTATAAACCTTATTCCACTTTCTAATCAGCGCAGCATAGCCCAGCAGTTGCTGCTCTTGTGTGGCGCTCAAACCCAAACCCAAGGCATCTAAACCCTGATGCAACGGTGTTGCCATATTTAAATGGTGAGTCATCATCGCTTCCCCCCTTTTTTCTTCAAATGGATCAGTAAAAGGGAGATGGCCGCAGGGGTCACGCCACTGATGCGAGATGCCTGCCCTAAAGTAGCGGGTTTTTGTTTGGTGAGTTTTTGTCTCACTTCGATGGATAAAGCACCCACCGCCATATAGTCAAAATCCACAGGCAGCGCGATACTCTCTTGCGCGCTCAAGCGCTCAGCCTCTTCTTTTTGCTTGTCGATATAGCCTGCGTACTTGAAGGAAACCTCAATCTGTTCCAGCACCTCCTGTAACAAACCCCCATCCAGCCCTACAAGGTGGGATGAAGGGGTTTCATGTGAAACAAGGATTTTGTTTTCAGTGTTCGTTGAGGGTTTTGGCTGCAATGCAGCCGCTGTTTGCCCCCCCATTGTTTGTAAACCCATCAACTTGGCGTAGCCTACATTAGGGCGGCGCAGTAGTTCACCTAAGCTGTATTCGTGCTCCAAAGCTTTGCCTAAAACGCGTTCTGCCTCGGCTGGCGCAATGATTTTTGGATTTACCCAGGTACTTTTCAGGCGCTCGCTCTCTTGTGCAATAGCCTCGCGCTTGCGACTAAAGTGCTGCCAGCGTGCATCATCTACCAAGCCCATGACTCGCCCTTGTTCAGTTAGGCGCATATCGGCATTGTCTTCGCGCAGTTGTAAACGAAACTCCGCGCGGCTGGTAAACATGCGGTAAGGTTCAGTTACCCCTTTGGTAATCAGATCATCAACCAAAACCCCTAGGTAGGCCTCGTCACGGCGTGGCAGCCAGGCGGTCTTTTCTTGCACTTGCAAGGCGGCATTCATGCCCGCAAACAAACCCTGGGCTGCGGCTTCTTCATAGCCTGTGGTACCGTTGATTTGCCCTGCAAAAAACAAGCCTTGTACTTGTTGGGTTTCAAAGCTGCTTTTTAGGCTGCGTGGATCAAAGTAGTCGTACTCGATGGCGTAGCCTGGGCGCAAAATGCGTGCATTTTCTAGCCCGGGCATAGAGCGCACCAAGGCCAGTTGAATATCAAATGGCAAACTGGTGGAAATGCCATTGGGGTAAAACTCGTTGGTGGTGAGGCCTTCTGGCTCTAAAAAGATTTGGTGGCTTTCTTTGT
>JAMIFN010000138.1:0-29573 GCA_035906235.1 Allobrachymonas sp. | reverse complement strand
TGTAGATCCAGAGGCTGGAAAAAGTTAAAGGTAGGCGGATTCTAAGGCTTACTTGGATCGGCTACCCCAAACGCGCCACTGAGCTAGGGCGTACCACGCGTTCGGTCGTCGTTTTATCGACCCACCGCGGGAAAAAGCGTTCCACCAGTTTGCGCTCGGTATCCATCCAGACTGCGTACATGGCCGGCAAGGCCAGCAAGGTCAGCCCCGTAGCTGCTACCAACCCACCCATGATAGCAACCGCCATCGGACCCCAAAACAGACTGCTCGTCAGCGGAATCATGGCCAAAATCGCAGCCGCCGCAGTCAGCGCAATTGGGCGCATGCGCTGGATGGTGGCGATGACGATAGCGTCCCACATGATGTGGCCGCGCTGGCGTTCTTCTTCGATTTGGTCAATCAAAATCACCGAGTTACGCTGAATCATCCCGAACAGGGCGATAAAGCCTAAAAGCGCGACAAAGCCAAAGGGACGCTGCAGCAGCAGCAGCGCTGCGGCCACACCAGGCACACCCAGAAAGCCCGTTAAAAACACCAGTACCGAACGGCTAAAGCTCTTGAGTTGCAGCATCAGCAGCGTGAAGGTCAGAAACAGCATGAGCGGAAAGCCGGCGGCGATCGAATCCGCGCCATTGGCGCTCATCTCTGCCGCACCTGCGACCAGCAGGCGATAGTCAGCAGGCCAGGTTTTCTGCGCAGCCTCAAAGAGGGGCTGCAGCTGCTCGGTCACGGTGGCGGGCTGAATTCCGTCACGAATATCGGCATTGACGGTAATGGCATACGCTCCGTTCAAACGCCACATCACGCCTGGCTCCCAATCGAGCACGGGGCGGGCAATTTGCGCCAAGGGGATGCTGCGCCCCGTACTGGTGGCAACATAGATATTGGGCAAATCGCTCATGCGGCGCTCGCCCTCAGGCGACTGGCGCAACACAATGGGAATGAGGTCGTTGTGATCGCGCAGCTGGCCAATGGCCGAACCGCTGTAGAAAATATTGCTGGCTTGCGCCAGCGATTGGCTGCTCACACCCAAGGCGCGGGCTTTGTCCTGGTCGATGTCTAGGCGCAGCACCTTGACCTGTTCATTCCAGTTGTCATTGACATTGCGCGTATTGGGGTTGGCGCGCATGATGTTTTTGAGCTGATCCGCAATTGCCCGCAGTTTGACGGGGTCCGCCCCAACGACGCGAAATTCAACGGGGTATTTCACCGGCGGGCCACTGGGCAAAAAGCGCACGCGGGTGAGGGCTTCAGGGAATTGCGCATTCAATAACTGCGGCAGCTCTTCGCGCAGGCGGTCACGGTCAGCCTTGGTTTTGGGTTGCAGCATCAGCTGCCCCACATTGGTCTGCGGCATCAATTGTTCATGCGGCAGATAAAAGTGCGGGATGCCCGACCCCATCCAACTGGCGATGCTGTCCACGCCATCCATGGCCAACAAGCTTTTCTCTAGGCGCTGGCCCAAATCTTGGTTGGCCTGCATGCTGCTGCCTTCGGGCAGCCAGTAGTCGATCATGATTTCCATGCGCGAGGAGTCGGGGAAGAACTGCTGTTCGACCTTGCCCATGCCAAACACCCCGAAGGCAAAAATACCCAGGGTCACCAAGACCGTCTTCCAGCGGTGCACCAAGCACGCCTCTAATACACGGCGAAAGCGCCGATAGAAAGGGGTGTCGTAAATGTCCTTGTGCTCGCCCACATGGGGTTTGACCTTGAGCAGCGAGGCGCCGATATAGGGCAAGAAATACACCGACACCACCCAGCTGATTAGCAGCGCAATCACGGTGACAGCAAAAATCGCAAAGGTATATTCCCCAGTAATGGATCTCGCCATGCCGATAGGCAAAAACCCCACAGCAGTAATCAGCGTACCCGTCAGCATGGGTTTGGCCGTGTGGTCGTAGGCGTAGCTGGCCGCGTCCATCATGGTATGGCCTTCTTCCAGCTTGCGCACCATCATCTCGATGGCGATGATGGCGTCATCCACCAACAGTCCCAGGGCAATAATGAGCGCCCCGAGCGAGATTTTGTGCAAGCCAATATCGAAAAATTTCATCCCAATGAAAGTCATGGCCAGCACCAGCGGAATGCAAATACCCACGACCCAGCCCGGGCGCATATCCACATACCAGCCAAAGCGCCCACCCTTGTGCAGACCCAGGCTGACAAAGCTGACCAAGAGGACGATGACCACGGCCTCCATTAACGCGTGGATAAACTCCCGCACCGAATCACCCACCACCTTAGGTTGGTCTTGTACCTTTTTCAGTGTCACCCCAGCAGGCAGGGTTTGCATGATGGCGGCGATTTCAGCATTGAGGTTTTTACCCAAGCGGATGACATCCCCGCCTTTGCTCATGGACAAACCCAGTGCCAGCATAGGCTGGCCGTTAAAGTGCACTTGCGTTGGCAGCGGCTCTTCATAGGCGCGCACCACATCGGCAATATCGGCCAGTTTCAGCAAAGTGCCATTGGAGCCTTTGATCGGCATGGCTTTGAGCTGCTCTATCCCTTGAAACTGCCCGCCCACCCGGATTTGCACCACATCACTAGGCGTTTGCACTTGACCCGTGGCTTCCACGGCGTTTTGCTGCCCCAGCTGCATCATGATGCTTTGGGTGTCTAGGCCATATTTAGCCAAGCGCTGGTTGCTGATGTTGACATAGACCTTCTCGGGCTGTGCGCCCCAGATTTGCACCTTGTTCACATCTTTAACACGCAGCAGGCGCAGGCGCAGGCCATCGGCTATGTATTTCAGCTCGGCAGGGCTATAGCCTTTATCCGCCTGCAGCGCATAAATAATGCCGAACACATCGCCAAAATCATCATTGACAAAGGGCCCTTGCACCCCCTGCGGTAAAAAGGGTTTTGTATCGCTGACATGTTTGCGCACGGTATACCAAATATGGGCAATCTCGCTGGGGCGAACATCCTCAGCCGCCTCAAACAAAATCGTCATCTCCCCAGGCTTGGTATAGGTGCCTACGCGCTTGACATGGGGGATTTCAGCCAAGGTTTTCTCTAGGGGGTCCCCCACCAAATCTGCCATTTGCTGCGTAGTCGCGCCTGGCCAGTAGGCGCGCATCATCATGGCGCGGAATTCAAAGGGGGGGTCCTCGTCCTGCCCCAGTTGAAAGTAGGTGGCAATGCCAAAGAGCATCAACACGATCATCAAATAGCGCGTCAACGGGGCGTTTTGCAATGCCCAGCGGGACAGATTAAAACCCGCGCGCGGCGCGGCTGCGACTGGCGTATCGGCGGGGGTGCTCTGATCAGCGCTGCTCATCATCACACTCCTACAGGCACGGCGGGCGCCTGGCCTTCGGTGCTGGGCTTGCCTTCATAGGGCTGGACTTTTTGCCCGTTGGTCAAGGTGTGCACCCCAGCACTGACGACCTGTTCGCCAGCTTGCAAGCCCTGCTGGATGTCAATCGTGTCTCCTGTAATCGCCGCCGTTTGCACGGGGCGCTGCTGCACCTGACCGGTTTTGGGGGAATAGACCCAGACGGTGGTTTGCCCCGCTTCTCGTTTGATGGCTGATAAGGGCAGACTGATGCGCTGCGGCGTGCTTGCCGCTGGCGGCACGATACGCACGGTGCTGCCTAGGGCGGGAGCCTGCGCTTGTTTGGCGTCCAGCGCTACTTTGGCGCTAAAGGTACGGGTCACGGCATCGGCGCTGGCTGCTACTTCGCGCACACGCCCCGTCCATTGCTGCTCGCCCTGGGCTGCGCTGGCAGTCCAGCTGCGCACCGTCACGGCCGTACCCACAGGCAGGCTTTTTTGCGCGCCCTCAGGCAGGGCAAAAACCACATCTCGGGGTCCGTCTTGCGCCAGTTTGACCACCGCCTGACCAGCCGTCAGCACCTGCCCAGGCTCGACCAATACCGCCGTAATGATGCCAGCCCGGTCGGCCGTCAAATCGCCATACTGCACCTGATGGCTTTGCACCTGCGCCTGCGCCTGCGCCTGCTGCAGTTGGGCTTCGTTGGCTTGCAGTTGCGCTTGCAATTTTTCCAGCTGTGCGCCGCTGATAAATCCCTGGTCACGCAGGGCTGTAAAGCGCTTGAGATCGGCCGCAGCCAAATTGCGTGCAGTACTGGCCGCTTGCACCTGTGCCTGCGCCGCCTGTGCCCCCAGACGGTAATCGCTGGGGTCTAGTTGCGCCAGCACTTGCCCAGCGTGCACGCTTTGCCCTAACTCGGCACTGCGAGAGAGCAATTTGCCTGCGACACGAAAGCCCAGGCTGGTTTCGGTACGGGCGCGCACTTCGCCTGGGAGGGTCTCGCCACGGCCCGATGCCGCACTGTTGCCTACGGTCAAGAGTTTGACGGTGCGAGGCGGTGCTTCCTGCTCCACTTTCTTACTACAAGCGCCCAAAGCCAGCAAGCACGCCGTCAGCAACACAACACGAGCGAGGCCAGACAAAGGAGATGAAATCATGGGGCAACCCTTAACATGCAAAAAACATGACCAAATGGTCAGCAAAATCTGCGGCTAGTGTATCAATATCTGTACGCAAGCCCATCCCTGCTTCCTCATGCCGCTTTGCACAGCATGCTTAGAAGCTTATCCGTCTTGCTCCAAGGAGGGCGGTGCAGCAGGCTCCTCTACAATCATGCGCATGAGTAAACCGTCTCTTTTTGTTGAACACTGCCACGATATGCAGGATGTGCGCCGCCACATTGATGCGATTGATGCAGTACTGGTTCCTTTATTGGCGCAGCGTCAAGGCTATGTAGCGCAGGCCGCACGCATCAAGCAAAATCTCGGCGATGTGGTGGACGAGGAGCGCATTGAGTTCATCGTGGCGCGGGTACGCCAAATGGCGCTGGCAACAGGCTTAGACCCTGATATTGCCGAAGGCGCTTGGCGCGCCATGATGGACGGCTATATCGCCTTTGAACACCGCGAGTTCAAACGCTTGCGGGGCATGGAATAGTTCCACATTCCGATGCAATCTTCCTAAAAATTGGCTAATTGTCCCAAAAATGGGATGATTGCCCGTTTTACGGGGATTTAAACGAATTTTTCAGGTTGTTTTTGCAAGTTTTCCTTAGAAAACCTGCCTGAGCAGCTCACTTTTTTGAAGTGCAAATAACCGACAGTGTGCCCAAGCGCTGGCCTTACCCTCAGTCTGCCTGCCGAATTTTGGCAATCAAGCCCGCAGTCGAGGCGTCCAGCCCATCGGCATCGCCACTGGCCAAGCGCGGCGCCAAATCGCGTGCCAGCTGTTTACCCAGCTCCACGCCAAATTGGTCAAAGCTGTTGATGCCCCAAATCACGCCCGCGCAAAACACGCGGTGCTCATACAGCGCAATCAAGGCGCCAAAACTGGCAGGCGTGAGGCTATCGAGCAAGATAAAAGTGCTGGGGCGATTCCCCGCAAAGTGGCGATGCCCGTCTTCAGGGCTGGGTTTGCCATTCATCAGCGCCTGCGCCTGCGCCAGCGCACTGGCGAGCAACTGCGTTTGGTGCGCGTCTTGCCCGTGTTCAGCACGCGCGACGGCGATAAATTCGCAGGGTATGGTTTGCGTACCTTGGTGGATGGCCTGAAAAAACGCGTGCTGGCCATTGCTGCCGACTTGCCCCCAAACGATACCCACGGTATCCACGGGCAAGAGCTGGCCCTGCATATCCACGCATTTGCCATTGCTTTCCATCTCTAGCTGCTGCAGGTGCGCGGCCAAACGGCGCAGTCCGTGGTGATAGGGCGCGATGGTGCGGTTGGTAAAACCGCAGAAATTGCGCTGCCAGACATCAAGCAAAGCCAATTGCACCGGCAGGTTTTGCGCCAAGGGCGTATGGCGGAAATGCTCGTCCATGGCGTGTGCCCCCGCCAGCATGGCCTCAAACCCCGCCTTACCCAGGCTGATGGCAATGGATAGCCCGATAGCCGACCAGAGCGAGAAGCGCCCCCCTACCCAATCCCAAAAGCCGAAGGTGCTGCGTATGCCTAACGCGGCCGCAGCCTGCAAATTGGTGGTGATGCCCACAAAATGTGCGCCCACATCTTGCCCGCCCTGCGCCTTGAACCAAGCCAGCGCCGTCTGTGCATTGGTCATGGTTTCCAGCGTGGTAAAGGTTTTGCTGGCGATCAAAAACAAGGTGCTCTCGGGGCGGCATTGCGCCAGCACTTCCAGCAACTCGTGCGCGTCGATATTGGCGACAAAATGCAGGCGTTTACCGCTGGTATTGAAATCCGCCAAGGCTTGCACGGCTAAGCGCGGCCCCAAATCTGAGCCGCCTATGCCGATATTGACGATGTCGGTGATCTGCGGCTGGGCGCGCACCTGTTCGGCAAAGGCCAAAAAAGCCTCGCGCGTACTCGCCACCTCAGCCAAATCGCCCCTCAGCTCGTCGTTTGGACGGCGCAGCGCTGTGTGCAGTACCGGCCGACCTTCGGTTTGGTTGATGGCTGCGCCGCTAAACATCGCCTCGCGTTTGGCGGGCAAATCGCATTGCACGGCCAGCTCAGTCAGCAGCGCCTGCGTTTGGCGCGTGAGGTAGTTTTTGGATAAATCGGCAAACACATGGGGCGCTTGCAGGCTGAGCGCACGAAAGCGCTCAGGGTCATCGGCAAAAGCCGCGCGCAAATCAAAGCTACCAGGCATGGCGCTTTGATAGTGCTCGCGCAGGGCTTGCCAAGCCGGTAAATCCACGCAGGAACGCCCCAGATTTACTACTTTTTCAGGAGCTGCCCAGGCAGCTTTTACGCCGTTATTTGCCAAAATCGTACTTAAAATTTATGGTTGTAAAAGGGCTTCGAGCTTACGCCCATCGGCCACAAAGCTGCGTATGCCTTCGGCTAATTTATCGCTGGCCATGGCGTCTTCATTGTGCGCAAAACGGAAAGCCGCTTCATCGTAATTGACGGCCTCAATCGCGGCAGCACGCGCGGCGGCCACACTCAGCGCAGGCTCGGCTATATGGGCAGACGCTGCTTGCAATTGCGCCAACAATTCGGGAGCTATGGTCAGCAGATCGCAGCCGGCTAAGGCCGTGATTTGGCCGATATTGCGAAAGCTCGCGCCCATAATTTGGGTCTGGATGCCAAAGTGTTTGTAGTGCTGGTAAATGCGGCTGACCGACTGCACCCCAGGGTCTTGGCTGCCTGCCATGGCCGACTCGTCCCAAGCAGCGCCTGCTTTGGCCTTATACCAATCGTAAATTCGTCCAACAAAAGGGGAAATTAAACGCACCTTAGCTTGGCCGCAAATCACGGCTTGGGCAAAAGAAAACAGCAGGGTGAGGTTGGTGGAAATACCGCGCGCTTCGAGCTTGCGTGCAGCCTCCACGCCTTCCCAAGTGGCAGCGATTTTGATCAGCACGCGATCGGGCGCTATGCCTTGCGCCTCGTACAGCTCGATGATGCGTTCGGCACGGGTATAGGTGGCCATGGTGTCAAACGACAAGCGGGCATCCACCTCGGTAGAAACGCGGCCTGGAATGGTTTGCAAAATCGCGCAGCCAAAATCCACCAGCAGGCGATCGACTTGCTCATCCAGCGCGCGGCTGCCAAAACGGCTTTTGACCTGTTGCACCAGCTGGGCGTATTCAGGCTTTTGCGCCGCTTTCAAAATCAGCGAAGGGTTGGTGGTCGCATCTTGTGGCTGGTACTGCGCAATTTGCTGAAAATCCCCGGTGTCAGCAACAACGGTGGTGTATGCCTTGAGCGCATCGAGTTCACTTGCAAAATTCGTCATGGGCTTGCTTGGCCATTCTTTCAAAAAAACACCCCCCCTGCGTGGCCACCACCGATCGTTGGCGAGGCGGGATTGGATGGATCTGGGCATTCTATCGCCCTTCATCCTAGATATTGTGCGCGGCAGCGCCACCCCCCCCATGAAACGCGCGCTAGTCCAGCCAATCCAGCCAATCCAGCCAATCCAGCCAATCCAGCCTAGCCCGCAGCCATCCACGCACCGAATTGCGCCTTGGCCTTGGCTAGTTTGGGCAAGGCTACGAGGCGGCAGTAGGGCTGCTGCGGGTTGCGTGCAGCGTAGCCCTGATGATAGGCCTCTGCAGCCTGATAATGGGCTAGGGGCAGGATCTCAGTAGTGGCGACTATCCCTTGCGCGGCCAATTGCGCGATGGCAGCCTGAGCCGCCTCAGCTTGCTCGGGCTGGGTGTAATAAATGCCGCTGCGGTATTGCGTGCCGACATCGGCGCCTTGGCGGTTGCGCGTGCTGGGGTCGTGCAGGGCAAAAAACACTTCCAGCAATTGTGCGCAGGCAATTTGCATGCTGTCGTATTGCAGCAGCACCACTTCGGCGCACCCCGTTTGGCCTGTGCACACTTGCTCATAAGTGATGGGCGGCGGCTGACCATTGCTATAGCCGCATTCCACCGCCTGCACGCCGCGCAGGGCGGCAAATGCACCTTCGAGGCACCAAAAGCAGCCACCTGCTAGGGCGATGCTTGCTGCCCCTGGGTTCATGTGAGGGCGAGGACCACTAGCGATGCCGGTGCTCATGAGGCAGTCTCCTCGTGATTTTGGTAGGTCTTGAAAGCATTCTTATAGTTTTTTTGCATTCTAGTGTGTAAAACTTGCCTAAGCAGCTACTTTTTTAATAGCTATGCGTGCTGACTGTAGGCTAGTGGTGTCGATTGCTGCGTCTCCGCATCCGCTTGCGCCATGTCGTGATCGCTAGGCACTTTGGAGCCCTCGAGAGCACCTGGTAGCTCTAACCCTATGCGCAGCCCAGGCTGCTCTGCACCTTCGTGCAGGGCTTCTAAAAATACTTCGCTGCCATGCAGGCGGCCAATTTCGCGCACGATGGGCAGACCCAAGCCCGAGCCGGGCAGGTTTTGGTGTTCGCTGAGGCGGAAAAATCGCTCAAAAATACGCGGGTGCCAAGCTGGATCGATGCCACTGCCTTCGTTGGTGATGCTCAGCACCCAAGTATGTTTTTGCGGGGCCGCATCGGGGTGGTCGCTCTGGGTTTGCCCCTGCGCGACGGGGTGCATGGCCTCCCACAGCTCGGCCACATCTGAGGCCAGCTCGCGCTCTGGCAATTCCAAGCAGACCTGTACCACAGCACCGCTTTGCCCGTATTTGAAGGCGTTTTGCAGCAGGTTCTCTAACAAAATGCGCAGTGCAAAGGGGTAGACCATGGCTCTAGCATGGTCTGGGCCTTCGTAGGCCAGCTCCATATTGGCGGCAGCGGCAAAGCCCGAAAGCTCGGCCATGGTTTTATGAATCAGGGGCACGATGTCCGCAGCCTCGGCTTGATAGGTTTGACCTTGGTGCTGCAGCCGCGCCAACTGCAGCAGTTGTTCGACCAGACGGGTGGCGCGGTTGATGCCTCTGGTCATTTCTTGCAGGGATTCTGCGCTCTCGTCCTGCTGGTCTTGGCTCAAGCTTTGCTGCAGATTGCCCAGCTGCAAACGCAAGGCGGTCAGCGGTGTACGCAATTCGTGCGCGGCATCGGCGATAAAGTGCTGTTGCAGCTCCATGTTTTTGAACAAACGCTGCACCAATTGGTTGATCGCTTGCACGGGTGCGGCTAACTCTGCTGGTAGCCCCTCTTCATCCAGCCCTTGCTTCCAGCCATTTTTGCGCACCGCGATGTCTTCGTGCAGACGCTGCAGGGGATCAAGGGCTTTTCGCATGCGCCAGCGAAAAATCCCCATAAAAACCAGCAGGATGACGATCACGGGCAGCAATAATGCCTCACCCAATTCGCGCGACAACAGGTCACGCTCAGCCAAAGGCGCAGCCACCTGAATCATGGATTTACCAGACTTCAAGGCATACACCCGCATCTGCGTGCTGGAGCCCGCGCTCTTGACTTGCACCGTGCTAAAGCCCTGCGGCAAATCGAAGGGGATTTTGAATTGTTCTGGGTGCGAGACATAGGCTGTACTCGCGCCTTGGCGCCATTGCCGTACCATCAAATTTTCAGGCAAGGCGGGCTGGTCTGCACCCTCTTGGCTATCGCTGGCTAAATCGTGCACCACCATCAGGTGGGCGAATTGCTGCAATTGGCGGTCTAAAACTTGGCGCGCACGCACTTGCGTAAAGCTGTAGATGGCCACTACCACGGAGGCCAACAATAAACAGCTAATGATGAGCCAATCTCGCGTCAGATTGGCTTTGATAGAACGCATAACAACACCCTCATAAAACCGCTAAAAACCCTTTTCGGCGACCGCTGGAATAGCAGATCCGAAAGCGGGTTTTACGGGGTTTCCTAGGCTTCAGGTTTGAGGAAATACCCCACGCCGCGCATGTTTTGAATAAATTCCGAGCTGAGCTTTTTGCGCAGGTTATAGATATACACCTCGACCGTATTGCTCTCGACCTCGCTGCCCAGGCCGTGTATGCGTTGCTCAATCTGCTCTTTGGTCCAGACCATGCCTTGGCGGCGCACCAGCATTTCCAAAATCACAAACTCGTTTTTCGAAATCTTGACGGGCTTGCCATGCCAGTGCACGGTATGCGCTTGCGCGTTTAAGCTAAGCGGCCCGTGCTGAATGGTGTTGCTGGCGTTGCCATGGTTGCGGCGCACAACGGCCAAGATGCGCGCGGCAAGCTCCTCCATGTCGAAGGGTTTAGAGACATAGTCGTCGGCTCCTTCTTGCAAGCCCAGCACGCGCTGCTCTACCGCATCGCGGGCGGTGACGATGATGACGGGCAGGGTGCTGCCACGGGCGCGCAGGCTTTTGAGCACTTCCATGCCGTCTTCATCTGGGAGCCCCAAATCGAGCAATAGCAAATCAAAGGCTTCGGTTTTCAGGCGCTCTTGCGCATCGCTTGCGCGGCGCAGCCATTGCACCTGCCACTGGCGGCGTTGGAGGCTTTGCAACAGGGCTTTGCCCACCATTAAATCGTCTTCAACCAATAGGATATTCATTTCCACACTCTTTCACGAGAAGACCCGAAGCCTATATGAAAAAACCCTTGGTATGGTGGGCGTACGCCACCACAACCAAGGGCCGTCGAGGTTCAAAAATAACCGCGAACTGCTAATTATTTAGAAGCTGACGCAGCAGCAGCTGGGGCAGCAGCAGCTGGGGCAGCTGCTTTAACTTTTTTCGCTTTTTTCGCTTTTTTCGCTTTTTTGCTAACTTTCGCTTCAGCTTTCACTTCAGCAGCAGGAGCAGGAGCAGCAGCAGGAGCAGCAGCTTTCACTTCAGCAGCAGGAGCAGCTTTAGCAGCAGCGTGTTCAGCAGAAACGCTGGTAGCAGCAGCAGACAAAGAAACAATAGCAGCAACAGCAGCGATCATCAGGTTTTTCATGGGATTTCTTCCAAAATATGTAAAGCAGAAAGCGCAAGGGTTTCTACGCGCCGAGGAACTTTAGGCTTGGGATATGAAAATTATCTGAAAATTTCTAAGTCTCCGTATCCAAGCCCAGTCCGACTTTACACGCTAGAAATGCAAACCCAGAAAAAATTTAGCCTGTCATCTCCGATTTCACCCCATCAGCCCACGCCCATTTGAGCGCAAGCCAGTCGTGCCAAGCCTTCGACTTCGCGCTAGGATTTCGCAATAAATAGCTCAGAGGGTAACTCGCCCTCACCAGCCTGCCTGCCAAAGTAAAGTTTTGTTCACGCAAACGGCTCAAACCGACATCCTGAGTTACATCCAAAACTTGGCGGCACGCACTGCGCCCCAGCAACAACACTGCAGCAGGCTGCCAAGTCTCCAAACACGCCAGCCAGTGCGCGGCGGCGCCATGAGTGCCGATGGCTTGGGCAGC
Source organism: Allobrachymonas sp. (assembly GCA_035906235.1). Classification (GTDB taxonomy): domain Bacteria; phylum Pseudomonadota; class Gammaproteobacteria; order Burkholderiales; family Burkholderiaceae_C; genus JAMIFN01. Next base: position 17,868 of record JAMIFN010000138.1, on the reverse strand, counting down.
TTCAAGGGCTTCTGTGCTGGGTAGCTCCGCCAGCACAACTTGTACCACAGGCCAAGCCAGCGCTTGCAACATATTGCGCAGCAAAACCAGCGCATCCTCGTCTAAAGGAAAGTGATTGGCATCTGCCGAAGGCTCGCACACCAGCAGCAAAGCTTGCACGCCAACCCTGTCCGTTAGTTCGCCTTGCAAAGTCCACAACCTAGGCTGATCACCCAATGCCTGGCAGGGAACTACATTTTCTATAGCGACTTGGGCAGCGTTTCTCGGTGTTTCTACCTCTTCTTCGGAAAAATTCCCCACCTCTCGCCTCACCGCGCCCAAACGCATGCGGCGCACGGCGGGATCCATGGTGTCCACCAATAAGGCTGGGGCTGCGCTGGGTTGGGCGCTGCGGCTGGGGGTAAGAGCTGCTGGTGGCTCAGCCGCCGCAGGCCAGCCCAGCATGGGCAGCCCCATATGGCTGAGCATGTCGCGTTGGCGCGCGTTGATGCGCAAGGGCTGGGTCTGCGCGTTCATGCCAGTGCCCCTTTGTAGCTGGCCATACCCAGCACCGTAAGCAGCATGCAGCCGATGGTGTGCAGGGCAAAATGCGTGGCAAAGTCCGCGTAGCGTGCCGTCTGCAGCAGTTGCACGGCCTCCAGCGAGAAAGTCGAAAAAGTGGTCAAGCCACCCAAAAAACCTGTGGCAATCAGCAATTTATAGGCTGGGGACAGTTCGCTATGCGCCGCAAAATAGGCCGCTGCTAAACCAATGGCATAGGCGCCCAGCCAATTGGCCGCCAGCGTGCCCAAGGGCCAAGGCGAGGCAAAACGCAAAGCCGCCAGCCCCAAGCCCCAACGCAGGCAAGCGCCTGCCGCCGCCCCTAGGCTGATGGTGAGCAAATTTGGCAGCAGGCCGCTCACTGCCCACCGCCTTCACTTTGGCGTTTTTTGGTGCCGCGTTTGGCAAAAATGGCATCGTACAGGCCATTGGGCAAGATGCGCAGCAGTTTGGCGACCACGCCCATTTGCCAAGGAATGACGCCATAGCTGCCCTGGCCTGCCAAAAAACGGTAGCTGCGCGCGGCAAATTCGGCGGCGGAAAGCATAAAGGGCATGCCGTAGCTGTTTTTACTGGTTAGGGGCGTCGCCACATAGCCCGGTAACAGCGCTGTGACCTGCACGCCGCTGCCGTGTAAATCCAGGCGCAGGCTTTCGCAATAAGCCACCACGGCAGATTTGCTGGCGCAATACGCGCCATGGCCTTTTAAACCACGAATCGCCGCCACGCTGGCTATGCCTACCAATTTGCCGCTGCCGCGCTGCTGCATGGCGGCGATAAAAGGGTGAAAGGTGGCGGCCATGCCGATGTTATTGACCTGCAGCATGGCGGCAAAGCTGTCTATATCTTCACGCGCGCGGCTGTCCATGCCATAACCCACGCCGGCATTGGCTATCACCATATCGGGCAGGCCTTGGGCGGCCATACAAGCCTGCCCTGCGGCGACGATGCTGTCGCTATCGGCCACATCGGCGGCATACACCGCGTAGCGAGCGGCATCGAGTTCTTGTTCTTGCGCCCAATCGTGTATGGCATCAGCGCGGCGCGCCACTAGGCCTAAACGCCAGCCTTGGCGGTAAAACTCAGCGGCCAAAGCCTGGCCTATGCCGCTAGAGGCGCCGGTGATGAAAACGAGTGGGGTTTGCATAAGAGGGGCTGACTATAGCAATAAAACTTAGCCATAAAAAAGCCCCTCCAAAGAGGGGCGGGTAGTGCTTAGCGCATTCCTTAGCTGGCTACGGTGTAGGGCTCGGTGCCACGGGGCACATAGACTGGGCCTTCAAACTGCTCTTCGTATTCCTCGTACTTGGCACGGGGGTTGTAGAACTGTTTGTACCAAGCGCGGGCGCGCACAAAAGCGCCGTCGCTGGGCAAATACATGCCGTTGATATTGGCAGCTTTTTGGCTCCAAACCTCGAAGTCTTGCGCGAAGGCGGTGAGCGCAGTTTCCTGAAATTGCTTACCCAATACGCGATCAATGGCTGTCACGGTAGGCTGTCCCGTCGGCGCTTTCACCCAGAGGGAGTGCCAGACCTTGACCTTGCCGTCTTCAATGGGGGTGTGGTTGATGACGATATAAGACTCAAACATACCCGTCATATACGACTGCAGTGCGGCAGGGCCTACATATTTGGTGATGGTATGCAAGACCGACGATACGCCCGTATTGGGATCAACCAGTGTGCGGTGTGGGCCGCGCATGCGTTGAATGGCTTCGTGTTGGTGAAACTCGTTTTCAAAACCCTGCGTGGTAGAGCCGTGGATGATGTCGAAGTGCCCATAGTCGGCAATGTTGTCCACCGCTTCAATAGGGTGCATATCCAGCGAACCTAGGTGGTCGTAACTGGGGCGAACCCAAGACGCGTCATTTTCAATGGGTAGGCTGGGCACGGGGTAATCAGGCTGGCCGCCTTCGGGGTCAAACCACACCCAAATCGCGCCCATGCTCTCTTGCACCAACCAGCTTTTTACGCGGGCAGCGGCAGGGATGGGGCCATCATGGTAAGGAATCTCTTTACACGCGCCATCGGCGCCAAATTTCCAACCGTGGTAGGGGCAAACGATGTCGTCACCCACGATATTGGTGCCGTTGTTGTCTAAGACCACATAGCTGGTGGTGTTGTGCGCACCCAAATGGGTTTGCATATGCGGGCAGTAGGCATCAAGCAGCACCACTTTGCCGGTGGCCATGCCACGGTAAAGCGCGAAGTCTTGGCCAAAAAAGCGCACCGCCAGGGGCTTGTGCGTATCCAGCTCTTTGTCTTCTGCGATCATGAACCAGCCACGGGGGTAGGTGAACTCGCCTAGGCGATAGTCTTTGGTCTTAGCCATTATTTTTGTCTCCTGTTTAGCTTGCCGAATGACTGCGGGTTTTAAAAATAAAACCCACTCAAGCGGGGCTAAGTATAAGCCCTAGCTTGGGCGATATGCCTAGTTTTAAGTCCTCTGAGCTCTCGCCTTACCGTCATCAAAAAGCCCCTCGAAAGAGGGGCTTGCATGGCAAACGCAGGGCTGCGCTTACAGGGTTTTGCCTGGCACGGTGTAAGGCTCGGTGCCACGGGGCACATAGACTGGGCCTTCAAACTGCTCTTCGTATTCCTCGTACTTGGCACGGGGGTTGTAGAACTGTTTGTACCAAGCGCGGGCGCGCACAAAAGCGCCATCGCTGGGCAAATACATGCCGTTGATGTTGGCAGCTTTTTGGCTCCAAACCTCAAAGTCTTGCGAAAAGGCAGTCAAGGCGGTTTGTTGGAACTGCTGCCCCAGCACTTTGTCAATGGCCGTTACTGTGGGCTGACCTGTTGGTGATTTCACCCACAAACCGTGCCAAACCTTGACTTTGCCGTCTTCCACAGGGGTGTGGTTGATCACCAAGTAAGAGTCAAACATGCCCGTCATGTGCGATTGCAAGGCACCGGGGCCTACATATTTGGTGATGGTGTGCAACACGGCGGAAACGCCCGTATTGGGGTCAGTCAGGGTGCGGTGCGGGCCGCGCATGCGTTGAATGGCTTCGTGCTTGTGGAATTCGTTTTCAAAACCCTGCGTGGTAGAGCCGTGAATCGGGCTGAAATGGCCGTAATCGGCGATGTTGTCCACCGCTTCCATGGGGTGCATATCCAGCGTACCCAGGTGGTCGTAACCAGGGCGCACCCACGCGCCTTCGCCTACGGGCAAGCTAGGCACGGGGTAATCAGGCTGGCCGCCTTCGGGGTCAAACCACACCCAAATCGCGCCCATGCTCTCTTGCACCAACCAGCTTTTTACGCGGGCAGCGGCCGGAATGGGGCCATCGTGATAAGGGATATCGTTGCAAGCGCCATCAGGGCCAAATTTCCAGCCGTGGTAGGGGCAAACGATGTCGTCACCCACGATATTGGTGCCGTTGTTGTCTAACACCACATAGCTGGTGGTGTTGTGCGCACCCAAATGGGTTTGCATATGCGGGCAATAGGCATCTAACAACACCACTTTGCCGGTGGCCATGCCACGGTAAAGCGCGAAGTCTTGGCCAAAAAAGCGCACCGCCAGGGGCTTGTGCGTATTCAGCTCTTTGTCTTCTGCGATCATGAACCAGCCACGGGGGTAGGTGAACTCGCCTAGGCGATAGTCTTTGGTCTTAGCCATTATTTTTGTCTCCGTTAAAAAAACGACGGCCCTGCTGCTTGGGCAAGCAGCGCACAAAGCAGCAGGTGCAGGGGGACTATAAGCACAGGCTGGCCTTACTGATTTGCCTTGAATCAAACAGCAGCATTTCCGAAAAATCTAAGGTTTTTAGCGCTCAGGCGTTCAAAAACGGTTTTTGCTACCGGAGTTATAGTGTGTTGATCCATTCAAAGCAATCAAGAAAGACTTCCCTATGAGCTCACTGAACGCCGAATTTGAACAAGCCGTCGTTGCGTCTAAACAATTACCAGAGAAACCCGCCCCGCAACACTTGCTGGGTTTGTACTCGCTCTATAAACAAGCCACGGTAGGTGACAACACCGAAACACAGCCAGGGTTTACCGACATCGTGGCACGCGCCAAATGGGACACTTGGCAAAAACTGCACGGGATCGACACAGGCACTGCCATGCAGCGCTACATCGACTTGGTGCAACAGTTGCAGCGCGACATGGCGAACTAAATCCCCAAACAGTAAAAAAACCGCCGAAAGCGGTCTCTCTTGCGCGGTAAGGACACTAGGGCTTCTAGCTTAACGACCACTACGGCCACGACCGCCACCGCGTTGACCACCAAAACCACCGCCACCGCTGCCACCGCGCTGACCGCCACCGCGCTGACCGCCACCACTGCGATTGCCACCAAAACCGCCTCCGCTATCACCACTGCCACCACTGCGTTGGCCGCCAAAACCGCCACCGCCTCCGCTATTGCGTTGGCTGCCAAAAGCACTACCACTGCCGCGCTTATTGCCACTACGGTAGCTATCACCACCGATAAAGCCTAGGCTGGTACGCATGGGGTCTATGCCGCCTTGGCCACCGCCGCTGCGTTGACCACCACCTGCGCCTGCACCGCTGCGTTGCGCTTTGATGATGTCGGGCACTTGGTTGCCACTGGAGAAAATGCGCTTGCGGCTGGCCTTGGCCTCAAACGGGCTTTCGTGGCTGACACCGCGTTGGCTGAACTCATCATCCGCATCATGGCGGCGCGCCTGCCCCTGCTGCATGCGTGTATCGCGGTTATCGCGGTTATCGCGCGGGTCGCGGCGATCGCGTTGTGGGCCAGGTTGGCGCTGGTCACGCGGTTCGCGTTGCTCTCGTGGAGAGTCGCGCCCACCATCTTGGCGACTGCCGCCTTGACCACCCTGCCCCCCTTGTCCTTGTCCTTGCCTTTGATCGCGGCGCTGGCCCTTGCCCTGAGAGCCAGCCGGACGCTTACGCCCAAAGGGCGTGCGGCGGAAGCGCGGCTCTTGCCCGTCTTCAGCCTGGCCTTGATGTCCGCTGTGCTCTTGGCCTGCAGACTGATTGGGATTTTCCTGAGGCGCTTGCTCGTCATAGCCATCCCAGCCGTCGGCGTCATCGGCTGAAAAATCTTGCTCCATATCCTCAGGCCTAGGCTGGGCACGGCGCAGACCGCGCGAGCGCGCTTGTTCGCGTTTGGGGTCAATGCGGGTGAGCGGGCCTTTGCGTTCGTGCGTGCTCATGCCAGCGGCTTCCATCAGGGCTTTGACATCGTATTCGCCCAGCTCCATATAAAAGCCTCGGCGCAGGCCACGCGGCAGCTGCACCACACCATAGCGGATGCGTATCAGGCGGCTAACAGCATGACCCAAGGTTTCAAACATGCGGCGCACCTCGCGGTTGCGGCCTTCGTTGATGGTGACTTGGTACCACTGGTTCGCGCCTTCGCCGCCGCCATCGCTGATGGAGCCAAATTGCGCCGGGCCGTCTTCTAGTTCGATACCAGCGAGCAATTGCTCTTTCTCCTCCGCCGTCAACGCACCCAGCACACGGGCGGCGTATTCGCGCTCCAGGCCAAAACTGGGGTGCATCATGGCGTTGGCCAACTCGCCTGAGCTGGTGAGCAGCAGCAAGCCCTCGGTATTCAAATCCAAACGCCCCACCGATTGCCATTTGCCTTGCTGCAGGCGCGGCAGGCGGCGAAACACCGTGGGGCGGTTTTGCGGGTCGTCATGCGTGACCACTTCGCCCGCAGGCTTGTGGTAGGCCAGCACGCGCGGCATGGGCGGCGCAATGTTGAGGCGCAGCAGCTTGCCTTTGACGCGCACTTTGTCGCCCCATTGGATGCGCTGGCCCACATGGGCGGGCTGGTTGTTCACCGAAATCGCCCCATCGGCAATCATGCGTTCCATCTCTAGGCGCGAACCCAAACCCGCCTGCGCCAGCACTTTGTGCAGCTTGGGCAATTCAGGCTGAGGCGGCAATACGCGTTTCGGAAAACCTGGCGCGTCGGGCGATTCTTCAACATCCAGCACCCCTGCGATGATGTCGCCAAAAGCCAAAGCTTCCACGGGCTCATCGCTGATGGGCACCTGTTTGCCGCGATTGGCCGCACGCGGCTCGCCGCGCTGACCTCGGCGCTTTTCGGTTTGTACGGGGGCATGGGTTTGCTCTTGGGTTAGCGCCCCGATTTCGGCACTGGCACCCTCTGGCTCTGGTGTCTGCACCAAGGGCACTGCGGCCATAGCAACTTCTGCCACTTGGGTGACCTCTGCCACATCTGCCACATCTGCCACATCTGCCACATCTGCCACATCTGCCACATCTGCCACAGCTGCTACATCCACCTCAGGCGCTTTTTTGGCGCGGGTTTTGCGGGCGGGCTTGGCCTTGGGTTCTTGGGCCACAGACTCCGCCTCATCGCGCAGGGCAGTTGGCGCAAGCGCATCTGCTGCTGTGCTCTCCACTTCAGCCGCGGCTTTCACAGCAGTTTTGCGCGGCGCGCGTTTGCGTGCTGGCTTGGCGGCGGCGCCTTCGTCTGCATGGGCAGTGGGTGGCAAGAGGGGGGTTTGGTCTTCATTGGTCATAGCAAATCGCGCAAACGCTTGCGCATCAAAAATAAACAGCAACTGGCCACGCCAGCAGAAATCGAAAAAGGGTAAGAATCAAGGGCAGGCTTAAACCGCACCCTCGGCATCGGGAAATGGCCTTAAAGAAGGCGCAGATTCAGCCTCCGCATTTTTAATGGTGTTTTTGCCATTTTCTGGCGTAAAAGCTGCCTGAGTAGCTTCTTTTTTTACAGCATCATTAAACCCAATATCAGCCAGATCAGACGCTGCACCTTGTTCGGGTTCTGCGGCTTCAGGCGTGGGTGCCACAAACAAATCCCCCATGCCTTTGGCTTCGAGCGCGGCCTGTAACTCGCCCAACGCATCGGCTTGTTCGGCCGCGCCTTGGAGGCGTTCTAGCGCATCGGCATTGGGCGCTTGCAGGGCCGGCAAATCGGCCAGGCTATGCAAGCCCAAATCGTCTAAAAACTGCTTGGTCGTGGCAAAGAGCGAAGGCCGACCTATGGTCTCGCGGTAGCCCACCACCTCTATCCAGCCCCGCTCTTTGAGTTGGTCGATGATTTGGCTATTGATGGTCACACCCCGAATATCCTCCATATCGCCACGGGTGCAGGGCTGACGCCAAGCGATGATGGCCAGGGTCTCTAGCGTGGCGCGGGTGTAGCGTTGCGGTTTTTCGGGGTGCAGGCGCTCTAAAAAAGGGTGGATATCGGCGCGGCTTTGAAAACGCCAGCCGGTAGCCACAGGCAGCAGCTCCAGCCCACGGCTGGCATCCCACTCGCGCACCAAAGCCTCGACCATGGCTTCAAGCTGAGGGCGTTCTAAACTGCCCGCAAACAAGGCGTGCATATCGCGCCAAGACAGGGGCTCGCGTGCGCACAGCAGCGCCGCTTCGAGCACGCGCTTGGCGGCGTTTAAAGAATCATCAAGAATGGTGTGCATACATGGATGCAATTTTTATCAGGAAGGCGTAGCACAAGGCCACGCCACTATTCGCCACACGGCAAGGCGCGTAGCCACTTCGCATTTGTTTGCTTAAAAACAGCTTGGTCCGCTATCGACTGCGGCACGAATTCCGATTCGCCGTACTGCACCAGGCGCTGTCGATATCAATTTGACATTAACACCCAGCTCTTTACATCAACGCCGAGATTAAGCTATTTGACTCATCCTATCGTGAGCCAGCTTGAATCGTCCCACACTCTTCCGCAAAAAGAGCAGGTCGTACACCCAGAAAGGAATCCGCAATTATACCGAGTTTAGCTACCATCTCACATTAGCAGAGTTATCGCTCGCTCTCAACGCCCAGTGCAAAGCGCAAACCCACTCATTAGCTAGTCCCCCGCCCAAGGGTCGCGGTATGGCTACCATCATTGCACAAACTCCCGACATGGACTACAATCTGGGGCTCTTTGCGCCAAAATGGTTTGGTACAAAGCGTGTTTTTTAGGAAATTTCTCATGTACGCAGTCATAAAAACTGGTGGCAAGCAGTATCGCGTTGCCGCTGGCGATAAATTGAAAATAGAACAGATCGCTGCGGATGTGGGTGGTGATGTCTCTTTCACCGAAGTGCTGGCCGTTGGTAACGGTGCAGACTTGGTAGTAGGCGCGCCCCTCGTATCTGGTGCTTCTGTGGTGGCTAAGGTCGTGGCTCACGGCCGTGGCGAAAAAGTTCGCATTTTCAAAATGCGCCGCCGTAAGCATTACCAAAAGCGCCAAGGCCATCGCCAAAACTACACTGAGGTAGAAATCTCTACCATCAACGCCGGTAAATAATTCGCAAGGAGTAAAACACCATGGCACAAAAAAAAGGCGGCGGCTCCACGCGCAACGGTCGCGACTCGAACCCTAAGATGCTCGGCGTCAAGGCATTCGGCGGCCAAACCATCACTGCTGGCTCTATCATCGTGCGCCAGCGCGGCACCAAATTCCACCCTGGCAACAATGTCGGTTGTGGTCGCGATCACAGCTTGTTTGCGCTGGTTGATGGCGTGGTGTCTTTCCGCCACCAAGGTGCTTTGAACAAGCACACAGTGGTTATTACGCCGATCGCTGCTTAATTTTTAAGCTGCGCTTCGCGTGGAAGCCCCGCTGCTGGCAGCGGGGCTTTGTTGTTTTTAACGGCTGGCAAGCGCGCCGGCACAAGGGGTTAGCCATGAAATTTGTAGATGAAGCCTATATCGACATTTTTGCCGGCGACGGCGGCAATGGCTGCGTCTCGTTTCGCCACGAGAAATACAAAGAATTTGGCGGCCCCGATGGCGGCGATGGCGGCCGTGGCGGCCATGTGTGGGCGGTGGCTGATGTCAACCTCAACACCTTGGTGGATTACCGCTATAGCAAACGCCATGAGGCAGGCCGCGGCGAGCATGGCATGGGCAGCGATATGTTTGGCGGAGCTGGCCACGATATCACACTGAAAGTGCCTGTCGGTACGATTTTTTGCGATGCAGAAACGGGCGAGCAGCTGTATGAGCTGCTGACCCCGGGCGAGAAAATTCTGATCGCCAAAGGCGGCGATGGTGGTTTTGGCAATTTGCGTTTTAAGTCGGCCATCAATCGCGCCCCTAGGCAGAAAACCCCAGGCTGGTCAGGCGAAAAAAAATCGCTCAAATTAGAGTTGAAAGTGCTGGCCGATGTAGGTCTGCTGGGTATGCCCAATGCTGGCAAATCCACTTTTATTGCGGCGGTGAGCAATGCTCGCCCCAAAATTGCAGACTACCCCTTTACCACCTTGCACCCCAATCTGGGCGTGGTGCGTGTGGGCCCCGAGCAAAGTTTTGTGGTGGCTGATATTCCGGGCCTGATTGAAGGCGCCAGCGAGGGTGCAGGCCTGGGGCATCAATTTTTGCGCCATTTGCAGCGCACCCGTTTATTGCTGCATGTGATCGATATGGCACCGTTTGACGAAGCGGTGGACCCCGTGGCACAGGCCAAAGCCATTGTGGGCGAGCTGAAAAAATACGACGAAAAACTCTACGCCAAACCGCGTTGGATTGTGCTCAACAAGCTCGATATGGTGCCCGCCGAAGCGCGCGAGGCGCGCGTTGCCGACTTTAAAAAACGCTACGCCAAAGCGATGAAAATCAAGCTGGCCGATATGCCTCCGGTGCACCACATTTCTGCGCTGACGCGCGAAGGCTGTCAAAACCTGATTCACGCTATCTATGCCCATGTGGCTAAGGTACAGGCGCAGGAACAGGGCGTGGCCGAAGTCGATGTGCGTTTTAGTGCCCCCGCAGCCCAGTCTGAAACAGGCCATACGCCCGAGGCCGATGATCCGCGCTTTCGCTAGTTGCCTGGAATCAGCACCGATGCATGCAACACACGGCGATTTTGGTGCCATGTTTTTTACATAGTCGCCCCTAATTTGTCGCCCCTTATTTATTCATTTCCCTGCCATGGCCTAGTGTCTGATGGGGTTTAGCTGCCCGCCATGACAGGTGTGCAGGCAAGCCTTAACCATGATTGGAGCGTTTGCAGCAGATGCTTGCATGCTGAGGCTGCCTGCAGCCCCACTTTTTGCAGGCACAAAAAAACTGCTCAAGAAAGGTCAAGCCCTTCTTGACGATTTGGCGCAGCAGCCAGCGGATGTTGTAGCCCGCAGCAGCGAGTACCGCGTTCATGCTGTCACCCAGCTGCCCCTTCAGATAGCAGCGCCCCATACGGTGATCGCTTTTGAGGTGGCCGATGATGGGTTCAATGGCCTGGCGCCGCTTGAGCTGCCCTCTCTCTTGCTCACTGATACGCTTGAATTTGCCCCGATGAATAATACGCACGGATGGGTTGTCTGCATCTACCCCTCGGTAGCCCAGATCAACAAAGGCGCTTGTGGGTTTGATGTGCCTGTCTTCCATCAAGATGCTGGCCTGTTCGAGCTGTTCATGCAGCGTATGCCCGTCATAGGGGTTGCCATGAAACGCTCTGGCCCCCACGATCAGATTGCCCCTGAGTGTGCTGGCAATGCCGACCTTGACCCCAAACTCGTAAGGTGTCTTGGCCTTGCCTTTGCTGATGCAGCCCACTTCAGGCGCATGCCAAGCATAGAGCTTGGGCTGGCCACCCGTGGCTTTGCGCTGGCCGCTTTGAGCCACTAGGCGTACCCCCTTGCCTAAGCTGTCAGCCAGCGCCTGCTGCACGGCAGCGCCGATAGTGGTGATGGCACTGGCTTTGCGCGCTATCTCTCGGCCTAGGCGCGCCACAATGGTGCTCTGGCGTTTGATGCTGCTGCGCATGCGCTTGAACTGGCGCGCATGGGCGTAGCGTGAGGCTTTGTGGCTAAGCACCTTGCCTTCTTTGGCAAAGGTTTGTTTGAGCGCTATGCCCGCGTCCTTGGCCGCTTGCACCAACTTGCTGCGAGCAGTCTCTAGCAGCCGACTGTCAGTGGGGTGGGCAATGGCTTTGTGCTGCACCGTGGAATCCACAATGACCCGAGTGAGTTCTTGCGATGCAATCAAACCCTAATCAATAGCAACGAGGATGGTCTGCGCCAGCAATTCCTCCACCCCCTCTTCGCCCAGCAGTTGGCGAAACTTCACCAAGGTGGTGGCGTCGCAGGGCAGGCGATCTTCGTAGTAGGCGCAGCCCGAGAAGAACTGCCAGCGTGGGCTCTCTGCCCAGCGTGCCACAACGCCTTCATCGGATTCATTGAAGGCGTGCTTGAGGTAAAGCAAAGAGATCATGACACGCAGGGGCACCCGAGGGCGCCCGGCCTTGCTGCCAGTTGCTGCGCGCGTGGCCTTCTCGCCAAACAGGTCCAAATCGGGCATGAGGACATCAACACGAGCCTTGCGCACGAATAGGTTGGCCACGCTGGCTTCAACCTGCTGCCAAGGCATGCGTGAGGCCAGCACTACCAAGGGATGGCGCAGATCGATCATTTGATCAATGCGCAGGCGAAAGAAGTCTTCGGTGGCAGTGCAGGCAAATATGAAAAACTCCCAGAAACTCGCAAATGCAGAGAATAAAACTGGAAGTTATTTTACCAGGAAAATCCAAAATACCTAATAAAATCAATAGCTTATGAATAAATCAGGGAGAACCACATAGATGGGCAATTTAGTCCGTAGAATTTGCCCGGTATGCTATTGTTTTAGTAGCAAATTTAGGTAATGGCGGTATCCACCAAGCGGTGCTCTTGCGCCAAAAACTCGGCCGTTTGCATTTCGTTTAAGCGGCTGGCGGTGCGTTTGAATTCGCCCGAGAGGGGCCCTTCGGTATAGAGCAATTCGGGCGTGACGGCGGCCGAACAAATCAGTTTGACGCGCCTGTCATAGAGCACATCAATCAGCCAGGTAAAGCGCCGCGCTTCCGACGCATGGCGCACAAACATTTGCGGAATGCCAGACAGCAGCACGGTATGAAACTGCGTCGCCAGCTCTAAATAATCGTTCTGGCTGCGCGGCCCGCCGCACAGGGTGGCAAAGTCAAACCAGACCACGCCGCCGGCTTTGCGCTTGGCCACAATTTCACGCGCTTCAATTTTCAGGACCGGGTTTTCGTCGGCGCCGCTGGCCAGCTCGCTAAAAGCCTGCTGCATGGCGGCCTCGGCGGCGGCATTTGCGGGGCAGTGGTAGAGCTGCACTTTCTCGAGCGTGCGCTGGCGGTAATCGGTGCCGTTGTCCACATTGATGACGGCCATGCGCGTGTTCAGCAACTCAATCGCGGGCAAGATGCGGTCGCGGTGGATGCCGCCAGGGTAAATGCCGTCGGGCTTGAAGTTGCTGGTCATCACCAGCCCCACGCCGTTGGCAAACAGGGCTTCTAGCAGGCGGTACAGCACCATGGCATCGGCAATGTCGTTGACATGGAATTCGTCAAAACAAATGAGCTTGAATTTTTTCGCAATGCGCGCGCCCAAAATGGTGAGCGGGTTTTCTTGCCCCTGCAGCTCGGCCAGCTCGCGGTGGACTTCGCGCATGAATTCATGGAAATGCAAGCGCGTTTTGCGCTTTAAGGGCACGGCGTTGAAAAAGCAATCCATCAAAAAGCTTTTGCCCCGCCCCACGCCGCCAAACATATACACGCCGTTTGGGGTATCGGGGTGAAACAGCATTTTCCGCAAGGTATTGCTGCGCTTGGCTTTGTAAACCGACCATTCGGCGGCGCAGCGCTCTAGCTCTTGCACCGCAGCCAGTTGCGCGGGGTCGCTGGTGTAGCCGCGCGTTTGCAGCTCGATTTGGTAGGCATCAAAAACAGGTGTCGTCGTCATAGGGTGGGCATTTTAAGGAAAGAGCGCCTGGCGCTTTATTTTTTGCGTAGCCATTTGCTGGCCAAGCCATTCATGAGGCCTAGGCCCAGCACGGCGATGCCGCCGCCAACTAAGAGGCTGGCATCCATGTGTTCGCCCAACAGCAGCCACGAGAAAAACACCCCAAAAATCGGCACCAAGGTGTTATAGGCCGAGGCGCTGGTGGCGCCAATTTGATCGACCCCAGTAAAAAACCAGTTATAGGCCAATGCGGTGGCGCCAAAGGCCAAAAACACCATGGCCAGCCAAGCCGTCCAGGGCACAGCCGCCAGCGGCAGTTTTTGCACATGGCCGAGCAAATGCGTATCCAAGGCAGGCCCAGTCAGCAGCAAAATCACCGTGCCCATGACGATGGGGTAGGTGGTGGCCGTCAGGCTATCGGTAAATTGCATGGAGCGTTTGCTCATCAGGCTATAGCCAGCCCAAGTGAAAGAGCAACCCAGCAAAATCAGCTCGCCCTTGCCCACGCTGCCATCAAGCAAGCGGGAAAAATCGCCATGGGTGATGACCGTGAGCGCCCCCAGCGTAGCCACCGCCATGCCCAGCAGCATGGTGGGCGTGATGCGCTCGCGCAGAAAAATCGCCGCGCCCAGTGCCGTGATAACGGGGTTAAAGGTAATGACCAGCGAGCCGCGCCCCGCAGGCACCAAAGACAGCCCCCACATAAAGCACAACATATAGCCCACCACGCCGATGACGGCGCACAACGCCAGCCAGCGGTATTGGCGCCAGCTTAAATGCGGCCAAGATTTTTTGCGCCAATAGACCATGGCCAGCATGGGAATGCAGGCCAGCGTAAAACGCCAACTGGCGCTGCTAATGGGCGGCAAATACAGCGCCATGGTGCGCGCCGCCGGCCAGGTAATGCCCCAGAGCAAGGAGCTTAAAAACAAAAGAAAGTGGGGGTTGCGCCAGCCTGAACCAGTCGTAGTGCTGGCAGTGGCGGTAAGGGATGCAGACATCGATGGGGTGCGGCACGGCCGTCGCACGGTTACGGGAAAACCCGAATTATCAACTGGTTCAGCTCCATTTTTACCGCTTTCCCCAGACGACACAACGGCAAGATGACGGCCAAAGCATTACAACTGGCTAAAGTCTGGTTTACGTTTTTCCATAAAGGCGCTCATGGCTTCTTTTGCTGCAGGCTCACCCAGCATCTTGCCAAAAGTTTGCGCCTCAGCGGTGATGACTTGGTGGATTAACGCGCTTTGCGTTTTTTTCAGCAAAGCTTTAGTCGCCAAAATAGACGCCAGCGGTTTGGCGGCCAATTTTTTCGCCAAGGTTTGCGCCGAGGCATTGACCTCTGACGGCGGCAAAATCTTGTTCACCAAGCCTATCTCTAGGGCGGTATCGGCGTTGAATGCCTCGCCCAAGAGCAGCAACTCAGCGGCGCGTTGATACCCAAAGATTTGCGGCGCTAGCAAGCTGGAGGCATTTTCTGGGCACACGCCCAAATTGATAAAGGGCATGGCAAAAGCGGCGTTATCACCTGCCAAGACCATCTCGCAATGCATCAGCAGCGTGGTGCCTATGCCCACCGCTGGGCCGCAAACGGCGGCAATGATGGGCTTAGGAAACTCGGCCATGGCAAACATAAACTGGAACACAGGCGCATCCATTTCCGTGGGCGGAAATTCTAAAAAATCCGCAATATCATTGCCCGCCGTAAAAATGTTTTCTGCGCCCTGCAGAACCGCCACTCGCACTTGTTTGTCGTCTGCCGTTGTGCGAAAAATCTCGGCCAATTGGCTATACATGGCGCGATTAAGCGAATTTTTACGCGCTTCGCGGTTAAAAGTCAGCGTTAAAACGCCATTTTCGAGGTGCTGCAAAATCTCGCTCATAAACCGATTTCCCCAATGAAAAGAAAGTCAGGCATTGTAGGTCCAGCGCGCCCTAGACTCTGCACTGGCACACTAAAATCGGCGCTATGCAAACTCACCAGACTTACAGCGTTGATTTAGGCGATCGCAGCTACCCCATTTTGATAGGCAGCGAGCTGTTTGCCCAAAGCAGCAGCTACCAAAACCTGCCCAAAGCTAGCCAAGCGCTCATCGTCAGCAACACCACGGTCGCGCCCCTGTACGCGCAGCACTTGCAAGCGGCTTTAGCGCCGCACTACGCCCAAGTGCAAACCGTGGTTTTGCCAGATGGTGAAGCTTATAAAAACTGGGAAACCCTGAATCTGATTTTTGACGCGCTGCTGGGCCACGCCTGCGACCGCAAAACCATGCTCTTTGCCTTGGGCGGTGGCGTCATCGGCGACATGACGGGCTTTGCCGCTGCCAGCTATATGCGCGGCGTGCCTTTTGTGCAAGTGCCTACTACTTTGCTGTCACAGGTGGATTCCAGCGTCGGCGGTAAAACCGCCATCAATCACCCGCTAGGCAAAAATATGGTGGGGGCGTTTTACCAGCCACAGCTGGTAATTTGTGATTTGGCTACGCTTAAAACCTTACCCGCACGCGAAATTTCTGCGGGCTTGGCTGAAATCATCAAATACGGCCCCATTGCCGATGCCGATTTTTTTGTGTGGTTAGAAACGCATATCGAAGCCTTAAGAGCCTTGGATGAAAACGCCTTGGCCTACGCCGTAGCACGCAGCTGCGCCATCAAAGCCGAAGTGGTGGGCAAGGACGAGAAAGAATCTGGCCTGCGCGCCATTTTGAATTTTGGCCACACCTTTGGCCACGCCATTGAGGCGGGCATGGGTTACGGCCAATGGTTGCACGGCGAGGCTGTGGCCGTTGGCATGCTGATGGCGGCAGATTTATCCGTGCGTTTAGGCCTGATACCTGTTGAGTTTTCTCAGCGTTTAGAAAACTTATTGGCGCGAGCAGGTTTGCCGACCCAAGCGCCACAAATGACCGTAAGCGAGTTTTTTGAGCACATGGCTGTGGACAAAAAAACTGAGGCTGGGCAAATCAAATATGTCTTGATTGAGCGCTTGGGACAAGCTTGTATCCGCACTGCACCTGCGGATTTGGTGGCAGCAAGTATCAGCGCCTATTTGCCAGAATAAAGGTTACGCGTCCTAGAGCGCCAAGTTTTTTCCTGCGCTTGCCGCTGCGCGTTCCGCCGTGGTTTGCGCCACCTTATTGCGCACATAAACGGGGAGCAAGGCTGCTGCATCTGATAACACGAGCTGGCCAGCAGCCAAGCCTTGTTCGGCTAAACGCAAAAGCAAGCTGGCGCTAGGGCTGCTGTCAAAATACGCAGGAGGTATGGGCAAGCCCGCTTCTTGCAAAACGCTGCGCACATTGCCGGTCACAATGCAGGCTTGCTTTTTTGTCAATTCAGCAGTCGCCATATAGTCCACTAAGCGCTCTGCTCCCATCTCCCAAGCCTGCCCGGTCCATTGGCAATGCGCTGCATAGACCTGTCCCATGCGAGCATCTTGCAAAGCCCAGACAGAAATTGGCGCTTGCGGATCAGATTGCACCAAGCGCACGGCTTCAGCCATGCTGAGCAAACCGGAAAGCGGTAATACGGGAATTTGGTGGCTAAAGGCCAAGCCCTGGCATACCGCAACCGCCACACGAACGCCAGTGAAGGCGCCAGGCCCGCGCCCGCAAACCAGCAGATCAATCTGCGCCAAAGAGACCTGCGCCTCATCTAGCAAGGCGCCCAGCTGCTGCAGAAGTTGCGATGATGCCTGAGCTCCCAAGGCCATATCTCGCCGCCAAAACCCAGCAGCTGTACGCAACGCCAGACTCAAGAACTCCGTGCTGCTGTCTACAGCCAAAATCGATTGGGAAGTCATGGGTAAGAAGCTCCGATTCCACTTTTTCAACTATTAATTCAATAGCTGCCCAGGCAAGTTCTACGCCAAATTATTGCGAAGCAATGCTGAAAATCAATGCCCATTTTGATTGCGCATGAAGTCTGCCGTATGCATAAAGGCCTCATGCAAGCGCACCTGCAAAACGGGATCGAATGCGCATTCTTGCATGGCCTGATCCATACAAGCCATCCAGTCATCGCGCTCACGAATGCCAATATCCACATGCAAATGACGCATGCGTAAACGCGGATGGCCAAAACGATCTTCATAGTGGCGAGGCCCACCCGTCCAACCGCATAAGAACCAAAATAAGGTATCGCGCGAATGCTGCAAGTCAGGCCGGTGCAAGCTGCGCAGGTGAGCGTATTGCGGCTCTAAATCCATCAAATCATAGAATTTATCAACCAGCGCCTGAATTTTTGCTTCGCCGCCGACCCATTCAAACATGGTGGGATAGGGCATTTTTTCAGTGATTTCGCTCATCTTGCTCGCATCCACTAATTTTACAGAGTGAAAAATTCTCTTCAAAAAAACAAAAACCCCCGAACATTGCTGCTGGGGGTTGATGTATGGAATAAGTAGCCTGACGATGTCCTACTTTCACACGGGAATCCGCACTATCATCGGCGCTGAGGTGTTTCACTGTCCTGTTCGGGATGGGAAGGAGTGGGACCGCCTCGCTATGGTCATCAAGCTTAAAAGGGTTGGTTAGAGCACGGAAGTGCTTTAACCGAATTCATAGAGTATGGAATCAGTGTATTTTTGATTGCGTTGGCATTAAAGCTAAGTAATATAAGTTGCTTTGCTTTATCAA
>JAMIFN010000137.1:0-28075 GCA_035906235.1 Allobrachymonas sp. | reverse complement strand
GCGTGTGGCCTCGGCATGGGCTTGGGCGGAGCGATAGGTGGCATCGTAGGCGCGGGCAGATTGGTACAAGTCCAGCAAACTTTGTGCCTGCGCCCCAGCAGCGAAACTAAGGGAAAGAAGGGCAGCGGCCAGGGTGTGCAAGCGAGGATGTGACATGAAGAAGGGGCTTTGTAAGCGCAAGTGAGACGGTTTTAATGACTTTGAAGTCATAAGCAATAGCGCTTGATGATAAACCATACACCCAAACCCTGTTGCGCGGCTGCAGGCAAAGTCCGGTAAACGCGGTGTGCCAGTAAAGGGCCGTCGCGCTGCCATAGCGGTCATGGCCGTCGGCGCAGGCTAAGATGCTGGCCATGCGTACAAAATTGATTTTCCTTGGGGGCGTGTTGGGGCTGGCCAGCGGCATGCTGCAGGCGCAAAATTTGCCGCGCTTGGGTGATGAGGGCCTGATGCCCCTGTCGGACGAGCTGCGCATAGGCGTGGATGTGGCGCGGTCGATCTATAGCCAGCCCGATTATTTAGACGACCCCTTGCTGGTGGAGTATGTGGACGGCATTTTCTCGCGCCTGATGGCGGCAGGGCGAGCCAATGGCAGTATCGATCCGGCGATGGGGCGTTTCCCCTGGCGGGTTTTGCAAGGCGCTGACACCTCGATCAATGCGTTTGCCGTACCCGGCGGGGTGCTGGGGCTGCATTTGGCCACCATAGGCGTGACTGAGCGCAGTGATGAGCTCGCCAGCGTGCTGGCGCACGAAATCAGCCATGTCACGCAGCGCCATATTGCGCGTTTGCAGGTAAAGCAAAAGCGCTTGCAGCCCATCATGATTGGTTCGCTGATTTTGGGCGCCATTGCTGCGGGCAAAAATGCCGACTTGGGTAACGCCGTGATGGTGGGGGGGCAGGGCTTGGCGGCGCAGCAGCAGTTGGCGTTCTCGCGCGATATGGAGCGCGAGGCCGACCGCGTAGGCTTTGGCTTGATGCAGCAGGCGGGTTTCAATACGGCAGGTTTTGCTGCCATGTTCGAAAAACTGCAAAACGCCAACCGCATCAATGACGATGGGCGCTATCCCTATTTGCGCAGCCACCCGCTAACGACGGAGCGCATTGCTGATATGCGCATGCGCGCCCCAGCCGATAGCCTGAACAAAGCCGCGCCTGATCTGCACCATTTGCTCATGGCCGCGCGTGCGCGCACATTGGCGACCGAGCGCGTTGATGCTTGGCGCACGATGCAAAAACAGGCGCAGGCGCAGCAACAAACGCCCAGTGGCAGCGCGGTTCAACGCATGGCGCTGTTGTATCAAGGCGCGCTGGCCTCTTTGCGCTTGCAAGAGCCTGCTGCGGCGCAGCAGCTGAACGCGGCCTTGCAGCGCATAGTCGTGGGTATGACGACACAGGCTGGGCAAAGCCTAGCGCAGCGTCAGCAAATGGCGCAGGTGCAACGGATCATGAATTTATTGGTGAACGACATAGGCAAATCCCAAGGCAATTGGACCGAGGTGGTGCGTGCCACGGCTGGCGCTGCGGATATGTACCGGCCAGAATTTTTGCTCTATGCACAAGCGCTGCTCAATACCCAGCAAATAGGGGTGGCGCGGGAGAAATTGCAGACTTGGGTTGCAGACCATCCAGGTGATGCCGCTGCATGGCTGCTGTTGGCGCAAACCTATAACCGTTTGGGACAAAGCGCACAGATGGCCAAGGCGCAGGGCGAGGCCGCGCTGGCACAGTTTGATTACGCCAGAGGCTTAGAATATTTGAAAAGTGCCCGGCAGCTCACGGGGGCGGATTTGTACGAAGGCAGCATCTTGGACGCGCGCATACGCCAAGTACAGGCTGAACAAAAAGACATGGATGAGAAGCTGATAGGGGATTGAGTTATTTGAGGCGAAGGTTTTTTCGCTATTAATAGCATAGCTGCTTAGGCAGGTTTTACGGCTTAAGATGCCGGAAATGGGGAAAAAACCAAAACTGAGTGAATAATCTGGCAAAAGTACCTAAGGCGCATTCGTTAAGGTAGCAGCCAGCAAAAAGCCAGCCTGATAGGCTGGCTTTTTGCTGACCCTAAACGGGGCTTAGTTCAATTTTCCGTGGCAGTTTTTGAATTTTTGGCCGCTGCCGCAAGGGCAAGCATCGTTGCGGCCCACATGGGCAAAGGCATTGGCAGAAGATGCCGCAGCACCAGCCACAGCACCAGCGGTTGCACCGCCGCCGCCAAACAGGCCGTCGCGTTGCTGGCTTTGCTGCGCGTTTTGGCCCCCTTCATCGGGGGCAGTTAGGGTGACATTGCTGATGTGTTCTCCACGGTCTTCCATCTCGTGCGCGACTTCTTCCATTTCGCTATTGCTGCGAATTTCAAAGGACAGCAAGGTCTGCGTTACTTCCGTGCGGACACGCCCCAGCATGCGGCCAAACATCTCGTAGGCTTCGCGTTTGTATTCTTGCTTGGGCTGCTTTTGCGCATAACTGCGCAGGTGGATGCCTTGGCGCAGGTGGTCGAGCGCGGTCAGGTGTTCGCGCCAATGGGTATCTACCGCTTGCAAGAGCACCATGCGTTGGAAGTAGATGAATTGCGGGCCAGCCACGGGCTCGACCTTTTTGTTATAGAGGCGCGAGGCGGTTTTCTGCACCAGCGCTTCTAAATCTTCATCGTCCATGCTGCTGGCCTTGTCCAGTGCGGCTTGGATGGCGACTTCCAGCGCCCATTCTTGCATCAAGGTCGATTCCAGCGCGGGGATATCCCATTGCTCTTCGACGCTGTCTTGAGGCACAAATTGGCGCACCACATCGTGCAACGCGCCTTCGCGCAGGCTGGCGATTTGCTCGTCCAGATTAGCCAAATCCAAAATCGCATTGCGTTGCTCGTAAATGGCTTTGCGCTGCTCGTTGGCCACATCGTCGTATTCGAGCAATTGCTTGCGCGAATCGAAGTGGTGGCCTTCGACTTTGCGCTGCGCGCTCTCGATGCTGCGCGTGACCATGGGCGCTTCAATCGCCTCGCCCTCGGGCATGCTCAGCCTATCCATCACGCGTTTGACCAAATCGCCAGCGAAGATGCGCATCAGCGGGTCTTCCAGGCTGAGGTAAAAGCGTGAAGAGCCGGGGTCGCCTTGGCGGCCTGAGCGGCCACGCAACTGGTTGTCAATGCGGCGCGACTCATGGCGTTCGGTGGCAATCACGCGCAGGCCGCCCAGTTCTTTGACGCGCTGGTTGGCCGCTTGCCATTCTTCCTTCACGGTGGCGATGCGCGCTTGCTGGATGCTGGCGGTCAAAGCCTCATCGTGCTCGATGGCTTCGATGTGTTTTTCGATATTGCCACCCAACACAATGTCGGTACCGCGCCCAGCCATATTGGTGGCGATGGTGATGGCGTTCTCGCGCCCAGCTTGGGCAATGATGTCGGCCTCGCGGTCGTGCTGCTTGGCGTTGAGCACCTCGTGCGGCAGGCCCTCTTGTTGCAGCAAGGTCGAGATCAGCTCTGAGTTCTCGATCGAGCTAGTGCCCACCAAAACGGGCTGGCCTTTTTCGTGGCAGGCTTTGATGTCGGCAATCGCGGCCTTGTAGCGCTCGGTCGAGGTTTTGTAGATGCGGTCTTGCTGGTCGTCGCGTTGGGTGGGGCGGTTGGGCGGAATCACCAGAGTTTCGAGCCCATAAATCTCTTGGAACTCATAGGCCTCGGTATCGGCCGTGCCCGTCATGCCCGCCAGCTTGCCAAACAAACGGAAGTAATTTTGGAAGGTGATGGTGCCCATGGTCATGTTTTCGGGCTGAATGTCCACACCTTCTTTGGCCTCGATAGCCTGCATCAGGCCTTCAGACCAACGGCGCCCTGGCATCAGGCGGCCGGTGAATTCATCGACGATAACAACCTTGCCCTCGGGGTCGATCACATATTGCTGATCGCGCAGATACAAATGCTTGGCCTTGAGCGCCGCCGTGACATGGTGTACCAGCATGATGTTGCCGCCGCTGTAGAGCGATTTGCCCTCGTCCAGCAGGCCAGCATCGTGCAGCAATTGTTCGATTTTCTCGTGCCCACGGTCGGTCACATGCACACTGCGGGCTTTCTCGTCCACGGTGTAATCGCCGGGCTTGGTCACGCCTTCGCCGGTGACGGGGCTGGCCTCGCCCTCTTGCAGCTCGAGGTATTTCACCAAAGCCTGGATGCGCGGGTAAACGGTGACATCGTCCTCAGTGGTGCCGCTGATGATGAGGGGCGTGCGCGCCTCGTCAATCAAAATCGAATCGACCTCATCGATGATGGCGTAGTTCAGGCCGCGCTGCACGCGGTGGCCCGCTTCGTACACCATGTTGTCGCGCAGATAGTCAAAGCCAAACTCGGTATTGGTGCCGTAGGTGATGTCGCAGTTATAGGCCGCTTGCTTATCGGCCTGGGGCATATCGGGCAGATTCACGCCCACAGTCAGCCCCAAAAAGCGGTAGAGCCGGCCCATCCATTCGGCATCGCGCGCAGCCAGGTAATTGTTCACCGTGACCACATGCACGCCCTTGCCCGCAATGGCGTTGAGGTAAACGGGCAGGGTGGAAGTGAGCGTTTTGCCCTCACCCGTGCGCATCTCGGCAATCTTGCCCTGGTGCAGGGCAATGCCGCCGACCATTTGCACATCAAAGTGGCGCATACCCATGACGCGTTTGGCGGCTTCGCGCACCACGGCAAAGACCTCTGGCAGCAGCGCATCTAGGCTTTCGCCCTGGTCGATACGGCCTTTGAATTCGCTGGTTTTCAGTTGCAATTGTTCATCGCTGAGTGCTTGGATTTGGCCCTCTAGCGCGTTGATGCTATCGACGGTTTTGCGATAGTTTTTCAGCATGCGCTCGTTGCGGCTGCCAAAAAGTTTAGTGAGGATATTGCTACTGGCCATGAAAATATTGGCCTGCTGTGCAGGCGCGGGTTTTTTGTATTAAAAGCGGTGGCTCCCAGCGCCACCAAAACGGGCTATTCTACTCAGCTTGGCGCCGCCTTACTGCGGTTGACAGGTGGCTTGCAGGCCGTGTCAGCAAGGTGCTGCTGGCGCGGGGGGAAGAAAAAGCGCCTAGGCTCAGCTTTAAACAAAGCCCAAACGGTTTGCAACAATTTAAAGTAGAGCCGCCCATCGAGCTGGCGCGCGCGAAAAGCCAGCCACAGTGCCAGAGAAAAGCTCACCAGCAAATTGGTCAGGCCGATCAAAGCGACGCCAAAAGCGCTCATGAAAAACAAGCCCCAAGCCGGGCTAAAACCGCTACCCGCCAGGGCATAGCCCAACTGTGCCGAGGAAAAGGCCACATGGCGAATATCCAGCGGCAGCCCCGTCATATGCCCTAAAGACGACACGCCGCCGAGCATGAAACCGAATAAGAAGTTGCCCATCAGCGCGCCCAAATGGCCGTCGATGTAATCAGCCAAACGCGCCACCAAGCCCGCAGGGATGCGCGGGTGCCTGCGCCCCAGTTGGCGGATGCGATCCGGGATGCGGTTATAGGCGTTGAGGTTGTCGTAATAGCCCGAAACCAGGCCCGATAGAAAAAGGCAAAAGCCCGCCGTGGCAGCAAAAATCAACGCAGCCGACTGCCAAGGATGGGCCGCGCTCAGCATAGCCACGCTGGCATCAGCATCCACCGGCAGCTTGCCCGTAAAGTAAAGCAAAAGCACGCTGATAGCCGCGCCGCAAGGGATGGCCAAGCCCACATTGCCCAGCACCGATGCCAGCTGGCTGCGGCTGGTACGCGCAATCAGCAGCGCCGTGCTCGCCATGTTTTTGTCGCTGCTTTGCCCCAGGGTGCTGGCAATGGCGGCGGCCGTCATGGCTGGTTGCTTGGTGGCCACCGTGCCGCCTAGCATATGAATCAGCACAAAGCCCAGGCCGTAATTCAGGCAAACCAGCAGCGCCTCGGTCAGCGCTGGCAGGTGCGCATCCATGATGAAGATTTTTTGCAGGGTCATCAGCGCGATGATCAGCCCAGAGCCAAAAGCGCTGCGAAACAGGGCGTAGTACTCGCTGCGCGATTCGGTGATGTAGTGCTCGCCCGAACGCGCGGCGTTATCGGTGACGCGCAGCGCCAAAGTGCTGCCGGTATCGCGCAGCAGCGCACGCAGGCTATTGCGCCCGATTTCGCCCACCAACACGGCCTGAAACAGGGCAATGTGCTCAGGCTTGGGGCTAAAGCCCTGGCCTTGTTTTAGGTTGCGCAGCTCCAGCATCGCCATATCGGCCAGCGCGGCGATGCGCGCGAGCTTTTGCCGCAGCGTGGCCAAAGTCTGCGACAGCTGCATGCTGGTGCCCAAGCGGCTGGCGCGGCGGTGCAGTTTTTCAACCAAATCTTGGCACTGCTGCCAGAGCACGCACAGGTGTTTAAAGTCGCCTTCCAAATCCTCAACGGGGTCACAGGCCTCAGCATGCCCACTGGCTGCAGCACTGGTTGCAGCACTGGCGGTGGGCAGATAGGTATTTTTGTAGCGCTCCAGCCAGCGCAGGCATTCAATTTGCTGGGCACTAAAGGCTGATTCGTTTTCGAGCAAAGTGGGGTCGAGCTGCGCCATCTCGGGGTCGAGGCCGCGTGCGGCTATGCGCAGCGACAGCAGCTGAATACTGTCTAACAGCTCGTGCAAAACATGGGGGATATGCTGCGGCACGGGCACAGGGCCGTCTTGTGGTGCGGCGCTAAGTTGCTGCGCCAGCGCCAGCCAAGTGGCCTCGGGCACGCGCACTAGCCACTGCCCATCGCGCGAGTTAAACAGCTCGGCCACGATGCCCGCCAAATCTTCATGGTCGCTCAAATCCGGCAAGATCGAATGGTGAATGCGGCGCATCAGCTCGCTGCTAAAACCGCGCTCGGGCAGGCTGCCCGATTCAGCGTACAGCGAAGTCTGGCGCGTGCCTTGCAGCACCTCGGCCAGCGCCTCGCGCATACGGGCGGCGATAAAGGGCTCGCGCTCTAGCAGCTTGAGTAGGCTGTCGAACTGCGCGGCAATCTGCTCATCGCTAGCGCCTCGGCGTGGACGGCAAGCGCCCACCAGCAATTGCAGGCGCGCAATCGCGCTACTGTCTTGCAGCGCTTGCTGGCTGATGGTGGCGAGTCGGTGCAGGGCCATAGGTAAAAACAGAAAATCCAAGTCGGCGGCCATGATAAAGGCCAGCGCTGACACGGCAGTGTAGGACAGGGGCGGCAATAGACCTTTGCGCCCCTGGCTCATCTAGCCCTGGCAAACCTTGAACAACAGCCAATCGGCTAGGCGCGTGGGCAGATAGCTGAGGATGCGGCGCAAGGGATCGGCTTTGACCGAATAATGCACCTTGGGGCGATGGCTAGAGAGCGCCTGCCACACAGCGGCGGCCAAAATTTCGGGTGGGTGGGCTTGGTGCTCGGCTTGTGCGCCCATTTTGCCCAGGCGTTCGATATAGGTGCCAAAAGTGGGCGATTCGGCTATGGCTTGGGCAAACACGCGGCTGATGCTGCCCGTCATCTCGGTTTTAAAGGGGCCGGGCTGAATTTTGATGACGGGGATGTGCAGCAACTGCAGCTCGCGGCGCAGCGCATCGCTATAGGATTCGATGGCGTATTTGCTCATGCTGTAGGGGCCGTTAAAAGGGGCGGTGGTCTCCCAGCCTGTCTCTGAGCTGATATTGACGATGCGCCCCGAGGTTTTTTTATCGCCCGTGCGTTTGAGTAAAGGGAAAAAAGCCTGATTGATGCGCACCGTGCCCATGACATTGACATCCAGAATGCGGGCAATGCGCTCGGGCGGCATCTCCACCAGCGAGCCTACGGCCATGATGCCGGCAAAATTAACAATGGCATCGAGCTGCGGCGCAATAGCGCGTACCTGCGCCAAGGCTTGGCTCACGCTGGCGGCATGGGTAACATCCACCTGCACCGTATGCACCCCTGCCACACCCTGCCATTGGGCCAGTGCCGCAGCGTCAAAATCGGCGACGATGACGCGCCAGCCTTGCGCCAGCAATAAACGGCTGCTCGCGCCCCCTAAGCCGCCTGCGCCACCCGTAATGAATGCGGTTTTTTCTGTCATGAATAGCCTCCCTTTGCGATGGTGAAAGGGCAGACTATAGGGCATTTGCCCCAGTTTTATTTTTTAGGCTGTTTTTGGCGTTTTAGGCCGAAAAACCTGCCTGAGCAGCTCACTTTTTTGATGCCGCTAAATGCTGCTGTATGCCCGCTGCCGCCTGCTGCGCCGTGGCCATGCAAGCCGTGAGCAAATAGCCGCCCGTGGGCGCTTCCCAATCCAGCATCTCGCCCGCGCAAAACACCCCAGGCAAGGCCTGCAGCATCAGGTTTTCATCCACCGCCGCCTGCGCCACGCCGCCCGCACTGCTGATGGCTTCAGCCACGGGGCGGGCTTGCCGCAAAGCAATGGGCAGGTTTTGCAAGGCCGCAGCCAGCGCCTGCGGCGCTTGCAACTGCTCGGGCGACAGCAGCTCATACAGCAGGGCGATTTTTAGGGCATCCAATTTGAAGCGCTTTTTTAGCACCGTGCTCAGGCTTTGGCCTTGGCGTGGAGCCTGCAAAGCCTGCAACACCTGGGCGGCGCTGTGCTCGGGCAGCAAATTCATGTAAAGGCAGGCGCTGCCGCTGGCGTTAATGCTCTCGCGCAGCGCGGCGCTGGCGGCGTAAAGCACGCTGCCCTCCAGCCCCGTAGCCGTCAGCACGCATTCGCCACGCCGCGCCTGCCCCGCGCCATCTTCGGCTTGCCAGCGCAGAGCGATATTTTTAAACGGCTGCCCCGCGTGTTCAGCCAAACGCGCGGTCCAGCCGCTGCCGCTGCGCCCAGCTGCGTCAAAACCGCAATTGGCCGCTTGCAAATCGCGCAGCGCCACGCCTTGCGCACGCAAAATTTCGACCCAATCGCCCGTGCTGCCCAAGCGCGGCCAGCTGGCGCCGCCCAGCGCCAGCAGCACCGCATCGGCCTGCACCGTTTGCTCGCCCTCGGGCGTGGCAAAACGCAAGGCTTTGCCGTCCTCAGCCCAACCCAACCAACGCCAGCGCATCTGAAAAACCACGGGCACGCTGCCCGCCGCCGTGGGCTGGCGCAGGCGCTGCAGCCAAGCACGCAGCAAGGGTGCGGCCTTCATGCTTGCGGGAAAAACCCGCCCCGAAGTGCCGATAAAAGTGGGGCAGCCCAAATCGTGCGCCCAAGCGCGCACCGCGTCGCGCCCCCAACGCTGCAGCATGGGCGCTAGCCAATCGGCGGCGCTGCCGTAGCGCTGCACAAAAGGGGCGAAATCCTCGCTGTGCGTCAGGTTCAGGCCGCCGCGCCCAGCGATTAAAAATTTGCGCGCCGCAGTGGGCATAGCGTCAAACACCTGCACGGCGATGCCAGCCGCGCTCAATTGCTGAGCCGCCAGCAAGCCAGCCGGCCCCGCACCAATGATGGCCACGCGGCAATGGTGGCTGGGGACAGGCTGAGGCAGATGATTGGACATGAGAGAGCGGAGCAGGGTAAAGCGGGGATTATCGGCGCTGAGGGGGGGCAAGGTGAATCGTTATGCCAGCGCTGCTGTTAGCCCTTGCCCCTATCCTATTGCTAGGATAGGGGGCAATGCGCATTTTTGCCATTTCCGCACAGGCTGACATGCTTAGGGAACCTCTGCACAACCCCTTTTCGGCGCTGGCATCTCACCATCAGATGGGCTACTTTGTTTAAAAAACTCACCAGAACGCCCGCTATGGCTCGTTTTTTAGCCTCGTATCCCATCCTGATGGATGAGCGCCAGTATCCAAAAGGGTTTAGCAGAGGCTCCTTAGCGGATCTTGGGTTCAAGCCCTGCCTACGGCGTCCTGATGTTCCCAGCAGTGGGGAATGCGAGCTGCCCAGCCATTAAGGGGTTTGCCGCTGCAGGCGCTGCAGTTTGGAATAGCGGTGTACCTCGTCCACCAGCACTTTTACGGCCTCGGGTGGGGTGTATTGGCTGATGCCGTGGCCCAGATTGAAAATATGGCCGCAACCGCGTTCAGCCCCGGGCTTGGCGCTATGGGGCGTGCCAAAATCATCCAGCACAGCGCGCACTTGTTCTTCAATCGCAGGCGCAGGGGCAAACAGCACATTGGGGTCGATATTGCCTTGCAGCGATTTGTCGTGGCCTTGCAGCACTTGGCGTGCAGTGCGCAGCGACACGGTCCAATCCACGCCCAGCGCGTCGCAATCCATGCCGGCCATGCGTCCCAGCCACAGGCCGCCGCCTTTGGTAAAGACGATGCGCGGCACGACTTGACCATCAGCGCCTGTGCGCTTGAGCTGCGCCAGCACGCGTTGCGTGTAGTGCAGGCTAAAGGTGTCAAATTCGCGCGTGGCCAGCACGCCGCCCCAGCTGTCAAAAATCATCACCGCTTGCGCGCCAGCGTCGATTTGCGCGTTCAAATAGGCGGCCACGCTATCGGCATTGACGGCCAAAATTTGGTGCATCAAATCGGGGCGGGCGTACATCAGGCTTTTAACTTGGCGGTAGTCGTCTGAGCCGCTGCCTTCGACCATATAGCAAGCCAGGGTCCAGGGGCTGCCGCTAAAGCCTATCAGCGGTACGCGCCCGTTCAGGGCTTTGCGGATGCTGGCGACGGCATCAAACACATAGCGTAGCTTGTCCATATCGGGCACGGCCAGGGCTTTTACAGCGGCTTCGTCACGCACATTTTTGGCAAATTTCGGGCCTTCGCCTTGGGCAAAGCTCAGCCCTAAGCCCATGGCATCGGGTACGGTAAGGATGTCGCTGAACAAAATCGCCGCGTCCAAGTCGTAGCGTTCTAGCGGCTGCAGGGTCACTTCGGTGGCGTAATCCACATTCGTGGCCAGGCCCATAAAACTGCCCGCCTTGGCGCGGGTGGCGCAGTATTCGGGCAAATAGCGCCCAGCTTGGCGCATCAGCCACACGGGGGTGTAATCGGTTTGCTGCCCCAAGGCCGCGCGTAAAAAAGTGTCGTTTTGAAGTGGTGCAAAAGCAGATGTAGTCATAGCGGCGCATTATCGCCCGTCTTGCTTAGGGCTTTGATGGTGAGGGTTAGCGCTCGAAGACCTGGATTCCAGCCATCCCGCTGTTTGTTATGCCCGTACTTTTAACCCTCAGACCTAAGCTCAGGGATGGCATAGAAGCCTAAGGAAGCTCTGCACAACCCCCTTTCGGCGCTGGCATCTCACCATCAGGTGGGCTACTTTGTTTAAAAAACTCACCAGAACGCCCGCTATGGCTCGTTTTTTCCATCCTAATGGATGAGCGCCAGTATCCAAAAAGGGTTTAGCAGAGGCTCCCTAAATCTGTTCGAACGAGGGGGGGGAGTCCGACAAAATCAACCATGAATACTCAATATTGGGACAATAAAGCGAAAATTAGCAAATTTCTCATCTATTGTTTCAGTATTGGAATAATAAAGCCCGTTTGCGGATTTGCTATGGTTTAAAACTGATTTTTTAAGGATGTTTCTGCTGTTTTTTGCCAGAAAACCTGCCTAGATAGCTATTCTTTTTTTAATAAAAAAGCCCATTATTTACTGGTTGAGAATGCGGTGACCAGATCTTTCTTCAGCACCTTATGCATGGCATTGCGTGGCAGTGCTTGGGTGCTCAATTGCCAATGGCTAGGCACTTTATAGGCTGGCAGCAGCAGGCGGGCGTGTTCTTGCAGCTCTGGCAACAGCGCGGCGGCGTCTAGGCCAGGGGCGTGCACCACATAGGCGGCTACGCATTCCAAACTGACGGGGTCGGGCAGGGGCAGCACCGCCACCTCGCGCACGGCGGGGTGGCTGGCCAGTGCCGCTTCCACCTCGCTGGCGGCAATTTTTTCGCCGTGGCGGTTGATGACTTCTTTCATACGGCCAGAGACATAGAGGTAGTTGTCGGCATCTACGCTGCCCCAGTCGCCGGTGTGCATCCAGCCGTCTTGCAGGGCTTGCGCAGTTTCTTCGGGGCGTTGCCAGTAGCTGTGCATGAGGCTGGGGCCGCGCAGGCAGATTTCGCCATCCTCACCCGTGGGCATGCGCTGGCCTTGGCTATGGCGGATGCGCACTTGCACGATGGGCGAGACCAAGCCCGCGCTCCCCATATTGGCCATGAATAAGGCCCCCGAAGCGCCCGCGCCGGCGCCGCCGGTTTCGGTCATGCCAAAGCCGGTGCCGCACAGGGTATCGGGCATTTTTGCCGCAGTCGCTTGTTGCAAAGCCAAGGGCATGGCGCTGCCGCCAAAGCCGATGGCGCTGAGCGTGCCGGTGGTCTCGGCTTGGCCAAAATCGTCCTGCGCCATGAGCTGCATCACCATGCTGGGCGCGGCGCTGATGGCGGTGACTTGTTCGCGCGCAATCAAGGCCAGGGCGCTGGCAGGGTTCCATTTGGGTAGCAACACCAATTTGCGCCCGTTTTTCAAGGTGGACAGCACCTGTGCATACAGGCCGCTGACATGAAAATACGGCACACAGCTGAGTAAGCAGGGCGCATACCCTGCGGCTATGATTTTTTGCAGCGCAGCGGGCGAAGTCATGGCGGCAAAAGCGCCTATGTATTCCAGGTTTTGCAGGGCTTGGCAGACGGCATCATGGGTAAACACCGCGCCTTTGGGGGTGGCGGCCGAGCCTGAGGTGTAGACGATGAGCGCGTCTGCGTCTGGCGTTCTGCCCGCAGGCGGCAGAGGCTGGGCTTGCTCAGCCGCAGCAGGCGGCAGCCATAACTGCCAGCCGGCGGCGGCGCAGGCGTTTTGCAGGCTAGTGCTACGCGCTTTGGCGGCGGCGCTGCCAGCATCCGCAGATTCCAGCAAAACGATGGGGCAGGGCTGCCAAATTTCAGCCAGCTCGCCTTGGGCACAAGCGCTCAGCAGGGCTTGCAGGCGGGGCGCATCGCAAAACAGCAGACTGGGCGCGAGTTCGGCCAGCGTGTGTAGGCTTTCGCGGGCGCAGTTCATGCTGTTGAGGGGTGCGAGCACCGCACCAGCGTAGCTGCCAGCAGCTAGGGCGGCGATCCACTGCGGGCTATTGGCCGCCAAAATCCCTAGGCGCACGCCTGTGGGCAGCTGCAGCTCATGCCGCAGCCACTGCGCCCAGGTATCGGCCAGGGCAAAAAAATCGGCATAAGACCAAATTTGCGCCGCAGCGGGCAGTTGCCCATCGGCGCTGTTGTCCCAGTAGTGCAAAAAGGGCTGCTGGGCGTGGGCGCGGCCTGCGTCTAGCCAATCGCTCAGCAAGCTGGGGGCGTGGGCGAAGCGCTGCAACACGCTGCCATCGGCGGCGCGGTAATCGGCCAGAGCAAAGGGCGATTGCGGGTGACTGAGCTGGGCGGCAGCCAAGGCTGCTTGTTGCAAAATTTCAGGGGGATGGGACTGCATGGTGCGCCATTTTATGCACAGCGCCTATCTCAGCGCCTATCTTGTCTTTTGCGTGAATTAATGCACGGTTTCGGTAAATTTTGAGGGTCGATTTTTTTTGCCTGTAATGGGGCTTTCTTGGACAATCTTGCCTCAGGGTTCGTGTCCTGATGCCGTGCTATCAAGGGCGCGGGGATGAAGAATAAAAAAAGGGGATTTTTTTGCTGCTGTATCGCAACCGCGTACCATTTTTGCGTTGGCCCAGTGCTTTTGCGCATATCGGCCGCGACTCGATGATTTACCCGACCAAATTGCGCATTCGCATGTTTGCGCTGGGCAATATCTTTGCTGGGGTGTTCGCTTTTGTGCAGCAGCCGCAGCTGGGCGGTCACCTCAGCCTGATGATAACGGAGAGTATTTGCTTGCTCTTGGCGTGCGCCCTGTTCGTCGTCAATGAACGCAGCAGCGCCAGCAAACCCATTAGCCTGGTTTTTTATGGACTGGTGCTTTGGTACTGCCTTTTCGTATCCAATGTTTGGGCTTATGCCGTGGACGATCTCAGCCGCGAGCGTCTGGTGATGTTGTTGGTGGCTATCGGTTTTTATTACCTGATGGCAGAGTGGTGGCATGTGCTGGCGGCGGTGGTGCTGGCGACGCTGGTGGCCTATGGTCTGTCTTATGCCGTGGGGCGTGTCGTGGTTTATCCGCCGACCTCGCATTGGGTTTTGCTGCTGACGGCGCATGTGTGTTGGCTAGGTTTTTCCATCACCAATCGCAATCAACGCGAAACACGCCTGCGCACAGCCCAGGCCTTGGTGCGCCATATGCAGCGCGGCCTGCAACCTGGCTTGCAAAGCATAGAGGGCATCCTGCCAGAATTGCAACACGCTCTGACTGGCGTAGAGGATGCCGAAACCTTGCGGCGTGTGCGCGAGATTGCGCTGCGGGTCAAAAACAATGCCATGCAGATGCAGGAATATCTGGATCTGCAGATGGTGAATTTGCGCTACTTATCCCTGGAGGAGCGGGTAGAGCGCCTGTCGGCCGAGGCATTGGTGCGTGGCGTGGTCGATAGCTACCCCTATCACACTGCCCTGTTCAAAGACGCGGTGTCCGTGCAGGTGACACAAGATTTTGATTTTGTCGGCAGCCAAGACCAGTGGCTGTATGTGGTTCGCAATCTGTTAGAAAACGCCCTGATCGGCGTGTTTGCCAATGCGCAAAAGCCGCGCCCTGGCGATGTGGTGATTAGCGTACAACGCGCTGGCGATCAGGGGCGCATTCGTGTGCGTGATCGGGGGCGGGGGATAGATGCGCAAAACTTGCCCTACATCTTTGAGCCTTTTTATGTCGTAGGCAAATTCTCAGGCTTGGGCTTGGGCTTGAGTTTTTGCAAGTCTGTGGTGGAGTGGTCGGGCGGGCGTATTAGTGTGCGCTCCGTCCCGCTAGAAGGCTGCAGCGTGAGTATGGTGTTGCCCTGCCTGCCACAACGCACCCGCAAGGAGGATGCTCATGCGCCAGCGCCGACAGCCTGATTTTCATTCGCGCTTTGATGTGCCTGATCAGCCGCAGGGCAGGGGCTTATGGGCGCGTCTGCGCTACGAAGTGCAACGCCAAGTGCTGCT
Organism: Allobrachymonas sp.; assembly: GCA_035906235.1. Taxonomy (GTDB): domain Bacteria; phylum Pseudomonadota; class Gammaproteobacteria; order Burkholderiales; family Burkholderiaceae_C; genus JAMIFN01. The sequence continues at coordinate 13,158 of JAMIFN010000137.1, read as the reverse complement.
GACTTTTTACCCCCATCCAGATTCCTTTTACTATCCCACGCGCCCGCGCTTGTTGACCGCCTCGGCGTTGTTTTTTTTTGGTGCCGTGATTTTGGGGGCATATTGGTGGAGTGCCAAACGCAGCTTCGTGCCCTTTTACACCGGAATGCTGGGCTGCATGATGGCGCTGGGCTTGCTGTTCTTTATCAAGGTGTATTTCCGGCTGCTACCTGGGCTGAAAGACTCTTTCATTTTTCCTGTGGTGTTGTGGATCAGCTTGCCGATGTTCTTTTTCTTGGATTACTTTTTTCTACAGGGCAGAACCCCTTCGTCTGAGCATTTGGCCATCATGCTGCTGCTCTATACAGGCTTGTTGCATTGGCGGGTGGGTGGCTTAGGCGGAGTCGTGGCGGTATTGCTCGCTGCGGGTTTTTATGGCCTATCGGGTGGAGCATTCTTCATGCCCTCGGATGTGGATATTTTTGTGCTGGCCACGGCGTATGTTGGGGGGCTGCTCAGCTCTTACACCTTTGCCGCAGCAGACAGTCAGCGCTATGAGCAAAACGCGCGCATCTTGCACACGGTGGGCAAGCGACTAGAGACCGCTTTGGGGGCACAACTGGCCTTGAGTGAAGCCTTGCGGCATGAGGCCTCGAGCGCCACAGAAGGCAGCACCCACAGGCGATTGTTAGATGTGGCGGAGCGACTGGATGTGCGTGCCAACCTGACCCGCGCCGAGCTGCAAGAGATGCAAAGCGATACAGGGCAGATGCAAAGCCTGGGCGGGACGCAAATTTTAAAAGTTCACGATCTGTGCCATGCCGCCGTGGGCGAATTAGAGCGCGCCTACAGCCTCCCCCCGGAGTTGGTACACGAACGCCTGCACTGTCATGGCGATACCCATTTGGTGGTGCAGGGCGAATGGGGTGAATCGGTTCAAATGTTTGCCAGTGTGCTGGCGATGATGCTGCGTGCAGAACGCGCCGCTAAAACGGCAAACATGGCTGTCGATTTGTATTGGCAAGAGCAAGACGGCCAGGTGCAAGTAGAAATCCAGCGTGTCGGCAGTCTCAGCACCGCTAGACCCAAAGGTAAGGGCTTGGGCGCATGGCAGCAAGCAAAGCGGCAAGAGGCGTTGGCCGAAGAGTTGCTGCCAGCCTATAGCATCTATGTGTTGAAAAAAATGGGAGCCCAACTGCGTGTTGGGGATTTGAATGAGGGCAGCCCCATGTGGCTGCACATCAGCTGGCCAGTGGCTGAGGTCATCAACAACCGATTAACGGGGTATCGCCCGCTTAGCCTGATGAAGATGTATGAAAATCAACTGATGTAGTGAGAATGGATGCAGATGCCTGCGATGTTCGTCATGAAAAAGCCCCCTAGCTGTGCGTGCTAGGGGGCTTTTTGTTGGCGCGATTGAGGCTAGAGCAATAGCAAGAAGTGTTTAAACCCCGCGCATCATGGCATAGCGGTCGCGGTGGAAGCTGCCATCGCCCAGCAATTGGCTCAGCACGCGGGCGCGTTTTAAGAACAGGCCAATATCCAGCTCGTCCGTCACGCCTATGCCGCCGTGCAATTGCGTGGCTTCATTCAGCATTTTCTCGGCCAAATCTGAGGTTTGCTGTTTCGCCAGAGATGCAAGAATGGGCGCTTGCTTGTCGTTTTCGTCCAGCGCGGCTAGCGCCATGGCGACGCTGCCTTCGGCCAATTGCAAATCCACAAACAAACGCGCGACGCGGTGTTGCAGGGCCTGGAAGCTGCCGATGATGGCGCCAAACTGCTGGCGCTCTTGCATATAGGCGATGGTGCGCGCCAGTGCCTCTTTGCAAATGCCCAGTAGCTCAGCCGCGATCATGATGCGGCCTTTGTCCAGCGCGGTATTGAGCGCCATAAAGCCCGCATCGGCCTGCCCCAACAGCGTAGCAGGCGTTTTATCAAAAGTGATTTTGGCGGCGTTGCGGCTGTCGAGCATTTTGGTGCGCGTGGTTTGCACGCCAGCGGCCTGCGCCTCAACGATAAAAAGGCTGATGCCCGCCATGGCTTTCATGGGGTTGGCGGAATTTTCGCCACTGGTGCGGGCGGCAACGATGAAGTGCGTGGCCACATGGCCGTCTTGCACCAGCAGTTTGTGGCCGCTGATTTGGTAGGCATCGCCCACTTTTTCGGCGCGGGTGTCTTGCTGCATGGGGTGGTGGCGCGGGTTTTCATCCACCGCCAAGGTAAACAGGGCTTCGCCGCCGATGATGGCGGGCAAATACTGCGCTTGCTGCTCGGCGCTGCCAGCGGCCAAAATGGCCGAGCCGCCCAGCACCACGGATGAGAGCAAAGGCAGAGCCGAGAGGTTGCGCCCCGCTTGTTCAAAAATCGCGCCCAAGCCTTTAAAGCCAAAGTCGGGCAGGCCGCCGTGCTCTTCAGGAAAGATGGCCGTGGTCCAGCCCATTTCCACCACCTCTTGCCACAGGGCGCGGTCAAAGCCATCAGCGCTGTTTTCATCGCGCAGCTTGCGCAGGGCGGCAACGGGGGCTTTATTGGCTAAAAATTCTTGCGCACTGTCTTTGAGCTGGCGCTGTTCGTCGTTGAGTAGCGTAATCATCTGCAAAACTCTTTCAAATTTGATAGCTGCTCAGGCAGGTTTTACGGCCTGAAATGCCTTTTTTATACCTAAATTTGTATTCTCGTCATTCCCGCGCAGGCGGGAATCTAGGTATTTTTTCGGCTGATTGCTAAGGTGAATATTTCAAGTCATGGATTCCCGCTTGCGCGGGAATGACGGCCTTGGTGTGTGTGGGCTTTAAGCCTTCACGCCGCCGTAATCGGGCAGGCCCAGCACGCGCTTGGCGATGATGTTGAGCTGAATTTCGCTAGCGCCGCCGGCAATCGTCACGCTTTTCGCCAACATCCATTGTTTGACGATTTCTTCGCGGTCTTGCGCCTCTGGCGTGCTGGCGTTTTCATCTTGCCAGCCCAGTGCATCTGCGCCCAGGCCCTTCATGATGACTTCGTACTTTTGCACTTCCAGCTCAGACTGCACCAGCTTCATGATGCTGGCTGTGGCGCTGACATCCATGCGCGCCAGCATCTCTTCCTTCATCTTCATGGCCGTCATGCCGAAGGCGTGAAAATCCATCAGCGATTTGGCCAGCTGATCGCGCAGCACGGCGGTTTCGGCGCGGCCACGGTTGGCTTCGATCACGGGCTTTAACACCGCCAGCGCGTCATGGCTGGGCTTGGCGCCTTCGGCAAATTTGCTCATGGCGGCGCGTTCGTGCTGCAGCAGGGCTTTGGCCACCGTCCAGCCTTTGTTTTCGCCGCCTATCAGTTGGCGTTTGGGCACGCGCACATTGTCAAAAAACACTTCGCAGAACGACGATTTGCCGCTGATCAGCTCAATCGGTTTGACCACCACGCCAGGCAGGGTCATGTCAATCAGCAGCAGGCTGATGCCTTCTTGTTTTTTGCTGTTGTCGGTGCGCACCAGGGCGTACATCCAGTCGGCTTGGTCGCCATAGCTGGTCCAGATTTTGCTGCCGTTGACGATGTAATCATCGCCATCGGGCACAGCCTGGGTTTTCAGGCTGGCCAAATCGCTGCCCGCATTGGGTTCGCTAAAGCCTTGGCACCAACGAATCGCGCCTTGCATCATGGGCAGCAAATGTTCGAGCTTTTGCTCGTGCGTGGCAAAGTCCAGCATGGCCGGGCCTATCATCCACACGCCCAGGTTGTACTGGGGCGCGCGGCATTTCAGGCGGCTCATTTCTTGTTCCACAATGCGCGCGCGTTTGGGGTCTAGGCCGCCGCCGCCGTATTCCGCCGGCCAGTGCGGGGCAAACCAGCCTTTGTCGCGCATGCGCTCAAACCAGACTTGCTGGTCTGCGCTGATGAATTGCATCTGCTTGCCCGACCACAGCACCGATTCTTCGGTAATGGGCTGGCGCATGCTGGCGGGGCAGTTGGTCTCTAGCCAAGCGGCGGTTTCTTGGCGGAATTGGTCTAAATCGTCGCTCATGCGGTCTCTCCAGTGCAGGCGCTAAACATAAAGCTGCCCATTTTAGGCAGCGCAAACCCCAGGCTTCTAATTGGTTTGTATGAGGGGCGTAAAAAAAGCCCCTTAGGGGCTGGTGCAGAGGCTTTCTAAAGCTGTATCTGGCGCTGGGCATGGCTGGCGGCATAACGCGCCGCCCCCAGATTGCCAGCGTGGCGCGCTAAGGCGGTGTAGATGAAAAAGCCAGGGTGTGTTTGGATAAAAGTCACCAGATGGTAGTGGTCGGTGGTGGTGATGGCCATGTCTTCAATGTGTTCTTCAATTTCGAGTTTTTTGATGCCATGGAGTTTGGGGCGCAACATGCCAGAATTGATTCTGGCTGCCATGTCTAAGCCATCGGCACTGCCAGTTTTGCCTAAGACCTGCCCGCTATTGCCGTCTATCACGGCTGCGGCCAAAGTGCCTTCTTGTTGCATGAGGGCAGAAAGAATGTCGCCAAGATTGGACATAGTGCAAAACTCCTAGTTGATTTCACAGATTTTTCATTATCGGTGTGGAGGGAGTTTGACACGAAGGGGAGTTGTCACGCTTTTCTTTTAATTTGGCGCAAACTTTGCGGGAAAACCCTTAAAACGGAACTATTTGGCTTTTCCCGCCATTGTTGCCTTGCCTTGCCTTTAGCGCTAGCGTAAAAAAGCCCCGGTGGAGGCTGAGGCTATTTTAAAAAATTAGGCCAGCCTGGATCTCGTTGGCTTTGTACCGTGCTAGCGCCAAATTAGCCTTGGCTTTGTCGAGGACGGTATAGAGAAATAAACCGTCCTTGCCTTTGACTAAGGTGATGATGTGGTATTGCTGGTCAAGCGTAATGAGGATGTCGTCAATTCGACCAGCTAGACCCAGGGCACGCATGGTTTTGGTTTTTGCACGCACCACTTCGGTGTTGCCCGCTGCTGCGACCTCATGATTCAACTCTACGCCAGATTTGGCCAAGACCATGCCGCTGGAGGCATCGACGATAGAGGCCATGATGGCGCCATCGATTTGCATGAGTTCGTGTAGAGAGTCGGCAATATTGGACATGTGCTGTCAAAAAAATGGCTAAGCAGAAATTCTATAAAAAAGCGAGAAAGGATGTCACAAAAAGAGATAAATCCTAAAATTTTTACGGTCTATAGCTCGTGGGTGGGGTGCGTTTTCGGCGCAAAAAAGCCCGCTGCGTATAAGGCGGCGGGCGCGAGGCGGCTAGCCCCTTATGACCAACGGATTTGCCCGTTGATGGATTAGATGCTGAGCTTACCTTGGGCTTCGCCGGCTTTGTAGCGTGCCATGGCCAGATTGGATTTGGCTTTGTCGAGCACGGTGTACATGAACAGGCCCTCTTTGGAACTGACCATGGTAATGATGTGGTACTGGCTATCGAGCGTGATCAAGATATCTTCAATATGGCCATTTAGGCCCAGCGCCTTCATGGTTTTGAGCTTGGCGCGCACCACTTCGGTGTTGCCTGCGGCGGCGACTTCGAGATTGAGGCCGGCGCCAGCCTTGCCCAGCAGCATGCCGCTGTTGGCATCGACTACGGCAGCGCACATAGCGCCATCGAGGGTGAGCAAATCTGCCAGAGTTTCATTGATATTGGCCATGATAAATTTCCTTTAGTGCAAAAAAATACGGTAAACCTGTCTCTTATTTTTGAAAAATGCTGGGGTTAAAGTGGGCTTAGGGCTTCATGGTGGGACTCCGAAGGTGAAAGTAAACAAAGGAAAGGTGAGGGCTGGGGCTTGGGCAAAACTATATGCACGCTTGTTGAATTTGCGTGATGGTTTCGCGTGCCAAATACAGGGTTTGCGCCAGGATGGTGTCGCTGCTGGCCGTAATGCTGAGGACGAGGGGGTAGTCTGGGCGCGGGATGTCGAGCAGGATGACATAGCCATCTGCGGCTTCTAGGGTGACAACTTTTTTGTTGCCCATATGGCTTTCTTCAGCCACGACGACCCCGAGGGCAGAAAAGGAGCTGGCCATTGCCGCCACTTTATTGGCGTCGATGTCGATGACGCTGTGGCTCGCGACCGAAAAACCATCGACGCTGGCGACGACCAGTGCTTTGACGCCGCTGAGTTTGGCAAAAAGGGCGTTGATGGCCGTTTGGGCAAGGAGGGCTAGGCCTTCGGGGATATTGACTTGTTCGTCCATAGGTGGGTGTTGAGCTTGAGTTTGAACTGGTGGAGGTGGTGGAATGTGCAGAGGGCTGGCGGCGCGGCCTTAGGCTGCGGTTTTGGCTTCAAACTGCATGAGCAGCAGTTCGAGGATGTTGATCACCTCGTCTTGATTGCGGACATCGGCGGGGATGACGGGGGTGTTGACGCCTTTGCTGGCGAGCAAATCGGCGTAGTGGTCCAAGCTGGGGTGGCTGTGGCTTTCGGTGCGCCCCACGGCGATGACGCAGCCAGCGCGGGTGATCAGCTCGGCAAAACTGTTGAGGTAGGCACTGAGATCGGCCAGGGGATCGGGGCGGGAGTTGTCGATCAGCACAATCAGCCCCAAAGCGCCTTTGGCCAAGACTTTCCACATAAAGGCAAAGCGCTCTTGCCCCGGTGTGCCGTAGATGCGCAGTTTATCGCCACCGTCTAGGGTGAGCTCGCCGTAGTCTAGGCCCACGGTGGTGGTGAGTTTGCTGTTGGATGCGTCGTTGTTTTGCACATCAGTCATGATGGGCGGGACTTCGCTGATGGCGGCGATGGCAGTGGTTTTGCCCGCGCCCATGGTGCCGGTTATCAGAATCTTGTATTCGTTCATGTAGCTGCCTTGCCCAAAAAGCCCAAACGCGAGCGGATGCGGCTGAATAAGCCTTGCCCAGCGCTGTTGTTGCTAGCCTGTTTAGCCGCGGCGTTGCTGCCCGCGTTTGGCGCTAAAGCTGGCATAGCGCTGCGCAGTGCAGGGGCTAGGCCTGCTGTTGGTGCCAGCCCAGGCTCGGCCTGGGCATTGCCTGCGGGGGTGATGTCGAGGCATTTGCTATCGCCAAGTTTGCCAATGAACTGGCGGCAGTCACCCAAAGGCAGACTGGTTTTTTCGGCAAGTTGGCTAGATGTTAATGATTTGCCTGTGAGAACGGCGGCGGCGCGCATATAGCTGCGATTGGTGCCCATAACGCCAGCTGGCGGCCAAGTTTTGAGTTTATAGAGCTGGCCGCTGGCAGGGATGTCATCGTGCTTGGCGCTGGGCGGTAAGAAGCCCAGGTTATAGACGGATGGTTGTAAGCTCGAGCCGCTAGCTGGGTGTTGGGCCTTTTCGTCCAGCGCGGCCTGCGTAACAACTGTCAAGAGTTTGGCTACGCGTGGAAATAGCAGGGGCAGGTCTAAATGCAGGCTTTGCTTTTCTGGGCAGTTGCCTATGCTGATCAAAATTTGCCCGGGGCGAGGGTAGAGGTTATCGGTGTTGGCTGCCTCGCCTAAGAACAACACATCGGCGCTGGGTTCTGGGCTAGCCTGCCAAACGCAATCAACGCTTTTTTCTGTTAGCAAAACCATAGAACGCAGCACTGCACTGTGGCTATTGGGCAGGCCTTGTATGTAGTAGGTGATCTGGTTCATCTGGCGCCTCCTTCGCATGGGTCTACAACAGACTTTTGCGCATTTGTGCTTGATTCTAGATAAACATTTGTGAGAAATCTCCAAAGTTAATGCAAAAGTACTAGGTGCTTAAACTAATGCAAATGAGGTATCTTATGCAATTAGTCCTTTTGGGTTAATTGGGCCGATGCGAAGAGTAGGTGTGTCCATCCAAGCGTGTCTTGAAGGCGGTGTGGATTGGGTTTTTGACAGGTTTTTTTGCGCAGCCTAAGCCCCGTTTGATTGCCCACGCAAGCGGGCGCCAGCTAAACCAGTGGCGCAAATCGCGATGAGTGCTTGTCAGCTTTCCTTGTGCGGCTGGTGTTAGCCCAAGCCTTGTAGCGCTGCCCTAATTTGGGTTGGCTTGCATGCTGTGCAAGGCGTGTGCAATGTCGTTGAGGTTGGGCGGGCATATCCGCGTGTGGAGGCCGTATTTGGCCGCCATTTGGCCTATGCGTGGGTGGGTGGCAATGCAGGGCGTGCCTGCCCAGCTTTGTTCAGGCAATAAAGCGGCGAGGTTGGCAATGGCTTGCGAGCTGCTGAAGAGCCAGACGCTGCCGTCTTGCGCGGCGGCCTGTGCCAGCTCAGCCTGCGCCACAGTCAGATCTGGCGCGCTGCGCTGGTAGGTGCTGATGCTGTGCACGGCTACACCCAGGGCACTGGCCTGCAGCCCCAGCCAGTTGGGGCCTGCGGCCTGCGCCGCATCTTGCCCCTGCACCACCAGCAGGGCTTGCCCCGCTTGCAGTGGGTGGTGCGTTTGCAGGTGTTGCCAAAGTTGGGCAGAGTCTTGCGGCAGCTCGGCAGGCGGCTGCACGATGCGGCTAGCGACCACACCCAGGGCCATGAGGGTTTGCGCCGTGCCCGCACCAGGGCAAAGAAAGCGGCAGCTGGCCGTGGACAAGGCGGCTGGCCCCAGCCAGTGAACTAAGCCATCGATGGCATTGGGGCTGACGGGAAAAATGGCTTGGTACTGCGCCAGATCGGGCAGGGTTGCAGGCGGCGCAGGAGCGGGCAGGGGCTGAATGTCTATCAGCGGCAGCAGCGCCACATCAAAACCCGCTTCGGTAAGCGCTGTGGCCCAGGCTGGCGCTTGGGGGGCGGGGCGGGTGAGGATGACGCGGGGCAGGGCGTTGGGGGCTGTCGTGGCTGTCATGGCGTAAATGCTGATTTTTTAGAGTGTTTTTGGCGTTTAAAGCCGAAAAACCTGCCTGAGCAGCTATAAAAATTAAAGCTATGCAATGCGATTTTAACGGCGTGTTATGGCTGCAATTTGCTGCTGTTGGCACTTTTTTCCAGTGCGACACGGCTTGCTGTGACTGCCCACGGGCTGGCGTAATCGAGTTTGGTGCGCGGGCTTTCATTGACCTGCATGATGATGGCAGTCAGGTCACAGTGGGCCAGGCCGCCGTACCAGTTAATCAGGTAGAGGTAGTCGCCCACGATGGTGTTGAGGTTGGCAACAGCAGAGCGGTCTTTGGTTGCGCTAAATAGGCCAGTTTGGAAGTTGTTAAGGAGCGGATCAATATCTGCTGCCGCATAGCCACGAAAGCGCAGCAACTGTTCAAGACCATGCATCAGCATCAGGCCCAGGTTTTCTGGGCGGAGTTTGATGCGGCCTTCGAGCATGATGAAGGACAGCAGGCTGTGCTCGCTCATGAAGACTACGGCTTTGCGGCGCTCTAGCGCAAAGTAATGCACATAGAAATTGCCTAAGCTGCTCGGATTGGGCTGTGCTTGGACGAGGTTTTCAGGGCGCAGACCTAGCCTTTTTTGGGCGGCCTGGGTGCATTTGAGGAAAAACATAAAGCGTCTCGTGGGGGGATTTTGCGGATCGTTCTAGCCTTTGGTCTTAAGCCCGCTGCGCCCCTTGCGCCAGCAATTGCTGCGCTACTTGCAGGCCTAGGGCTTCGGCGGTGGGCAGCTGCGCCAAATCGACAAGGATGGCGATGCCAGCTTGGGCGCGGATGAGCTGGCCGCTGCCCAATTGCCCCCAGGCCGCTTGCAGTTGCAATTGGCCGTTTTCCAGCGTGGCGTAGGCAGCCAAAGGCATGGAGCAAGAGCCGCCCATGGCGCGGCTCACGGCGCGTTCAGCCGCCGTGCACAGCCAGCTGGGGATATGCGCTAGCGCTGCCAGGGCGGCAGCAACATCGGCGCGGTGGCTCAAAATCTCTATGCCTAATGCGCCTTGCCCAGCTGCAGGTGTCATTTTTTGGCGGCAGATGGTGTGGCGGATGCGATCTTCTAGCCCCAGGCGTTTTAAACCCGCAGCGGCCAGCACGATGGCGGCGTATTGGCCTTCGTCCAGCTTGCGCAGGCGCGTATCCAAATTGCCGCGCAGAGGTTCAATCTGCAAATCGGGGCGCAGGGCTTGCAGCAGCACGGTGCGGCGCAGGCTAGAGGTGCCGACGATGGCGCCTTGCGGCAAGTCTTCTAATCTGGCGTAGTGCGGCGAAACCAAAGCGTCGCGCGGGTCTTCGCGTTCCATCACGCAGGCCAGTTGCATGCCGGCGGGCAGCTCCATGGGCACATCTTTGAGCGAGTGCACGGCCAAATCGGCGCTGCCGTCTTGCAGGGCGGTTTCCAGCTCTTTGACAAACAGGCCTTTGCCGCCGACTTTGCTCAAACTGCGGTCGAGGATTTGATCGCCCTGCGTGGTCATGCCCAAAAGCTCGACCTGGTGGCCTTGGGCTTGCAACAAGCCTTGCACAAATTGGGCTTGCCACAGGGCTAGGCGGCTTTCTCGGGTGGCAATGCGCAGTTGCAGAGTGTTCATGGTGCTTTTGTTTGCTATGGATAATCTAGCTGCTCAGGCAGGTTTTACGGCTTAAAACGCCAAAAACCCTAAGAAAATACTTGCTGGGCAAGGCTGGTATTATCCCGCCCCATGAGTACACCTGATTTTCAAAGTTTGACAGCTGCGCCCAGCGCCGACGCGCCAGCAGGCGGACGCCCGATTTCCCAAGTCATCCGCGAGCGCGTGCAAGCGGCTGGTGGCCGTCCGATTTCACAAGTTATTCGTGAGCGTGTACAAGCCAGTGGCCAACGCTTTCACGCCAATGACAATATCAGTGCCTTTGTGCAGACAGATGAGTTAGGTGCTTTGCTGGATGAAGTGACAGAAAAAATGCAGGCGGTGCTCGATAGCCTGGTGATCGATACCGTCAATGACCATAACACTGGCAACACCGCACGGCGCGTAGCCAAAATGTATCTGCAAGAAGTATTCAAAGGCCGGTACACGCCCGTGCCAGCGATTACCGAATTTCCCAACGCAGAACGCTTAAACGAGTTGATGATCGTCGGCCCTATTACCGTGCGCTCGGCCTGTAGCCACCACCTTTGCCCTATCGTTGGCAAACTTTGGGTGGGGGTGATGCCGAATAAGAATACCAATGTGATTGGGCTTTCTAAATACGCACGCTTGGCTGAATGGGTCATGGGGCGGCCACAAATTCAAGAAGAAGCAGTGATGCAGCTGGCTGATTTGATCGAGGAAAAAACCCGCCCCAACGGCTTGGCTTTGGTCATGGAAGCCGAGCATTTCTGTATGGGCTGGCGTGGCGTGAAAGATATGGATAGCCGTATGCTCAATTCGGTTATGCGCGGGGTTTTCCTTAAAGATGATGCCTTGCGCAAAGAGTTTCTTTCCCTCATCCCGCGTCGCCAATTGACTTAAAGCTTTGCACCATGCGCACCCGCATCAAAATTTGTGGTTTTACGCGCGAGGCTGATGTGCAGGCCGCTGTGGCCGCTGGTGTGGATGCCGTGGGCTTTGTGCTCTACCCCAAAAGCCCGCGCTATGTCAGCCCCCAGCGCGCGGCGCAGTTGGCGCGTTTATTGCCGCCTTTTGTCACGCCCGTCTTGCTGTTTGTGAACGCCAGCGCCACGGATATTGCCCAAGCGTGTGCGCTGCTACCCAACGCCTTGCTGCAATTGCATGGCGATGAAAGCCCAGCCTTTGCCGCCAGTTTGCAGCGCCCTTACATCAAAGCTGCGCGTTTGCCTCTTGATCCTGTTGAAGGCTTTGATCTGCCGCAGTTTTGCCAAAATTTCGCCTGTGCCCAAGGCATCTTGCTCGACGCCAAGGTGGATGGCTTTGGTGGCAGCGGCCTGGCTTTTGATTGGGCGCGCATTCCTCAGCCCTTTCCGCATCAGCTGCTGCTCAGCGCAGGTTTAAAACCTGAAACTGTGGGGCAGGCGGTGACGCGTTTCGCGAGCCTGGCGCCGTCTTTTGGGGTTGATGTCAGCAGTGGCGTCGAAAGTGCGCCCGGCATCAAAGACGCAGCCAAAATGCAGGCATTTTGCCGTGCGGTACGGCAGGCCGATGCCGCCCGCTGCGCATAGACCGCTTGCTACGCATTTTGTTGCAGAGGGGCAACAAGCTGCACGCAGGATAGCCAAGGCAGAAAAAACTCCAAGTCCATTTAAGCGGCTTTCTCACCATCAGGTGCTAAGCTATTGATGTCATAGGCAAACCTAGGGTTTGGCCTATAGAGGCCTGGCGCGCAAAAGCGTCTAGCGCACTCTTTTCTCCATTTGCACAAGGATTTTTCTGTGAAGCACAATGCATCAACTAAGCAGTGGTTAAACCCTATCTCCAGCGCTGCAGTGCTGGCTTTGCTGCTGGCCGCAGGCAATGCTGCCGCTTTGGGTTTGGGCTCGATTCATGTGAAATCGAGCCTGGGCGAAGTTTTCAGTGCTGATGTCGATGTCAATGCGCTGACGCCCGCCGAAGCCGAAGGCTTGCGTGTGAATCTGGCAGACCCTATGGCCTATGAAGCCGCAGGCTTAGAGATGAGCGAAGCCCTGCAAGGCGCTGCCGTCAGTTTAGAAAAACGCGCCGACGGCCGCAGCTATCTGCAAATTCGCGGCATGCGTCCCGTTAATGACCCGTTTATTGATCTATTGATTCAAACCGAGAGCCAAGAAAGTGGCCGTGCCACACGCGGTTATACGGTTTTGATCGATCCACCTGCGGGCTTGGCGAAAGCGCCAAAAATCAGCTCACCTGCGATTGCTTTGGCACCCAAAACCAAATCGAAAGCGAAAGCTCCGCGTATGGCCGTGCCCCCAGTGGATGCCCCTGCTGAGCCCATCGCAACGACTGAGGCTGCGCCTGTACCTGAAAGCAAGGTCGAAGCTAGTAGCAGCACCCCTGCCGCTATCGATGGGGCAGGTGTGCGTGTCCAGCGCGGTACAACGGCTGGTGCCATTGCGCGCCAATTGGCTGTGCAGCAAGGGGTTTCTTTTGACCAAATGCTGGCGGCGCTGTTGCGCCAAAACCCCGAGGCATTCATCGGTGGCAATGTCAACCGCGTGAAAACAGGTGCGGTGCTGCAAACACCTAGCGCGGAACAAGCTAATTCGGTGAACCAAAAAGAAGCCAAGCGACAATGGCTCAGCTCTGGCAACGACTTCAAACAATACCGCCGCCGTTTGGCACAAACGCCAGGCAGTACGGTTGATGGCAGCACAGGCCGCAGCAGTCATGGCAGTGTGGCCGGGGAAGTTGCCGATCACGGTAGCGCCGCCGCCACGCGTGATAAATTGACCCTAGGTAAAGCACGCAGTCGCCGCAGTGCGGAAGACCGT
>JAMIFN010000136.1:0-23668 GCA_035906235.1 Allobrachymonas sp. | reverse complement strand
CATGTCCAGAATGTCGCCCAGCCGCTTGACGGAAATGCTGGCCTGCTGGAATTCCTGCCACAGCGCGACCAAGCGCAGCAGCGGTTGGCTCATGCGGCTGGCGAACATCTGGAAGGCGACCAGCATGCCGACAGTCATGCCCGCTTCGGGCTGCATCACCAGCCACGCCCCCACGATGAGGATGGAGAGCGTCATCACCTGTTCCAGCCCGTTGGCGACGACGTTGTAGGTGTTGCCCACCTGCTTGGTGGCGAATCCTGCCGAGAGATATTGGGCCAGGTAGGTGCCGTAGCGCTTGCCCACATCCGGCTCCAGTTGCAATGATTTCACCGTGGCCATGCCCGCCAGGTACTCGGTGAGGAAGGCTTGATTCCTCGCACCGAGCAGGAATTGCTTGTCCAGCCGTTCACGGAAGATGGGCACCATGAACAGGCTGGCGGTGACGATCAACGCCATGATGCTCAGTGCGATCAGCGTGAGCTGCCAGCTGTAGGAAAACATCACCGCCAGAAAGATCAGCAGAAAGGGCAGGTCCAGCACCAGACTCACCGCTGCGCCGGAAATGAATTCGCGCAGCTGCTCCACGCCGTGCAGGCGTGCCACCAGGGTACCGGTGGGCCGCGCCTCGAAGTACGGCAGCGGCAGGTGTAGCAGGTGCTTCAATACCTTTTCGCCCAGCACGGCTTCAATGCGGCTACCGGTGTGTAGCACCAGATACTGGCGCAGCCAGCTCATGCCACTGGTGAAGAGCATGAACACCACCAGCGCCACGCCCAGCACGATGAGCGTGCTTTCCGAATGGTGGGCGATGACCTTATCGATAATGACCTGAGTGAAGAGCGGCGTGGCCAAGCCGACAAGCTGGATGGCGAGGCTGGCCAGCAGCACGTCGCGCCAGATGCGCTTGTGGCGCAGCAACTCAGGCACGAACCAAGAGAAGCCGAAGGGCTTTTTCTGGGACTCGGGCGATGCGGTCTTGCTGACCGATTCGGAAACAGGTGGCTCGGCCTGGGCGACCAGAAGCAGAACCGGCGCGGCTTGGGTGCGGGCCACGTCGAGTGCAACGGTTTCCGGGGCCGACTGGCCGGGCTTGACCCAGGCCAAGGTGTCGTCACCGTGCTGGACGATCAGCGCCGGGGTGAGTGTGGTGCGGGATGGTGGTTGGGGTGAAGCAGTGCTTGCCGATTCGACAGCAGCGGCTTCAGCAGCCGGAGCAGACAGCAGCGCCACGGCAGGCAACGGCAAGTCCGACAGCCCCGCGTCGGGCCAGTGCGTCAACCCGGCCTTGAGGCCGAGCGCGTCCAAGGCCTCGATCAGCGTGGGCAGATCGATAGGCGGCGGAAAACGCTTGATCACCAGCTCCGCATCGAAGGGCTGGCGATAGAAACCCGCCAGGCTCGCCAGGAGCCACAGCGCGGCTGGGGTGTCTATGTGTGTTTCCGCATCAGCAGTCGTATCCTGATGCACTCCCTGCATGCTTTGTCCATCTTGTTTGTTGTTCTGACGAAAACGGATTATGCGAGTGTAATGGGGGGGGGCTGTCAATAGCAAGATGGCATGTTGTCGCAGGATTTTTGCAAAAGTGTTGCGGCAGACAGACAACCCATCACCCGCTTGTCCCCTCGCAAACACGCAGAAACGCGCTTATGCTCGGAGAATAGGTTTGGTTTCGGTCGCGACTGCACCACCAAAATTCAAAGGGATGCGTATGCATCCCTTTTTTATTTCCTGCAGCGCAAGGCTAGGGCTTAATGAAGCCCTGCGCAACTCCCTTAGCCCGCTCGCCCAGCCCGCCCTTGTTTCCAGCGTAGCAGCGGCGTAAGCAGCAACAAAATCAGCGCACCTGCAGCGATGCCCACGGCAGCGTTCAGACCGTTGACGGCCAAGGCCTGCCACAGCCCGCCCGCAGCGCCTTGTGCCACGGCAGCGCCGCTGGCCTCCACCCAGTGGTGCAAGCTGGGCACGCCGTGCACCAAGATGCCGCCGCCGACCAAAAACATGGCCGCTGTGCCTGCTAGCGATAAAAACTTCATCAACCAAGGCGCGGCGCGCAAAATGCCACGCCCCAGCTCCTGCGCCAAGCTGGTGCGTTGGCGGTGCAGCCACAGGCCCAAATCGTCGAGCTTGACAATGGCCGCCACCAGGCCGTAAACGCCCACGGTCATCAGCACGGCTATGGCTAGCAGCACGCCAATTTTTTGCAGCAAGGGCGCTTGCGCTACGCTGCCTAGGGCGATGACGATGATTTCGGCCGAGAGGATGAAATCGGTGCGCACCGCGCCTTGAATTTTGCTTTTCTCGAGCGTCTGCATATCCACGCTGGCATCGGCGTTGGCTTGGGCGTGCGCTTGGTGCGCCGCCGCGTCTTCGCTGGCGCTGTGCAGCAGTTTGTGGGCGATTTTTTCGACGCCTTCAAAGCACAAATAGGCGCCGCCCAGCATCAGCAGGGGCGTGATCAAACTTGGCGCCAACACGCTGATGGCCAAGGCCGCAGGCAGCAAAATGGCTTTGTTGAGAGCCGAGCCGCGCGCCACCGCCCAGACCACGGGCAGCTCACGATCGGCACGCACGCCGGCGACTTGTTGCGCATTGAGCGCCAAATCGTCGCCCAAAACGCCAGCTGTTTTTTGCGTAGCGATTTTGGTCATGGTACCCACATCGTCGGCGACGACAGCGCTTTTCTTCGCAGCGACTTTGCTCATTAAGGCCACATCGTCCAAGATGGCGGCAATATCGTCGAGCAGGGTTAAAAGACTAGCTCCGGCCATAAATTTTCCCCATTTTTTGCAGAATGGCGCGCAGTGTAATCGAGAAAGTCCGCCGCCTTATTTTTAAGCAATATTGCCGGTTTAAGCCGCAAATCCTGCCTTAGTAGCTATATTTAACATAGCAAATAACCCAGACTAGCGCAGCAAAAAAAGGGCTGAAGATCAGCCCTTATGCCCGCATGCTATTCGCTTAGCTTGGCGCGCACGCGGCAGCGCCGCCATCGGCCAGAAGGTACTCGTGCGTGACGATATCATCGAGGGCGTCGCACCCAGCTTGACGCTGAAAATCATCGAAATTTGAAACCCAACTTTCCGATCACTCCCCATTCCGCAAACGGCAAGTATCTGCCCGCGTGTTCAGCATCCCGTTGGAATACTCCATTTGGCCTGCGGCCTACAATTTGCCCCATGCACAGCATCGACCCCACCCTCGCCCATTGGCAGGCGCAAACGCAAGAGCGCCGGGCGCAGGCGCTCTACCGCCAAACCCGCGTGACCCATAGCCGCGAGCAAGCTAGCCAAATTTTTTGCAGCAACGATTATTTGGGGCTGATGCAGCACCCCGATTTGGCCGCGGCCTTGGCCGAAGGTGCGCGGCGCTACGGCACAGGCTCGGGCGGTTCGCACCTGATCAGCGGGCATAGCGCGGCGCATCAGGCCTTAGATGAGGCGCTGGCAGCGTGGTTTGCGCCCCATATTGCACAAGCGGCGGCGCTGTCCTTCAGCACCGGCTATATGGCCAATCTGGCACTGCTGACAGGTTTGGCCGATGGCAACACTACTATTTTTGCCGATAAGTTAAACCACGCCAGCTTGATAGACGGTGCGCTCTTGGCGCGGGCGCAAACGCAGTGCCAAGTGCGGCGTTACCCGCATGCCGATTACGCCGCGCTGGAGCGCCAATTGCAGGCCAGCAGCAGCGCGCACAAGCTCATCGTTACCGATGGGGTGTTTAGCATGGATGGCGATATTGTCGATTTGCCGCGTCTGCTGCAGTTGGCCGAGCAATACCAAGCCTGGGTTCTGATGGACGATGCCCACGGCCTGGGCACGCTGGGCGCGCACGGCCAAGGCACAGCTGCGCATTTTGGCCTGCAAGGGGCGCAGCGCCTGTGCGTGGTAGCCACTTTTGGCAAAGCCGCAGGCTGCGCGGGCGCGGCGATTATTGCGCCCCAGCCCGTGGTGGAATGGCTGACGCAAACTGCCCGCCCTTATATCTACACCACCGCCTCATCACCCGCCATGGCGCAGGCGCTGCAAACCAGCATGGCGCTGATGCAGGGCGGCGAAGGCGCCATGCGGCGCGAGCAATTGCAGCTGCTCATCAGCGTATTTCGCAGTGCTATGCAGGCGGCGCTGGCCAAGCTTGCCCTGCCCTGGCAATTGATGGACAGCGCCAGCGCCATTCAGCCCCTGGTGGTGGGCGACAACACCACGGCACTGGCTTTGGCTGCGGCCTTGGACGCGGCGGGCTTTCGCGTCAGCGCCATCCGCCCACCCACCGTGCCTGCGGGCACGGCGCGCCTGCGCTTTACTTTAAACGCCACGCACAGGCAAGAAGACATTGCAGCGCTGCTGGCGGCTTTTGTGCAAGCGGCGCAAAACTTAAAAGGGCAATGATGCAAGGTTTTATCGTCACCGGCACCGATACGGGTGTGGGCAAAAGTTTGATCAGCGCCGCGCTGCTCCTGCGTTTGGCACAGCGCTTTAAGCGGGTTGCCGGCTACAAACCCATAGCCGCAGGCTGCGAGCCTGATGGCACGAATGAAGATGTCGAGCTGCTGCGCCACTACAGCCGCCCAGCGATTAGCGCCGCGCAATGTTGTAGCTATTTATTGCGCAGCGCCTGCGCCCCACATATCGCCGCGCAAGAAGAAAACCTGGCGCTGCAAACCCAGCCCATCGTCAGCGCAGCGCAGATGCTGGCGGCGCAATGCGACGCACTGGTGGTAGAAGGTGCAGGCGGCCTGCTGGTGCCCCTGTCCATCCACCCACGGCTCAACACGGCAGAAGTTTTTAGCGCCATCCACCAAAGCCTGGCTTTGCCCGTGGTGCTGGTGGTGGGTATGCGCTTGGGCTGCATCAACCACGCCCTGCTTACGGCAGAAGTTTTGGCCGCCCGTGGCCTGCCGCTGGCGGGCTGGGTGGCCAATTGCGTGGAAACCGATATGCCGTATTTAGACGACAACATCTTGGCGCTGCAAGCCCTGCTGCCCGCGCCCCTGCTGGGCACCGTGCCCTATATGCCCGAACTGCCCTTGCATGAGCGGGTGCAAGCCGCAGCCCAATGCCTGCAAACCGTGGCTCTTGCGTAAATCAATACTTTAAAAACATGAGCTACTCAGGCAGGTTTTACGGGCTGAAACGGCAAAAACACCTATAATTTTTGCACCACCCCCAGCCCCCTCACCCCATGTCTGAACCTGGCATTTATCTCTGCAGCAGCGACACCCTGCGCGAAGGCGGGCTGGCCTTTGCTTTTATGGTGCTTTTTGGTGGCCAAACCTGCCCGGCTTTTGCGTTGCGCTACCAAGGGCAAGTCCACGCCTACATCAACCGCTGCAGCCATGTGGCGCTCGAGCTCGATTGGCAGCCTGGTAAATTTTTTGATGCCAGCGGCCAGTATTTGGTCTGCGCCAACCACGGCGCGATTTTTGCCCCCGATAGCGGAGCCTGTTTGGGCGGCCCTGGACGCGGGCCGCTGCATAAAATTGTCTGTACAGAAAGCGATAATGCCGTGTATTGGCAGCCTGCGTGGAATCTTCTTCCCTCTCCGCTTTAAGCCCCCCTATTTCCTTTTTTCCTTCTCCTTTTTTGCAAAGCGCCATTCATGGACGACATCAGCAACAACGCCTCTAGCAACCGCATCCTCAGCCCCAGCCCCGCCGGCTGGGAACGCGCCACCATAGAAAAACTCTTGTTAGCACAAATTAACGAATCCAAGGCCACGCGCCGCTGGCGCATCATCAAAAGCCTGTTGTGGATGTTGCTCTTGGCTGGGGTGATCGCCATGTTCTGGGACAATAACGCCGAAAAAGCCAATGCTGCGCTACACGCCGCTCCGCACACCGCCCTCATCAATATTCAGGGTGAAATTGGCTCGGACACTCCAGCCAGCGCCGATCTTTTGTTGCCCGCTCTGCGCGAAGCTTTTGAAGCCAGTGGCGCCCAGGCCGTGATGCTGCGCATCAACTCGCCTGGCGGCAGCCCCGTGCAGGCTGGGCAAATCAACGATGAAATCCGCCGCCTCAAGGCCAAACACCATAAAAAAGTTTATGTCGTGGTCGATGAAATGTGCGCCTCCGCCGCCTACTACATCGCCGCCTCAGCCGACGAGATTTATGTCGACAAAGCCAGCTTGGTCGGCAGCATCGGCGTGTTGATGGACGGCTTTGGCTTTACCGGCACCATGGAGAAACTCGGCGTTGAGCGCCGCCTGCTGACGGCTGGCACCGACAAAGGCATGCTCGACCCCTTCAGCCCGCAAAACCCCGAGCAAGTGGCGCACGCGCAAGCCATGTTGGACGAAATTCATCAGCAATTTATTGCGGTCGTCAAAGAAGGCCGAGGCAAGCGCCTGCCAGCCGATGCCAATGTCTTTACTGGCAAATTTTGGACGGGGCAAAACGCCATCAAGCTCGGCTTAGCCGACAAAGTGGGCAGCCTAGACCAAGTCGCCCGTGATGTGGTCAAAGCCGAAGATATTGTGGACTACACCCCCAGCGAGAACATGGCCGAACGCTTGGCCAAAAAGCTGGGCGCAGGCATGGGGGAGAGTATGAGCGGCGCTCTGGGGCTGCAGGCGCGTCTGCGCTAAGGCATCTCACACCGCCGCCCTCCCGCCCACATGCCTAGCACTCCTCACTTTAGCCCCAGCCTACTGCCTGGCTTAGGCTCGGCCTTTGCCAGCCGCCTGCCTGTGCAGCCCCTGCCGCAGCCGCATTGGGTGGCGCGCCATTTGGCGCTGGCGCAAACTTGGGGCTTGGCTGCCGATTGGCTGGCTAGCGATAGCGCCTTGGCTTTACTGGCTGGCAATGTGGAAAACGCTGCCGAATTTCACGCCAGCGTTTATAGCGGCCACCAGTTTGGCCACTGGGCGGGGCAGTTGGGCGATGGCCGCGCCCTGTGTCTGGGGCAAATCGACACGCCCGCTGGGGTGCAAGAAATCCAGCTCAAAGGTGCGGGGCGCACGCCCTATTCGCGTGGCGGCGATGGCCGCGCCGTGCTGCGCTCTACCGTGCGCGAATATTTAGCCAGTGCCGCCATGCGCGGGCTGGGCATCCCCACGACCGAGGCGCTGGCCATCGTCGGCTCGCCCGCAGGCGTGCAGCGCGAAAGCCTAGAAAGCGCCGCCGTGCTGACCCGCAGCGCCCCCAGCTTTGTGCGTTTTGGGCATTTTGAACATTTCGCCGCGCACGCCGCACGCACGGGCGACAGCGTTTTGCTGCAAGTGCTGGCGGATACCGTGATTGCCCGCTATTACCCCAATTGCGCGCAGGCTGAAGTGCCTGTGCTGGCTTTTTTGGGGCAAGTTGTGCAGCGCAGCGCCAGCTTGGTCGCCGCTTGGCAGGCGGTGGGCTTTTGCCACGGCGTGATGAATACCGACAATATGAGCATCCTCGGGCTAACGCTCGATTACGGCCCGTTTCAGTGGCTGGATGGCTTTGACCCTGAGCACATCTGCAACCATTCCGACACTGGCGGGCGCTACCGCTACAGCCGCCAGCCCGCCATCATGCGCTGGAATTTATTTTGCCTAGGCCAAGCCCTGATGCCCCTGCTAGCGGGCAAACTGGGCGAAGAAGCCGCCAGCGCGGGCTTGATTGAGCAGCTAGAACAATTTGGCACGCTCTACAGCCAGGCTTGGCAGCAGCGCATGGCAGGCAAAATCGGCCTGCCTGAGCTAGACGAGCGCAGCTTGCCGCTGCTGCAAAAACTGTTGGATTTGCTGGCCGCCGAACGCGTGGACTGGACGATATTTTGGCGGCGCTGGGCCGAGGCTGTAGCCAGTTTTGCCGACACCCAAGACGAGGCCAAGGAAAACGCCTCAAGCATCTTTGCCCCCGTGCGCGATTTGTTCTTGCAAAGGCAAAATTTCGACGCTTGGCTGCTCTCTTTTCAAGAGCTGCTGGGGCAGCTTCTACGCCAAGAATCGGCCAAAACAGCCTTAAAAAACACCTTGCAACACAACCCCAGCATCGTGCTGCGCAACCACCTGGCGCAAGAGGCCATCGCCGCCGCTGAAGCCGGCGACTTTGCCCCGCTAGAACGCCTGCACACCGCCCTGCAAAACCCCTATACCGACACCGCCGCTACCCAAGCCTACGCCGATTTTCCGCCCGATTGGGCGGCAGGCATTGCCGTGTCTTGCTCGTCTTAAACACCCGGCCCTATGACTACACCCGCCCCCGCACCTGAGCTGATCCGCCTGAACAAACGCCTAGCCGATTTGGGCTTTTGCTCGCGCCGCGAAGCCGATAGCTGGATCGAGCGCGGCTGGGTGCAAGTCAATGGCGAAGTGGCAGGCATGGGCGTCAAAGTCAGCGCCCAAGACGCGGTGCGCGTCGATAAAAAAGCCGAAGAAAAACAGCAACAACTGGCCACCATCTTGCTGCATAAACCCATAGGCGTGGTCAGCGGCCAAGCCGAGCACGGCTACCAAAATGCGGCTTCCATCATTGGCCCGCGCAATTTGTGGCTGCCGCCTGGCCTCAAGCCCGCGCAAGCGCGGCGCTTTAGCCCGCAAATTCTGCGTGGCCTCGCCCCTGCGGGGCGGCTCGATATTGATTCCACCGGGCTGCTGGTGCTGACGCAAGACGGGCGCGTGGCCAAAACCATCATTGGCGAGCAGTCTGAAATCAGCAAAGAATATTTGGTGCGCGTGAGCTGGCAGGGGCAAGAGCTGGACATCGCGCCGCGTTTTCCGGCCGAACGGCTAGCCCTGCTGCGCCACGGCCTGAGCCTAGACGGGCAGGCACTCAAACCCGCGCAGGTCGATTGGCAAAATGGCGAGCAATTGCGCTTTGTGCTGACCGAGGGCAAAAAACGCCAAATTCGCCGCATGTGCGAGGCCGTGGGCCTGCATGTCATCGGCCTCAAGCGCATCCGCATAGGCCGCATCATGCTGGGGCATTTGCCCCTGGGGGCTTGGCGTTTTCTTCAGCCCCACGAGCGTTTTTAAGGGTGTTTTTGGCATTTTAAGCCGTAAAACCTGCCTGAGCAGCTATCAAATTTGATTATGAAATTCCAAGCCGACCACAGCAACACCCCCTTGGTTATCGACTTTGATGGGCACAGCACGCGCGTGCATCTGGGCACGGGCGAGGTGCGCCAGCACACAGGCAGCCTGCTGCTGCACGCCCAAACGGGGCAGATGCTGGCTTGGGGCGCGCAGGATTTTGCCGCGCTGCAAGAGGCCGACTTTGCCGCCATGTCCGCACTGGCGCCGCAGGTGGTGATTTTTGGCTCGGGCGCCAAGCTGCGCTTTGCCCCGCCCGCCCTCAGCCGCAGCCTGATGGCCGCGCGCATAGGCATGGAAACCATGGACAACCACGCCGCCTGCCGCACCTTTAATGTGCTCTCGGCCGAAGGGCGCGATGTGCTCTTGGCGCTTTTGGTCGAAAGCTAAAGGACTAGCCCCATGCCCCAGCCACCCCGCCCCGCCATCATCCCCCGCCCGTGGACGGGGCTGGATTGGAGCGCCGCCCCCGCAGCCTTTAACTGGGTCGCGCAAGACGCCGATGGCCACTGGTTTTGGTATAGCGTGCAACCCATCTGCGGCATGGACGGCGGTGTGTGGCGCAGCAATTCGCGCCAACAGCAGTACGCGGGCAGCAGCGATCCCAATCCCGACTGGTGGCAGACCTTGCAAGCGAGGCTGTAGGGGATAAAGCTTTGCGCACGCAAACGAGCAACGATGTCAGCTTCACTTGACGGCTGCAAACAAGTTGTTTACAGTTCACCGCCATGATTCGCCATTTCCGCCATAAAGGACTGGAAGCATTTTTTAGAACAGGCTCTAAGGCTGGCATACGCCCAGACCATAAGGCCAAGCTACAGGTGCAACTGGCTGCTCTAGACCACGCTAAAAGCCCTAGCGATTTAGCGGCTCCAAGCTGGAAATTGCATCCGCTGAAAGGTCATTTACAAGACCATTGGGCGCTTACCGTGAACGGCAATTGGCGTTTGACCTTTCGCTTTATAGGCGAAGATGTCGAGTTATTAGATTATCAGGATTACCACTAATCCTCCGATATGAAGAAAGGCAATTGATATGAGCCGTATGCACCAGCCCCCGCACCCAGGCACCGTTTTAGAGCAGTACTTAGAGGGTGTTAGTGTGAGCCATGCCGCCGCCAGCGCGGGCGTTAGCCGTGTTCATCTCTCGCGCATTTTGCATGGCAAAGCCAATATCAGCGCCGATATGGCCTTGCGACTAGCTGCGCTATTGGGAACCAGCGCCGAATTGTGGCTAGGCATGCAGTCCAGCTATGACTTATGGCTGGCATCGCAAACACCACGCCCTGCTATTGCTAGGCTGCAATGGGCTTAAGAGAGCCTACCTAGATGCTTAATTCTGTCCCAGATTGTTGATTCAACGCCCACGCAAAAACAGTGCGTCGAGGTCTTTCATGCTCAGCTGCTTCCAGGTCGGGCGGCCATGGTTGCATTGGTCGGCGCGGTCGGTGGCTTCCATTTGGCGCAGCAGGGCGTTCATTTCATGCAGGGTGAGCTGGCGATTGGCACGCACCGCGCCGTGGCAGGCCATGGTGGCCAAAATCTCGTTTTGCGCGCGTTGCAGCACGCTGCTGGCATCAAATTCGGCCAGTTCAGCCAATACGCTGCGGGCTAAATCTACCGCATCGGCGCCAGCCAGCAGGGCGGGTATGGCGCGAATGGCCAGGCTTTTCTCGCTCAAGGCATCGATCTCTAGCCCCAGGCTGTGCAAAGCTTGGGCGCATTGCGCGGCGGTGTGCAGTTCGGCTGCAGTGGCGGCAAAGCTGATGGGCAGCAGCAGGGCTTGGCTGGCGATGTTGCGTTCGGCCAAATGGGCTTTGAGCTGCTCGTACACCACGCGTTCATGCGCGGCGTGCATGTCCACCAATATCAAGCCCTGGGCATTCTCGGCCAAGATGTACACGCCGTGCAGTTGTGCCAAGGCACGGCCTAAGGGCCAGATGGCCTCATCAGCTGCAGCTGCAGGTGCAGGAGCGAGATCGGGGTTGCTGGCTGCGCCCCAAGCTGCGGCCTCACCTTCTTGAATCATATGCAAGGGCTGCGCAGGCGCTGTACCCGCTGGCATATAGCTAAAGCCGCCAAAACCTGCATTTTCTATCATGTTTTCGGCAGTTTGCGCCGTAAAACCTGCCTGAGCAGCTTCTGTTTTTATAGTGTTTTCTGCCGCTTGTGGCGTGCTAAAGCCCCCCCACAAAGCCTGCATATCTTGGGGGCGCCAAGCCTGTGCAGGAGCGTGGTAAGGCGGCACTGCCCTCAACTTCAACGCCGAATCGGCAGGCGGTGATGCTGGCGCAAGCGCCGCCTCGCGCCCCGTGCGCGGTGCCGATAAGGCGCTCAACAAGGCATTGCGCACGGCCTGGTGGATGGCGCTGCCATCGCGAAAGCGCACCTCTATTTTGGTGGGGTGCACATTGACATCGACGCGCGTGGGCTCAATCTCCACAAAAAGCACAAACACGGGCTGCTTGTGCCCGTGCAGCACATCTTCGTAGGCCAGTCGCACGGCGTGAGCCATGGTTTTGTCGCGCACAAAGCGGCCATTGACAAAGCTGTACTGCTGATCGGCGCGGCTGCGGGCGGCATCGGGCAGGCCCGCAAAGCCCGTGACTTGCACGCCGCCAAAGTTGGTCGCCAGCGCGTAATCCACAGCCACGCTTTGCGCCAGAAAATCGGCGCCCAGCACGGCGGCCACGCGCTCGGCCAAGCTGCCCGCGCGCCATTGCTCTAACAGCTTGCCATCGTGCCAAATGCTAAAAGCCACGGCTGGCCGCACCAGCGCATGGCGGCGCACGGCTTCAAGGCAATGCCCCAACTCGGTGTTGTCGCTTTTCAAAAATTTGCGCCGCGCGGGTACGCTGAAAAACAGTTCTTTGACTTCTACGGTAGTGCCTGCGCTGCGGCTGCTGACGCTCAGTTCACCCGTGCGCCCCTGCAGCAGCCAGGCGCTTTGGCCGCCTGCCGTGCGGCTGGCGATGCTGCAATCGGCAACCGAGTTGATGGCTGCCAGCGCCTCGCCGCGAAAGCCCATGGTGGCCACGCTTTCTAAATCATCCAGGCTTTGGATTTTGCTGGTGGCGTGGCGCTTAAAGGCCAAGGGCAATTCTTCTGGCGGGATGCCGCAACCGTCATCTTCCACCACGATGGCGCGCACGCCACCGGCTTGCAGGCGCAGGGTGATGTTGCGCGCACCTGAATCCAGCGCGTTATCGACCAATTCGCGCACCACCGAGGCGGGGCGCTCAATCACCTCGCCAGCGGCGATTTGGCTGATGAGTTCGTCTGGCAGTTCACGAATGGGCATGGCCGTAAGAACCGTGGTTTACAAGATATCGCTGGCGTAATCGGCCAGGCGCGAGCGCTCGCCGCGTGCCAGGGTGATGTGGCCGCTGTGCGTCCAGCCCTTGAAGCGGTCGATGAGGTAGGTCAAGCCCGACGAACCCTCGGTCAAATACGGCGTATCAATTTGCGCCAAATTGCCCATGCAGACGATTTTGGTGCCAGGGCCGGCGCGGGTGATCAAGGTTTTGATTTGCTTGGGCGTTAGGTTTTGCGCCTCATCAATGATGAGGAATTTATTGATGAAAGTGCGCCCGCGCATGAAGTTGAGGCTTTTGATTTTGATTTTGGCGCGGATCAAATCGTTGGTCGCAGCCCTGCCCCACTCACCAGCGCCGCCGCTGCCCGTGTCGTTTTTGGCTAAAAACTCGAGGTTGTCATCGAGCGCCCCCATCCAAGGGCCCATTTTTTCTTCTTCAGTACCGGGCAAAAAGCCAATATCGTCGCCCACATTGACGGTGGCGCGGGTCATGACAATTTCGCTATAGCGGCGGCTGTCTAGCACCTGGCTCAAGCCCGCAGCCAGCGTGAGCAAGGTTTTGCCCGTGCCCGCATTGCCGGCCATGGTGACCAAGTCAATATCGGGATCGGTCAGCAGATTGAGGGCGAAGTTTTGCTCGCGGTTGCGCGCCGTAATGCCCCAGGCGTTGTTTTTGCTGTGCGTAAAGTCGCGCAGGGTTTTCAGCACCGCGCTGTCGCCACGCAGCTCGACCACACGGGCGTAAAAGGGTTTTTCGCCATCGGCCTCCAGATAAACAAACTGGTTAATCGTCCAGTCAGCCACAAAACTGCCAGCCACTTTGTACCAGGCAAAACCGTCTTGGTTCCAGCTCTCGACATTTTTGCCTTGCTTGGCCCAAAAATCAGCCGGCAGCGCCAGCGCGCCGCTAAAGAGCACATCGCCGTCTTCCAGCACCTTGTCGTTTTGGTAGTCTTCAGCCGGCAGGCACAATGCCCTTGCCTTGACGCGCATATTGATGTCTTTGGACACCAGCACGGCCTCTTTCGCAGTGGTGAAACTGCTTTTGCCCTGCACCACGGCTTGTAAAGCGGCCACCACGCCCAAAATCTGGTTATCGGCCTTGCCTTGCGGCAGGGCTGCGGGCAAATCGCCACTCAAAGGCACCGTTTGAAAAAACAAACGCCCAGTGGCCGTGCTGTGGCCAGTGGCATTCAGGGGCAAGCCGTGGGCGATATCTTGGCCACCAGCGGCTAATTGGTCTAAGGTGCGGCTGATTTGGCGGGCGTTGCGCGCGACTTCGGTCGCACCTTTTTTATGCCCGTCTAATTCTTCCAGCACGATCATGGGCAGGTAAATATCGTGCTCTTCAAAGCGGAATAAGCTGGTGGGGTCGTGCAGCAGCACATTGGTGTCGAGCACAAACAAGCGCCCAGCTTGGGCTTGTGGCTGGGATTTGAGTTTTTTCTTCAGCGCTGGCGCTGCGCTGCCGGCTACTTTGCCGCTGGCCTTGGTGCGTGAGGCGGCAGGGCTTGCCATTGGTGCGCTCGCTGGGGCTGCGGCTTTTCCTTTGGCTGGCAAAGCGGCTACAGGTGCGGCGCTGGCAGCTGGAGTGGCTGCGGCTGCAGCACTGACGACGGCAACTGGCGCAATCGCTTTAGGCTTTTTCTTGGCCTTAACTTCGTAGGCAGCGGGATCGAGCAAAGCGGCGCGTTTGGCAGGGGCTGGTGGCAAAGGCATGGTGTTCGAGCTCCACTAAGGTTAAACGGCGAAAAAAACAAAACAAAAGCCGCCAACCTGCAAGAGGTTAAGCGGCTTAGGGCTAGGAGGGTAAAAGGACATTCACGCCTGCAATATAGCAGGCTTTGCGGGCAGTTTAGGCTGCGGCTTGTTCAGGCTCCACAGCCGCTGCGGCGGCAGCTTTGGCAGCCGCAGCAGTCGATTTTTTCAGGGCTTTCACGGCTTTGAGCACTTCATCCACATGGCCTGGAACTTTCAGCCCGCGCCACTCTTGGCGCAAAATGCCGTTGGCATCGACCAAGAAGGTTGAACGCTCGATGCCCTTAACCTTTTTACCGTACATGATTTTGTTTTTGACCACGCCAAAACCGTGGCAAAGCTTTTCTTCGTTGTCTGAGATCAGCTCAAAAGGCAATTCCAGCTTGGCCTTGAAGTCGTCGTGCGATTTCATATTGTCACGGCTGACACCAAAAACTTCGGCGCCAGCTTTAACAAAATCTTTGTATTTGTCACGAAACTCCATGGCTTCAGTGGTGCAGCCTGGCGTGTGATCTTTAGGGTAGAAAAACAGCACCAGCATTTTGCTTTTGTGCGATTCCTGGGTCACAGTGATGTTGCTGGTGGCTTTGGCTTCAAATTCAGGCAAGTGCTTATTAACTACTACTGGCATGTTTAGATGTCTCTCAAGTTGGTTCAGTAAAATGGTGCGATCTGTAAGCCAAAACGCCAAGCAAGCCCGAAACGGGAAATGAAGCCGCGGCCAAATCGGCCTGCATCTGCCTGCGAAGGCTGCCTCCCCTGAAGATTTTGCTTTTAGTTTTGTCGTTAGCCTGCATTTTACCTCACTCCATAAGTACCCTAATGCCGAAAAGCTAGTATTGTCCCTAGTAAGCTTTAGCATAAATTCTTATAAATCAATGAGTTATCGCAAAAAAATTGTGCCAATCCAATCCCTGCCAGTGCTAAAGGATCCTCAACCCCAGTCTCATCGGCACTCGCAGCCTAAACCAAAGACCGACACCTACTGCGGCCACTGCGCCCCAGTACAATGAAGAGCTGAAAAACCCTTCATCTTGTCTTGCTTCAACCCAAAGGAAAACCCCATGACCCAAGCTGTCATCGTCTCTACCGCCCGCACGCCTTATGGCAAAAGCTTCAAAGGCGGCTTCAACATCACCCACGGCGCTACTTTGGGCGGCCATGCCATCAAGCACGCGGTTGAACGCGCGGGCATCGACGGCGGCGAGGTGGAAGATGTATTGATGGGCTGCGCCAACCCCGAGGGTGCGCAAGGCTGGAATGTGGCACGCCAATCCACCCTGCGCGCCGGGCTGCCTGACACCGTGCCTGCGGCTGTGGTCAATCGTTTTTGCTCTAGCGGCCTGCAAACCATCGTCATGGCCAGCCAGCGCATCATTTCTGGCGAAGGCGATATTTATGTGGCTGGCGGCTTGGAAACCATCTCTTGCGTGCAACCGCACATGAACCGCAATTTCTGGGAAGAAGCTTGGCTGGCCGAAAAACGCCCCACCAGCTACTGGAACATGATGAAAACGGCTGAATTCGTGGCCGACAAATACAAGCTCAACCGCGAAGACATGGACCGCTATGGCGTAGAAAGCCAACGCCGTGCCGTTGCCGCCCAAGCTGCGGGTTTGTTTAACGATGAAATGGTCGCCATCACCGTGACCAAAAGCGTGACCGACAAAGAAGGCAACACCACTTTGCAAGAAGTCACCGTCAGCGCTGACGAAGGTCTGCGCGAATCCACCTACGAACAAATTGCTGGCCTGAAAACTGCCATCCCAGGCGGCGTGGTTACAGCCGGCAACGCCAGCCAGTTCAGCGACGGCGCGGGCGCTTGCGTGGTCATGAACGAAGCCGTAGCCGCGAAAAAAGGCCTCAAACCCCTGGGCCGCTTCTTGGGCTTTGCCGTGGCAGGTTGCTCGCCCGAAGAAATGGGCTTGGGCCCGATGTATGCCGTGCCGAAAGTTTTGGGCAAACTCGGCTTGCAAGTAGCCGACATCGATCTGTGGGAAATCAACGAAGCCTTTGCCTTGCAAGTGCTGTACTGCGCTGAAAAATTAGGCATCCCCGCTGACAAGCTCAATGTCAACGGCGGCGCCATTGCCATGGGCCACCCCTACGGCGCGTCAGGCCAACGCTTGGTCGGCCACGCGCTGATTGAAGGCAAACGCCGTGGTGCCAAGCGCGTATGCGTGAGCATGTGCATCGGCGGCGGCATGGGCGCTGCGGGCGTGTTTGAGGTGCTGTAAGCGCTGCTTTGACACGCGCAGCGTCGTCATTCCCCGCGTGCGGCCGCCGGCCGCACGCTATGCCAATAAAACCAAACCGCCCGAGGGCGGTTTGGTTTTGGTAGCAAAATAAGGGGGCATCGACAGGAACTAGGGATCATCCAATCCGCAAAGGCCATTACCCTACCTTGCGTCAGCCTATCACATGATTTCCAAGTGCTCGGTTCCTGCGGCCAGATCTTGCGATTTAGCGCGTTTGGAATTGAGTTTGATGTTCAATCGCAAATCGTTGGCTGAGTCTGCATAACGGATCGCGTCATCGAAGGTAATGGCGTGATTTTCGTACGCGTCATACAAGGCTTGGTCAAAAGTTTGCATCCCAATTTCGCGGCTTTTCTTCATGATTTCTTTCATCTCGCCAACTTCTCCTTTGAAAATCATGTCCGAAATCAAAGGACTATTGAGCAAAATTTCAATCGCCGCATAGCGTCCTTTGCCGTCTTGCTTGGGAATCAAACGCTGTGAGGCGATGCAACGCAAGTTCAGCGACAAATCCATCAGCAACTGGTTGCGGCGCTCTTCTGGGAAAAAGTTGATGATGCGATCTAGCGCTTGGTTCGAGCTATTGGCGTGCAAGGTCGCCATGCACAAATGCCCTGTTTCGGCAAAGGCAATGGCGTGCTCCATGGTTTCTTGGTCGCGAATTTCCCCCATCAAAATCACATCAGGGGCTTGGCGCAGCGTGTTTTTCAACGCAATTTCCCAGCTGTCGGTATCCAAGCCTACTTCGCGCTGCGTGACCATGCAGTTTTTGTGCGGATGGACAAATTCAATCGGGTCTTCCACCGTAATGATGTGGCCGTAGGAGCTTTGGTTGCGCCAGTTAATCATGGCGGCCAAGGAGGTGGATTTACCCGATCCTGTTGCGCCCACCAAAATAACCAAACCGCGTTTGCTCATCACCACATCTTTCAAGATGGGAGGCAGACCCAAGCCATCCACCGTGGGCAGTGTAGAAGGGATGACCCGAAACACCATGCCGATTTTTCCTTGTTGCACGAAAGCATTGACGCGAAAACGCCCAATGCCAGTGGGCGCTACGGCGAAATTGCATTCGCGCGTTCTCTCAAACTCAGCGGCTTGCTTGTCGTTCATCACAGCACGCGCCAAGGCGATGGTGTGCGCCGCAGTCAAGGGCTGGGGCGAGACTTTGGTCATCTTGCCGTCGATTTTCATGCCTGGCGGAAAGTCCGCACTGATGAATAAATCGGAGCCGTCGCGCGCCAGCAGCAGCTTGAGTAGGTCGTTGATGAATTTCGTGGCCTGATCGCGTTCCATGATGCTTGTGGCCTTTCTTAACCTGCAAAGTTTTCAGGGATTTTGGCTTTGGAGCGCGCTTCACCCACCGAGATGATGTTGCGTTTCACCAAGTCGGTGAGGTTTTGATCCAAGGTCTGCATACCTACACTTTGCCCCGTTTGAATGGCCGAATACATTTGTGCGACCTTGGCCTCGCGTATCAGGTTGCGAATGGCTGGCGTACCGATCATGATCTCGTGCGCGGCCACACGGCCTGAGCCATCTTTGGTTTTGCACAGCGTTTGCGAGATCACCGCTTGCAGCGACTCGGACAACATGGCGCGCACCATTTCTTTTTCGTCGGCGGGAAATACATCGATGATACGGTCGATGGTTTTGGCCGCGCTTGAGGTGTGCAGGGTGCCAAAAACAATGTGTCCAGTCTCGGCGGCAGTCATGGCCAAACGGATGGTTTCCAAATCACGCATCTCGCCCACCAAAATCGCGTCAGGGTCTTCGCGTAAGGCAGAGCGCAAAGCTGCAGAGAAACTCAGCGTGTGTGGCCCCACTTCGCGTTGGTTGACCAAGCATTTTTTCGATTCGTGCACGAACTCGATAGGATCCTCCACGGTGAGAATGTGCCCGAATTCGGTCTCGTTCAGGTGATTCATCATGGCCGCGAGCGTCGTCGATTTGCCCGAACCTGTGGGGCCTGTCACCAACACCAAACCGCGCGGCTTGAGCGCCAAATCCCCAAAAATTTTAGGTGCGTTGAGTTGCTCTAGCGTCAAAATTTTGGAGGGAATGGTACGCAGCACCGCACCCGCGCCACGGTTGTGGTTAAAAGCATTCACGCGGAAACGCGCTAAGCCTTCAATCTCAAACGAAAAATCGACCTCATAAAACTCTTCATAATGCTTGCGCTGCGTGTCGTTCATGATGTCATACACCATGGAATGGACCTGTTTGTGATCTAGCGGTTCGACATTGATACGGCGCACATCACCATGCACCCGAATCATGGGCGGCAAGCCTGCCGAAAGGTGCAAATCGGAGGCTTTGTTTTTGACCGAGAAGGCCAGAAGTTGGGTAATATCCATAAGCGTCTTCTATATCTATTTATGTTTTATCCGTTAGTATCCAGGAGCTGTTGTGAGCGGCCAGATTGTCAGCAATATAGCGCACATCCAAGAGGAAATCGCACGCCAGTGCCAAGTTTCCAGCCGTCCACCCAACGCAGTCATGCTATTGGCCGTGAGTAAGACTGTCAATGCACAAGGCGTATTGCATGCCGCATCCGCAGGCCAGCGTGGTTTTGGCGAAAACTATGTGCAAGAGGGCGTGGAAAAAATCTTGGACTTGCGCGAGCTTGCGCCTGACATGGCGGCGCAGCTGCAGTGGCATTTGATTGGCCCCTTGCAAAGCAATAAAACCCGCGTGGTGGCCGAGCATTTTGACTGGGTACACACGGTTGATCGCCTGAAAATCGCCCAGCGCCTGAGCGAACAACGCCCCAGCCATTTACCGCCCTTGCAGGTGCTGATTCAGGTCAATGTGGACGGTGCAGCCAGCAAAGCGGGTGTTGCACCAGCTGATGTCTTGGCTTTGGCGTTGGCTGTGCAGGCTTTGCCGCAGCTGCAATTGCGCGGGCTGATGAGCATGCCTGATGCGCAGGCTGAGCCCGCCCGAACCCAGGCTTTGCATCAGCAGGTGCATGATTTGCTGCTGCATATCAACGCCCATCCAGTTTTTGCCGCCCAGCCTTTAGATGTTTTGTCTATGGGCATGAGTGGCGATATGGCAGAGGCCATAGCCGCAGGCAGCACCATGCTGCGCATAGGAACGGCGATTTTTGGCCAACGCCAATATGCTGCCGCCTAAATTGAGCCCGTGTTTTTAGCGCAGCGTGGTTTTTTCGCGTTCCGCGCCCGTGGTCTCCGCCGCGTCGGCTTGGCGTGCAGCGACAATTTCCAGCAGGCCATCGAAAATCAGGTTTTCCACCAGCTCGCAGGGCACGCCCATAAAGGGCTGCATCTTCCAGCCTGCGCCACCCGTCATCAGGCAGACGGGTTCGATGCCGCAGCGCTGCTTCAGGTGTTGGTGCATGCGTTGCACCGCGCCGGCGATGGCAAAAGTGCCGCCCGAGGTCAGGGCGTCACTGGTATTGGTGGGAAATTCGCGCACCTGCCCCGTGGGCACATGCAGGCCCGCTGTGCCGCTTTCCAGCGCGCGCAGCATGATGCCGTGACCAGGCAAAATCAGCCCACCCAAAAAACGCCCGGTGTGGTCTATGGCCTCTACAGTCACCGCCGTGCCGACCATGACAACGATCAGGGGTGGGGTGTTTTGCGGAAACTGCCGGCGCGTGCGTTGCCAGGCGGCAATCATGGCGATCCAGCGGTCTGAGCCCAGGCGGTTGGGGTTGTCATAGCCATTGACCAGCCCGGCCTCTTGCTCGCTGGAGTGCACCCAGTGCGGTTGCAAATAATCCCAGCGTTCAATGATTTGTTCTTTGGCGCGGCGGCGCACCGCGTCAGATGCGACGCAGCAGCCCAGCATGGTTTTGGGCTCGGCAATATGGCTCCAGGCGCCTTCGGCCAAGCCTTCGATATTTTCGATGAACTCGGCTCCCTGTGCCAAAGGCTGCGCCCCAGGCTGGCCGCGTTCGTATAGTGCCCATTTCAGGCGCGTATTGCCGATGTCTATGGCCAAAAAAGTCATGGCTGCACCTTCGCGGTTTTAAGCAATGGGTTATGCAAGTGGCTATGCGATTTTTGGCGCGGGCGATTGCACATCACCGCATTGCGCGCGATGACGCAGAGCGTGGTCAATCAGCACCAGTGCCAGCATGGCCTCGGCAATGGGCGCGGCGCGCAGGCCGACGCAAGGGTCGTGCCGGCCTTTGGTGATGAGCTCTTGCGCCTGGCCTTGCATATCCACCGTGGCGCGGGGCACCAAGATAGAGCTGGTGGGCTTAATCGCCAAATTCACGGTAATGGGTTGGCCGCTCGAGATGCCGCCCAAAATACCGCCGGCCTTATTGCCCATAAAACCCTTGGGGCTGAGGCTGTCGCCGTGGGTCGAGCCTAAATCGGCTACAGCGGCAAAGCCCGCGCCGATTTCTACGCCTTTGACGGCATTGATGCCCATCATGGCGTGGGCGATGTCAGCGTCCAGCTTGTCAAACAAAGGCTCGCCCCAGCCTACGGGCACGCCCGTGGCTTCTGCATACAGTTTGGCACCGCAGGAATCGCCCGATTTGCGCAGTGCGCCCATGTAGTCTTCTAGCGCGGTGACATCGGCAGTGGGGGCAAAGAATGGGTTGTTATGCACATGCTCCCAGCTCTCAAACGCAATCGGCACACTGCCAATTTGCGTGACGCAGGCGCGTACCTCTATGCCGAAGTGCTGGCGCAGCCATTTTTTCGCCACAGCACCTGCGGCCACCATGGGCGCAGTCAGCCGCGCGGATGAACGCCCGCCACCACGCGGATCGCGCAGGCCGTATTTGTGCATATAGCTGTAATCGGCGTGCCCGGGGCGAAAAGTCTGGGCAATATCGCCATAGTCTTTGCTGCGCTGATCGGTGTTTTGAATCAGCAGGGCAATGGGCGTGCCTGTGGTGCGGCCTTGGTAGACGCCGCTCAAAATCTGCACGGCGTCGGGCTCATTGCGCTGGGTCACATATTTGCTGGTACCGGGTCGGCGGCGATCCAGATCGGGCTGAATATCCGCCTCCGAGAGTTCCATGCCCGGGGGGCAACCATCAATCACGCAGCCGATAGCCGGGCCGTGGGATTCGCCAAAATTGGTAACGGCAAACAAAGTGCCTAAGGTGCTTCCGCTCATGGGGCGCGATTATGCCAGTGCAGGGGCGGGGGCGGCTCAGCTTTCATATACTTGCCGCCCATGAATGATTGTGGCTCTTACCGTGGCCGTTTTGCCCCCTCGCCTACAGGCCCGCTGCACGCTGGCTCGCTGGCTGCGGCGCTGGCTAGCTGGCTTGATGCGCGCGTACATGGCGGCGCATGGCTCATTCGCATCGAAGATGTGGACAGCAGCCGCTGCAAACCTGAATGGGCGCAAGCGCAATTGCAGCAATTGGCGGCGCACGGCTTGGTCAGCGACGAGCTTGTGCTGTGGCAATCCACCCGCAGTGCGGCTTATGCGGCGGCTTTGGTGCAGCCGCAAGCCCAGGGTTTGGTCTATGCCTGCCATTGTTCGCGCAAAAAAATCAGCGATTACTGGCTGGCACAGGGGGTAGATAAAGCGCGGCACGGGGATTTGCTTTACCCAGGGTTTTGTCGTGATGCGGCGCTGCCTGCGGGAGATGGCATTGCACTGCGGCTGGATGTGGGGCAGGCTCTGAGCTGGCATGAAGGGGAAAAAGCTCGTCATTCCCGCGAAAGCGGGAATCCACCAGCCGAAAACCCCGAGACACCGGGGCAAAGCCCAAACATCAGCGAGGTGGATGCCAGCCTCAGGCTTTCGCGGGGGCAGGCTCTGCACTGGCATGAAGGGGACATGGATTCCCGTTTCCACGGGAATGACGAATTCCCAAAAGCCATGTCCTCATTACATCCTTATTCCCGCGAAAACCTCATGTCTCGTCATTCCCGCGAAAGCGGGAATCTAGGTATTGGGGCTTTTGCTGCGGCGGATAGCCAACCCTCACCCCTGCCCCTCTCCCTCGGGGAGAGGGGAAACCCATGGATTCCCGCCGGCGCGGGAATGGTGCTTCCTCATCCCCTCCCCCACTGGGGGAGGGCTAGGGTGGGGGCTGACGGAACAAATGCCCCCGAACTACCTTGGGCCGACCGCCACCTAGGTGCGCAAAGCCAAAACATTGCGGCAGAAGTGGGCGACTTTGTGCTGCGCCGCGCCGATGGCTGCTACAGCTACCAACTGGCCGTGGTGGTGGACGATGCCGCCCAAGGCATCAACCATGTGGTACGCGGACAAGACCTGCTCGACAACACGCCACGGCAAATCCTTTTACAAAAAGTGCTGGGCCTGCCCACGCCGCAATACCTGCACACCCCGCTGGTGCTGGCCGCTGATGGGCAAAAACTCAGCAAACAAAATGGCGCAGCGGCGCTGGGCAGCAGCAAGCCCGCGCAATGCCTGGCCAATTTGCAGGCGGCGGCGCTGGCTTTGGGTTTGCCCGCGCCCAGCCTTAACCCGCACACGCAGCTGGCAGATTACCTGCGCAGCCTCCTGCCGCTGTGGACACAAAGCGATATTTTTAGGGTGTTTTAAGGCTTTTAGGCCGCAAAACCTGCCTGAGCAGCTATGAAAGCCATAGTAAAAAATGGGCATTTTTGGCGCTAGAATCCCTCCACCTCAATCTGGACTGGTATGGCTAGGCGCGCTAAGTGCCTAAGCATCCGTTGAAAGGAAGCAAGCCCCGTGGCTAAAAAAGTATTTCTCGACTTCGAACAACCCATAGCCGAACTCGAAACCAAAATTGACGAACTGCGCCTGGTGCACAACGAAAGCGCGGTCGATATCTCTAACGAAATCGACCAGTTGGCGAAAAAAAGCCAGCAGCTCACCAAAGACATCTACAGCAGCCTCACGCCCTGGCAAGTCACCAAAATCGCCCGCCACGCCGAGCGCCCCTACACGCTCGACTATGTGGCCGAATGCTTCACCGATTTTGAAGAACTGCACGGCGACCGCCACTTTGCTGATGACCAATCCATCGTCGGCGGCCTAGCGCGTTTTAACGGCACGCCCTGCATGGTGCTGGGGCACCAAAAAGGGCGCGACACCAAAGAACGCGCCGCGCGCAACTTTGGCATGAGCCGGCCTGAGGGCTACCGCAAAGCCCTGCGTTTGATGAAAACCGCAGAAAAATTCAAACTGCCCGTTTTCACCTTTGTTGATACGCCAGGCGCTTTCCCCGGCATGGACGCCGAAGAACGCGGCCAATCGGAAGCCATAGGCCGCAATATCTATGAAATGGCGCAACTGCAAGTGCCCATCATCTCCACCATCATTGGCGAAGGCGGCTCGGGCGGGGCGCTGGCCATCAGCGTGGCCGACCAAGTGCTGATGCTGCAATACGCGGT
>JAMIFN010000135.1:0-3775 GCA_035906235.1 Allobrachymonas sp. | reverse complement strand
AAAGTGCCGTCGAACAAGCTGACTTGGTCTTGCAGCTTGCTGTAGTGGTAGAGGTAGCGCGCCATGATGATGGGGATTTTCAGCTTCGGAAGGCCCCGCCCCAAATGGGCGATGGCGTCTTGCAGCCCCATGCCTATGACCCAGGCCGCTTGCTCTTTGCTGGGTACGGCAGCGCCAGAATCGGCCATGGCGTTTTGGATGGCTTGCACGATCAGGGCAGTGGAATCAAACAGGGTGCCATCCCAGTCAAAAGCCAAGAGCTTGATATCGGCAGAGGCGGAAATTTTGGCTTGCATGGTAGGATGAAACGAGTTGTTTTTGAAAGGCCGAGACCGCAATGATGAAACCGCGTGATGATGCCAAGGCTATGCGTGTAGTCAGTTGGAATATCCACAAAGGCG
Source organism: Allobrachymonas sp. (assembly GCA_035906235.1). Classification (GTDB taxonomy): domain Bacteria; phylum Pseudomonadota; class Gammaproteobacteria; order Burkholderiales; family Burkholderiaceae_C; genus JAMIFN01. Next base: position 3,374 of record JAMIFN010000135.1, on the reverse strand, counting down.
TGCGTGGCCTGGGGCCGGCGCGCAGCCTGCAAATTCACAATATAGCCTATGCCCTGCGCGGCATGGATGCGGATTTGATTTGCCTGCAAGAGGTGCGCGCGCAAAACCGCAAAGAGGCGGCACGCTTTGCGCATTGGCCACAAGCGCAGCAGGCCGATTTTCTAGCGCCCGCGGGTTATCACGCCATTTATCGCAGCAATGCCATCACCAAACATGGCGAGCACGGCAATGCCTTGCTCAGCCGCTGGCCGGTGCTGGATGTGCGCCACGAGGACATGAGCGACCACCGTTTTGAACAGCGCGGCCTGCTGCACGCGCAGGTGGAAGCGCCCCAGGGCAAGGTGCATGTGCTGGTGCTGCATTTGGGGCTGATGGGCAGCTCACGCGTGCGCCAGTTGGCACAAACCCGCGATTACTTAGCGCGCCATGTTCCTGCCGACGAAGCGCTGGTGATTGCGGGCGATTTCAATTGCGTGCGCTTGGCACGCGACTGGGCGCAGCACACCCTGGCTCACCCCTGCACCAAGCTGGCACCGCCGACTTTTCCCGCGCGCCTGCCGCTGCGCCAGTTCGACCATATTTTTGCGCGCGGCTTGGCGCCCCATGCATGGCACGCGCCCAAAGGCAAGGCTTGGCTGCAAATGTCTGATCACCTGCCGCTGGTAGCCGAGCTGCAATGGCGCTAAAGCCCTCAAAAAAACCAAAAAACCAGTCCACCATGCCCCAGCCCATCGCCCAACTCAAGCGCCTGGCACGGCAACTGGGGGATGGCGCTTTCCCGCCGCCGCAGGCCCATACTTGGCAAAGCCAGCAGCCCATGCAGCTGCTGCAAGGCTCGGTGGAGTATTTTCCCGCGCTGATAGCCGACATCACCGCCGCGCAGCGGCAGGTGTATTTTGAAACCTATATTTTCGACACCACCGCCAGCGGCCAAGGTGTGGCCGAGGCCTTGATGGCCGCAGCGCGGCGCGGCGTGGCGGTGCATTTGGTGATCGACGGCATCGGCTCGCGCAATTTGAGCGCAGCGTGGAAAACCCAGCTAGAGCAAGCCGGGGTGCAGCTGCGGGTGTTTTCGCCGCCCGGGCGCTGGCTGCTGTTTGTGCGCCAGCAGTGGCAGCGCCTGCATCGCAAGCTGTGCGCGATTGATGGGCAAACCGCCTACTGCGGCGGCATCAATGTGTTGGATGATTTTCATGATCCCAGCCACGGCCAGCTCGAGCAACCGCGCCTGGATTTTTCGGTGCGCGTCAGCGGCCAGCTGGCGGCGCACATTGATGCCACCTGCCAAGCTTTGTGGCAAAAACTGCAGGCCAGGGCAGGGCGCAAAAGCCAGAGTTTGGCATTGCGCGGCATCCAAAGCAAAAGCGACACTCTGCGCGGTCTGGGGCGCAAGCCCAAGCAAGCGGCCCTGGTGCTGCGCGATAACCTGAGCCAGCGCCGCAGCATAGAGCGTAGCTATTTGCGCGCCATCGCCCGCGCCAAGCAAGAGGTGCTGGTGGCCAATGCCTATTTCTTCCCCAGCCGCAAACTGCTGGCCGCGCTCTGCCATGCGGCTGGGCGCGGGGTGCAGGTGCAGCTGCTGCTGCAAGGGCGCTACGAATATTTTTTGCAAGCCCATGCCAGCCGTGCTTTTTATGCGCGCCTGCTGCAAGCGGGGGTAGCGATTTACGAATACGAGGCCAGTTTTCTGCACGCCAAGGTCGCCGTGATTGATGCAGACGGACGCAGCCCATGGGCGACGGTGGGCTCGTCCAATTTAGATCCGCTCAGTCTCTTGTTGGCGCGCGAGGCCAATGTGGTCAGCCGCCAGCGCGAATTTGCGCAGGAGCTGCAAAATCGTTTGCAGGCGGCGCTGGCGCAGGGCCGGCAGGTGCAAGCTGCCGATTTAGCGCAGCGGCCCTGGCACGAACGCCTGTTTGACCGCCTAGCCTACGCCCTGGCACGCAGCATGGTGTGGTTGGTTAAAGACCATTTTTAGGATGAGTAAGTGAGCTACTCAGGCAGCTTTTTAAGCCTCATTGGTCTGAATATCGATCAAAATCTCTGCATGAGCTGCTGCAGTACTGAGAGGAATTTTGGTAGCTCTAGGGTAAACCCATGGTTTAACTTGTGCGGGTGCCGCATTTTTTGCCAGTGTTTGCCTTTATCCTTCTGGATTGCTAGAACATTTTTGGAGTTTTGTCATGGTCACGCAAAAAAATACCCAGGCAGCTGCGAGTGACGAGGATCCCCGTGATTTTGCCGAAACCGAGCAGTTTGACATGTCCACGATGCCCATGGGCTTAGAGTTTTTTGCAGGTGAAAACATCAATTTGGATGAGAGCCACCAGCACGAGCTAGACAAACAAGCCAAGCAAGACCAACAAGCGCCAACTCAGCCAGCTGCGCCTGGTAAAACCGAATAAAGGGCTGAGCGGCGCAGCGCGGCTCTGCCTCCATCAGCTTCAGGTGGGTAAGGTGCCGCGCTTTATGATGGCGCCCATGCGATTTTTACCCACACGCCAAACGCTGGCCCACACCCTCAAACCCCTAGTCACGCCGCTGGTGGCGTTTAGCCAGTCGCAATCTTTTGGCGGCATTTTGTTGGCGCTGATGGCGCTCTTGGCGCTTTTGTTGAGCAACTCACCCTGGAGCGAGCACTACACCGCGCTGCAGCAGTTTCAGGGGCAATTGCGTTTGGGGGATTTGCTCAATATCGACAAGCCCACCATCGTTTGGGTTAATGATTTGTGGATGGCGCTGTTCTTCCTCTTGGTCGGTCTAGAGATCAAATATGAACTGCTGCAAGGGCAGCTAGCCAGCGTCAAAGCCGCCGCCCTGCCCACCATTGCCGCCATCGGTGGCATGGTCGTGCCCGCGCTGATTTATTACGGCTTCAACTACGCCGACCCCGCAGCTGCACGCGGCTGGGCCATACCGTCGGCTACCGATATCGCCTTTGCCTTGGGCGTGCTGATTTTGCTCGGCAGCCGAGTGCCAGCGGCGCTCAAAATTTTGCTCACCGCCATCGCCATCATCGACGACTTGGGCGCCATCCTCATCATTGCGTTTTTCTATACCGAGCAGATCAACTGGGGCGCGCTCAACGCCGCGCTGTGGTGTTTGAGCGCCATGGTGCTGATGAACCGTTTTGGCGTGGCGCGCGTGGCGGCCTATTGGCTGGTCGGCGGCCTGTTATGGGTGTTTTTGCTGAAATCGGGCATACACGCCACCTTGGCCGGGGTGCTCACGGCTTTGTGCATCCCGCTCTCGAGCAGCCGCGCGGCTGAGGGCTGGACAGCCAAGGACCTGGCCCAGGGCGATGCGCCCGAGTACTCCTCGCCCCTCAAAAGCGCCATCCACGCCCTGCACCCCTGGGTGGCTTTTTTCATCTT
>JAMIFN010000134.1:0-4618 GCA_035906235.1 Allobrachymonas sp. | reverse complement strand
ACACTAAACGCAGCGCTAAGCTGTACGAACACCTGAGCAACGCCCAAAGAGCCGCGCTAGCGATGCAGAGCATGGCCGCTATGGATGGGGACGAAATCGCGCTTATCTACGCAGCAACACCGCGCCGCGTCTACAGACTGGCAGATGGCGACTTTTTGAGCAGATGCGAGGGTTTCTTTCATATGGCGCTAATCGCTGGCGCTATGCATTGGAAGCGCTACGCCATTTACCTAGCCCGCGTGCTGGCCGTTAGAGGGGCTGAAAACCCGCTAGAGCTTATGCCCGATGCAGATGATGCCTTTGAGCAGTTAGCCGCCGTAGGAGCCGCGCTAGAGGATGTGTGTGCAGCGCACGGCTTAGATGTGGAGGCCATGCGCGTATTGGCCGATATGCCCGCCAGCAAAGAGCGCGAAAGCCTAGAGCCTGACAATAGACACCGCGCCAAGGTGAGGGCTGATTTAATGGAGTGCCTGAGCTTTTAACCACTAGCCCCAGCAATGGGGCTTTTTTGTGGGCGCTTATCTGCCCGTACTGGGGTTTATTCATTTCGCCAGTCTGTAAACAGTCTGTAAATGGCCAAAATGAAAAAAGCCCGCTATCGTTTAAATAGCAGGCTTTCTTTGTATATCTGGTGGCTTGGGGCAGAATCGAACTGCCGACACGCGGATTTTCAATCCGCTGCTCTACCAACTGAGCTACCGAGCCGTCAAGCCCGCAACTATAGCACAGCTTTTTTGCGCTTGGCCTTTGATGCAAAAGATTTTGCAAAAAATGCAGCATTGACGGTGGCTGAGATGCGGCCAGCCTGCTCAGTGCAGGGCGGGAATGGGAAGAAAGTGGACGCAGGGGAATCAGGGACAATAAGCCTATGTCGATTTCTATTGCTCATCCCACTGCGTGTTTTGCGCTTTTACCCTGTGCCGGTATAGGGCTGCGGGCTGGGGCGCAAGATGCCGCCGGCCAGGCGCTACCCAAGCAGTACCAAGATGTGCTGGGTAAACCTGTGGTGCAGCACACACTGGATGCCATGGCGCGGGTGCGGGGCATCACGCAAACTTTGGTGGTGTTGGCGCCCGGCGATAGCCTGTTTGCGCAGCTGTGTCGCTTAGCGCCAGCATCCACAGCGGCCTATTGCGGTGGCGCTACGCGGGCGCAAAGCGTGGCTCAGGGCTTGGCTTATTTGCGCGATCACTGCGCTGCCCGGGTTGATGATTGGGTGCTGGTGCATGATGCAGCGCGTTGCTTGCTGCAGCCCGCTTGGGTGGAGGCCCTGCTGGAGGCTTGCCTGCAGGCAGATTTGGGTGGCTTGCTGGCCATTCCTGTGGCAGATACTTTGAAAATGGCCCAGGCGGGTGCAGGGCAGCCGCGTGTGGCGCAAACCCTAGAGCGCGCGCATAAATGGCTGGCGCAAACGCCGCAGATGTTTCGCATTGGGGATTTGCAAGCGGCGCTGGCCGCCGCCGGCGACAGTGCCAGCGACGAGGCCAGTGCAATGGAGGCCGCCGGCCACAGCCCACTGCTATTGCCTGGGCATACGCATAATGTGAAGGTGACTTACCCCGAGGACTTTCAGCTGGCCGAGGCCATTTTGAGCCTGCGCGCCCAGCAAACAAACAAGGACGAGCTATGCAAGCTGCCATAAAGCCTGAGGCCGCGCTGCCTTTTCGCATCGGTCAAGGCTGGGATGTACACCAGTTGCTGGCCGGCCGCAAACTGCTGCTGGGCGGCGTAGAAATTGCCCACGATAAAGGGTTGCTGGGGCATTCCGACGCCGATGTGCTGCTGCACGCCATTACCGATGCGTTGATCGGCGCACTGGGGCTGGGCGATATAGGCGGGCATTTCCCCGACACCAGTGCCGATTTTAAAAACGCCGATTCTTGGCAATTGCTGCAGCATGTGGCGCAGCTGCTACCCCAGCACGGGTTTGCCGTGGCCAATGTCGATAGCACGGTGATTGCGCAAGCGCCCAAGCTCGCGCCCCATATCGCCGCCATGCGCACGCGCATTGCCGCAGCCTTGGGCGTGAACGAGGCGCAGGTGAATGTGAAAGCCAAAACCGCCGAAAAGCTCGGCCCCGTGGGGGCAGGGCAGGCGATGGAGGCGCAGGCGGTGATTCTTCTTTATAAGGTTTAAGCCATGAAGCCTACAGCCATCAACGCGGCGATTTTGTTTGCTGACCAAAAACCGCGTCTCAAATGGGATTGGGTGGCCGGCCAAGTGGCGGGCGAGCGCGTGTTCAGCGATGTCGTGGTGCACAAAGCCCGCTCAAGCGCCGATTTGGTCGGGTATTTGAACTACATCCACCCCTACCGCGCGCAGGTGCTGGGCGAACGCGAGCTGGCCTATCTGCGTGCGGGCAGCGATGAGGACAGCGTGCGCCGCATCCACCGCATTTTGGAGCTGGAGCCGCCGCTCTTGGTTGTGGCCGATGGGCAAGAGCCCCTGCCCGAGCTGATCGCCCTGTGCGAGCGCAGCCATATTCCGCTGTTTCGCACGGCAGAATCGGCCGCCTTTGTGATCGAGGTGCTGCGCACCTATTTGGCCAAACACTTTGCCGACCGCATCAGCCGCCACGGGGTGCTGCTGGATATTTTTGGTGTGGGAACCCTGATTACGGGCGAATCTGGGCTGGGCAAATCTGAGCTGGCGCTGGAACTCGTCTCGCGCGGGCATGGCTTTGTAGCCGATGATTCGGTCGATATTTTGCGCACCAGCCAGGTCAATATCGAGGGCCGCTGCCCCGAGTTATCGGAAGGCTTTTTAGAGCTGCGCGGCATAGGCCTGTTAGACATCCGCGCCATTTTTGGCGAAACCGCCATGCGCCGCAAAATGCCCATCAAACTGGTGGTGCACCTGGTGCGGCGCGAAACCATGGAGCGCGAATACGAGCGCATCCCCTACGAGCCTTTGATGGAAGAAATCCTCGGCATCGCCATCCACAAAGTCGTGGTCCAGGTTGAAGCCGGGCGCAATATGGCCGTGCTGGTCGAAGCCGCCGTGCGCAGCACCGTGCTGCATCTGCGCGGCATCAACACCATGCAGGTGTTTATGGAACGCCAACGCAAAGCCATGCTGGGCGAATGATGATCGAATTTCTAGGTATGTTTTTGGTGTTTTAAGCCGTAAAACCTGCCTGAGCAGCTCATGTTTTTATAGTATTTTTATCGTATCAAATACGAAGTTTTGACGGATTTTTTGCTGATGAATACCGCCCCCAACGCAGCTGATTTACGCGATTTAATCGCCACGCGCATCCGCGCCGATGTGCGCGCCATGCACGCCTACGCCGTGCAAGACGCAGCAGGCATGGTCAAGCTCGACGCCATGGAGAACCCCTACAGCCTGCCGCCCGAGCTGCAGGCCAAACTGGGGCAACGCCTAGCCGCCCTGCCGCTGAATCGCTACCCCAGCACCGAACCGCTGGCGCTGCAGCAAGCCCTGCGCCGCTACGCCGGCGTGCCCGATAGCTGCGGCCTGATTTTGGGCAATGGCTCAGACGAGCTAATCACCCTGCTCAATGTCGCCTGCGCCCAGCCTGGCGCCAGCGTCATTGCGCCCATGCCCGGTTTTGTGATGTACGCGCTCAGTGCGCAACTGGCGGGTTTGCGTTTTGTCGGCGTGCCCCTGCAGGCAGATTTTGAATTGGACGAAGCGGCCATGCTGACTGCCATTGAGCAAGAGCGCCCCGCCATCGTTTGGCTAGCCTACCCCAACAACCCCACGGCCCATGCCTGGAGCCGCACCAGCATGGCACGCATCATCGCCGCCGCTGCAGCCGTGCAAGCCATCGTGGTGATAGACGAGGCCTACCAACCCTTTGCCCAGCACAGCTGGTGGAGCGAATGGCAAGCCGCGCCGCAGCTGCACCAGCATGTGCTGGTCATGCGCACCCTCAGCAAATTTGGGCTGGCGGGCATTCGCCTAGGCTATTTAATGGGCGCGGCGGATTTGGTGCACGAGGTGGACAAAGTGCGCCCGCCCTACAACAGCAATTTGCTCACGGTGGAAACCGCGCTATTTGCCCTAGAGCACGAGGCCGAGTTTGCCACCCAAGCCGCAGCCATTCGCAGCGAACGCGAAGGATTGCTGAGCGCATTGGCCCAGCTGCCCAGCGTGCAAGTATTCCCCAGCCAGGCCAATATGATTTTGCTGCGCCTGCCCGAAGCTGCGGGTGGCAGCGCGGCCGCCTTTGCTGCACTCAAAGCCCAAGGCATCTTGGTGAAAAATGTCGCCGCCATGCACCCGCTCTTGACCAACTGCCTGCGTTTAACCGTGGGCACACCTGCTGAAAACGCCAAAATGCTGGCCGCGCTGCAGGCGTTTTTGGCCTAAATACCGCCCAGCCCTTACCCCGCTGGGCGTGGGTTGAGCTGGCATTTCGCCCCCGCTGGGCGTGGGTTGAACTGGTATTCCCTCCCCCGCTGGGGGAGGGTTAGGGTGGGGGCTTGCGGATTCGGCAAACCCCAAAACCCCAAGCCCCTAACCCAGCCTTCCCCCAAAGGGGGAAGGAGCAAAACCCAACCCTTCACCCTTCACCCTTCACCCTTCACCCTTCACCCTTCACCCTTCACCCATCACCCATCACCCTTCACCCGTCACCCATCACCCGGCACCC
>JAMIFN010000133.1:0-8156 GCA_035906235.1 Allobrachymonas sp. | reverse complement strand
CAAAACTGTCAATGCCCTGTCTCATGACACTGACTGGGGGATTGGCCATGTGCACTCAGGTGCTTTGGGCTGGGTGGGCTTGATCACTATGGGATCCATGTATCACCTGATTCCGCGCATGTATGGGCGCAAGCAAATGTTCAGCGTCAAGGCCATTGAAGTGCATTTCTGGATGGCGACTTTGGGCATCGTGCTTTATATCGCCTCGATGTGGATTGCCGGTGTCATGCAAGGCATGATGTGGCGCGCAGTTAACCCCGACGGCACTTTGGTGTACACCTTTGTTGAAAGCGTGAAGGCGACCTTTCCCTATTATGTCGTGCGCTTGACTGGTGGCTTGCTCTACCTGAGCGGCATGCTCATCATGGCATGGAATGTGTGGATGACGGTGGCCAAAGGCCGTGCAGTCAAAGCTCCAGTGCCGCAATTGGTGCAGGCTTAATGCCCCAGTATTAGGAGTTTGAAATGTCTGACCACAACGAAAAAATCCCTCTTTTTTCCCACGCGCGGATCGAGACCAACAGCTTTTTGATGATCGTGCTCATCGTGCTGGTGGTATCGGTTGCGGGCATGGTGGAAATCGTTCCCCTGTTCTTCCAAAAATCGACGACCCAGCCTTTGACGCGAGCCAATGACCCCAATGTGCTGCAAGATGTCAAACCCTATGAGGCTTTGCAGCTGGTAGGGCGCGATATTTACCAACGCGAAGGCTGCTACGGCTGCCATAGCCAAATGATTCGCCCTTTCTATGCTGAAACTCTGCGTTACGGCCACTATTCGGTTGCGGGTGAGTTTGTTTACGACCACCCTTACCAGTGGGGCAGCAAACGCACGGGGCCTGACTTGGCGCGCGTGGGTGGCAAGTACAACGACGAATGGCATCGCGTCCATTTGAACAACCCACGCGATCTGGTACCCGAGTCGAATATGCCTGCTTATAGCTGGCTTGAAGGTACCAAAATTGACAATTACCCCATTTCCAACCACATGAAGGCGCTGCGCCGCGTTGGTGTGCCTTATACCGATGCGCAAATTGCGGGCGCGTCAGCTGAGCTGAAAGGCAAAACTGAAATGGATGCGGTGGTCGCCTACTTGCAAGGTTTGGGGCGTGCCTTACGCTAAATGAGGGACTACGGTCTTTTCAACAGGGAAATACCATGGAATTAAACACTGTACGCATTATTTACACCTTGTTGAGTTTTGCGTTTTTTATCGGGGTTTGCTTTTGGGCTTATTCGTCCTACAGCAAGGAAGACTTGGAAGAGGCCGCCATGCTGCCCTTTAAAGACTAATGCCCCATGCGTCAAGCACTCCCCCGCCCACCACACCATCAGAAAGCGTAGCTAGGGTATGAGCGATTTCATCAGCGACTTTTGGTCGCATTACATCACGGTCATTGTTTTTCTCGGTATTGGCGGCTTGATCTGGCTGCTGATTTTCGCTGGCTTTAAAAAGGTCAAAAGTGCAGATGACGGCTCGACCGGCCATGTCTGGGACGAAGACCTGCGCGAGTTGAACAACCCCCTGCCCATGTGGTGGGTAGGTTTATTTGTCGGCACCATCGTCTTTGCGCTGGGCTATTTGTACTACTACCCAGGTTTGGGAACCTATAAAGGCTCAAGCCAATGGACTTCAGGGAGTGAATACCAAAAAGACAAAGCCAAGGCCTTGCAAGAGGCTGCGCCAGTCTATGCTGCTTTTCAACATAAAAGTGTTGAAGAGCTGGCCAAAGACCCAGCGGCCATGGATATTGCTGGGCGACTGTTCGGCAACAACTGTGCACTCTGCCATGGCGCGGATGCGCGTGGCTCTAAAGGCTTCCCTAATCTGACCGATACCGATTGGCTCCACGGCGGGAAGTCCGAGAACATTGTGGAAAGCATCACCAATGGCCGCATTGGTGTTATGCCCTCGTTTACCGAGGCGGTAGGCTCACCCGACGATGCGCGCAACTTGGCTAACTATGTTTTGAGCCTGTCCAACAGTCCACACGATTCTGTGCGCGCACAACTGGGCAAAGGCAAATTCGTGGTTTGTGCCGCGTGCCACGGTGCCGATGGCAAAGGCAACCCCTTAATGGGCGCGCCTAATTTGACCGATAACATTTGGCTTCATGGCTACGGCGAAGACTTCATTGTCGGCATGATCAACCATGGCAAAACCAACCAGATGCCCGAGCAAAAGGGTCGCTACGACGCGACGCAAATCAAAATGCTGGCGGCTTATGTTTGGGGTTACTCCAACGGGGGTGTCAGTGCCCAGCATATGCCATAAGCGCCTGCTGTGAACCTTCGGATAAAAGCCCAAAGCCGTCACGGTTTTGGGCTTTTTTGTTGGACTAAAGCGTGCTGGTATTTGACGCGACGCAAACCACAACTGACCAACTGGTCGATAATTGCTGCAGTGCAAAAAACTGTGAAAAGCAGATGGCCATGTCTAACATTCCGCGTAAAAAAATCATTCCTATTGCCCAAGTTGATGGTGAGGGGCGCTACCTCTTTCAAAGTGAGGACAAGGTTTATGCCCGCAGCGTTAAAGGGATCTTTAATAGTTGGCGCTGGGTCTTTGTTTGGCTTACGCAAATCGCGTTTTATGTGACCCCATGGCTCAACTGGGGCGGGCGTCAGGCAGTCTTGTTCGATCTGGATGCGCGGCGCTTTTATATCTTTGGCCTAGTGCTCTACCCGCAAGATTTTGTTTTTCTTGCCGCGCTGCTCATCATCTCGGCCTATAGCCTGTTTTTATTTACCGCAGTCGCGGGGCGCTTGTGGTGCGGCTACACCTGCCCACAAACCGTGTACACCGAAATTTTCATGTTTTGGGAACGCCTGATCGAGGGCGACCGCCTCAAGCGCATGAAGCTCGATGCGGGGCACAGCTTCGAGCGCTATTGGCGCAAAGGCTTAAAACACCTAGTTTGGATTTTGATTGCGCTGTGGACGGGGCTGACCTTCGTCGGCTTCTTTGTGCCGATTCGCGCGTTTACGGTAGAACTTTTTACCTTTGCGGCATCGGGCTGGGCGCTGTTTTGGACCCTGTTCTACGGCTTTGCCACTTATGGCAATGCCGGCTTTATGCGCGAACAAGTGTGCAAATACATGTGCCCTTACGCCCGCTTTCAGGGCGCCATGTTCGACAAAGACACCCTCATCGTCACCTACGACACCGCGCGTGGCGAGCCGCGTGGCTCTCGCGGTAAAAATGTCGATTACAAAGCCCAAGGTCTGGGCGACTGCATCAACTGCACCATGTGCGTGCAAGTGTGCCCAACCGGCATTGATATCCGCGATGGCCTGCAAATGGAATGCATTGCCTGCGGCGCCTGTATTGATGCTTGCGATGATGTCATGGAAAAAGTGGGCTACGCCCCCGGCCTGATCAAATACACCACCGAACATGCGGTAGAGCGCAACTGGGGGCGTGCCGAAGTGCTGCGCCGCGCCCTGCGTCCGCGCATTTTGATCTATACCGCCATCTGGTCGGCGCTCATCATCGCCTTTTTCGTCAGCTTGGGGCTGCGCAGCGACTTTAAGGTCAATGTCGTGCGCGACCGCGCTACGCTGGCGCGTATTGTCGATGGTGGGCAAATCGAAAATGTCTATCGCATTCAAGTCATGAACACCACCGAACGCGAGCAGCATTACAGCCTTAGCGCCCAAGGCCTGCCGCAGCTGCAAATGCATGGCGAAGTCAGCGCCACCCTCAAGCCCGCAGAGGCGCGTTGGCTGGTGGTGCAATTGCGCATGCCCTATGGCGCTGAGAAAAAATCAGGCTCGCACAAGGTGGAGGTTTTGACCACCAACGACGCAGGGCAAACAGTGCGTGAGAAAGCCGTCTTCTATATTCCTCGCTGATTTGTTTGAAAAGAGTCTGCCCATGAGCACTGCACCTATTGCCACCAATACCGATACCGATACCAAGGCGGCGGCCTCAGCCCCAGCCGAGCAAAAATCTGGCCCTTGGTATCGCTATCCCCTAGTTTGGCTGGTGATTTCTGGCCCCTTTATCGTGGTCGTGGCGGCCATTTATTCGGCCAGCATTGCTTACCGTGGCGCCGACTTGGTGGTGCAAGACCAACGAGACGCCACGCGTGAGCACGCCATGCGCGATGTCACCGAAGACAAACAGGCGCACCCCGACCTAGTGCCCGCAGACAAAGCCCGCAAAATGGGCGCGGGCGCCGACTCCGCGCAAGGGCAGTAAGTTGCTATGAGCTTTCAGGCTGCTTTTGCCGCAGCCCAGCACAGGGTAAGCCAGTAAGGCAGAGCCTGCAAAAACGGTGCTAAAGTGTTTTTCTGCGCGGAGCATATCGCCCACCGCCATGAGGAGATACGCGATGAAAAGTAAATTGATGTGGAGTCTGTGGCCTGGTTTTTTGGGCGCTTGCGGCTTAGAGATGTTTGTTTTTGCCGCGCTCGACCCCCAGCAATTTCGGGTTTTTGGCACTTGGGAAGTATTAGACAGCAACTGGATTTACACCCTGTGTTTTTTTATTTTCTGGGTTGCCTGCTTTGGCGCCAGTTTGATTGCGCTGATCTTGGCCGATAAAAACGCCCTGCCTTTGATGCGCGCCGACTAAGTGCACCTTCAGGTCAAACTCAACACAAAATAGCTGGGTCGGCTCAGCGTTTTTCATGGGTGCTTCACCCGTCTGGGCTATGATAGCTGCCATACCCTGAATGGCGTGTTCTCCGCCGTTGGAGGCTGCTGGATTTTGGGGTCTTGCTATCAAAAAGAAAGCCCATCATGCCCCGTCACGCTACCCGCATCGTTGCCACACTAGGCCCCGCTTCATCCAGTTTAGAAATTCTGGCTGCCATGATTCAGGCGGGCGTGAATGTCGTGCGCCTCAACTTTAGCCACGGCAGCGCCCAAGACCACATCGACCGCGCCGCCCTGGTGCGCCAAGCCTCCAAAATGGTGGGCCGCGAAGTCGCCATCATGGCCGATCTGCAAGGTCCCAAAGTGCGGGTTGGTAAATTTGCCGCAGGCAAAATCCAGCTGCAAATCGGGCAAAGCTTTGTGCTAGACGCCAGCCGCACCGAGCTGGGTGACGAACAGGGCGTGGGGCTAGATTACAAAGAGCTGCCGCGCGATGTGAAAAAAGGCGATGTGCTCTTGCTCAACGACGGCCTCATCGTCATGACGGTCGAAAAAGTCATAGGCGAACAAGTCCACACCAGCGTCACCATAGGCGGCGAGCTGTCCAACAACAAAGGCATCAACAAAAAAGGCGGCGGCTTAACCGCCCCTGCGCTGACTGCCAAAGACATGGACGACATCAAAACCGCCATGAGCTTTCAGGCTGATTACATTGCGGTGAGCTTTGCCAAAAGCGCCACCGATATGGAAATGGCGCGCCAACTGGCCAATGTGGCGGGCAGCGCCTTTGGGCACAAACCCGGCCTGATTGCCAAAATCGAACGCGCCGAGGCCATCCCGCGCCTAGAAGAAATCATGCGCGCCTCAGACGGCATCATGGTCGCCCGTGGCGATTTGGCGGTCGAAGTCGGCAACGCCGCCGTCCCCGCCTTGCAAAAACGCATGATCAAAATGGCGCGGCAAATGGACAAAGTGGTCATCACCGCCACGCAAATGATGGAAAGCATGATCACCAACCCCGTGCCCACCCGTGCCGAGGTTTCTGATGTGGCCAATGCCGTGCTCGACGGCACCGACGCCGTCATGCTCTCTGCCGAAACCGCAGCCGGCGCCTACCCGCTAGAGACGGTGCAAGAAATGTCGCAAATCTGCGCCGCCGCCGAGGGCGCAGAAGTGCTCGAATTCGACAACAACTTCGCCAACCTGCAGCTCGAACGCATAGACCAATCCATCGCCATCGGCGCCCTGTTTACCGCCTACCACTTGGGCGCCAAAGCCATCGTCGCGCTCACCGATAGCGGCTCTACGCCACTGTGGATGAGCCGCTACCGCATCAACATCCCTATCTACGCGCTCACGCCCAAACTCAGCACCCAACGCAAACTCGCGCTCTACCGCAATGTGCGCCCCCTGCTCATGGGCCTGCATGTCGAGCGCGACGCCACCCTAGCCGAGGCCGAAGAGCAACTCATCGCCCGTGGCATCATGAAAAGCGGCGATGTCTATGCCATCACCTGCGGCGAGCCTATGGGCGAGCCTGGTGGCACCAATATGCTCAAAATCTGCCGCGCCAAATAATCCCTGCACCTGCCAAACGCACTCTTAAAAAAAGAGCTGCTCAGGCAGGTTTGACGGCCTAAAACCGCAAAAACACCCCTAAAAACCAAACCCCCAGCACCATGTCTGCCGCCCCAGCCCTTCCTGCAGAATTTGCCGCCTACAACCCCAAGCTGCTGCAAGCCCTGCACATCCTCACCCGCGAAGGGCGGCTCAACCAAGACTCGCGCCGCAAGCTCAAACAAGTGCGGCACCTGCTGCAATTCATTGAACCCCTGCTGCAGCAAGAGCTGGCACGCCATGCCAATGTCAGCCTGGTCGATCACGGCGCGGGCAAATCGTATCTGGGCTTTTTGCTCTACGACAGCTTCTTTCGCCAGCACGCCCCTGCGGGCAAGGTGGTGGGCATAGAGCGCCGTGCCGATTTGGTCGACAAAAGCCGCGCTCTGGCGGCCGATTTTGGCTTTAGCGGCATGGGCTTTGTGCAGGCCGAAGTCGCCGCCGTCACGCAAGCCGCGCAAAGCGGCAGTGTCGATGCCCTGCCTGCGCGTATTGATGTCGTCACCGCCCTGCACGCCTGCGACAGCGCCACCGACGACGCCATCGACTTTGCCCTCGCGCACCACGCCCGTCACATCGTGCTCGTGCCCTGCTGTCAGGCTGAGGTAGCCGCCGCCCTGCGCCAAAACAAAGCGCAGCTCAAAAACCACCCGCTATCGGCCTTTTGGCAGCACCCCATCCACACCCGCGAATTTGGCAGCCACAGCACCAATGTCATGCGCACCCTGCGCCTGCAAGCCCTGGGCTACCAAGTCACGGTGACAGAATTGGTGGGCTGGGAACATTCCATGAAGAATGAGCTGATTATTGCCAGCCTGCCTGCCCAGCCCGACCGCGCAGGCCAGCGCCGCGCCGCCGAGCAATTGCAAACCATGTTGGATGGCCTAGGCCTGCCTGAACTGCAAAGCCGTTTTGCGGTATTACCCTCTCCCTGAGGGAGAGGGGCAGGGGTGAGGGTTAAAACCCCAAAAAACACCATCAAAAAAGTGAGCTGCTCAGGCAGGTTTTGCGGCATAAACCCGCAAAACCATCATTAAAAACAGCTGGATGCTGCGACTGACGCGCAGCATGACGGATATAGGGCTTCGTCATTCCTGCGTAGAGCCTGCCCCTGCGCAGGCAGGGGCAGGAATCCACCAGTCGAACACCCTAGGTCAAACAGCAAGGCCTAGGCATTAGCGGAATGGATGCCAGCTTCCGCTGGCATGACGCAGACATGGATGCTGCGACTTCGCGCAGCATGACGAATTCTTTTCCCTCCCCCCTGGGGGAGGGTTAGGGTGGGGGCTTGCGGCGGATTCGGCACCCCCCAAGCCCCTAACCCAGCCTTCCCCCAAAGGGGGAAGGAGTGAATACCGAGCTTAAAAACTACTGCCTGGCCCTACTGGAGCATCAGGCGCAAGCAGCAATTGCGCCACGCGCTGGCGGTGGAAGGCGTTGTCGCCCCAAATGCTGTTTTGCGCCCAAGCGCGTTTCATAAACATTTGCAGATCGACTTCCCAGGTGTAGCCCATGCCGCCATGCACTTGGATGCCTTTGCGCGCGGCCAGCCAAGCGGCTTCGCCCGCTGCCAATTTAGCGTGCGATGCCAGCAGAGCGGCATCTTTTTCGCCCTGCGCCAGCGCGTAAGCGGCGCGGTAGAGCACGGGTTTGGCAAATTCGATTTTGACGATGACCTCGGCCATGTGGTGTTTAACCGCTTGAAACGAGGCCAGGGCCTTGCCAAATTGCTTGCGCTCGTTGGTGTAGGCGACCGACATATCCACCATGCGCTGCGCCAAACCGATCATTTGGCCCGCTGTGGCAACAGCGGCGCGGTTCAGGGCTGCGTCCCACAGGGCTTGGCCTTGGGTCGCGTCGGCAATTTGTGTGGCGGCGCTGGGCGTAAAGCTGCAGGCGACCAGTTGGCGCGATGCGTCTATGCTTTCGTGCAGGGC
>JAMIFN010000132.1:0-67861 GCA_035906235.1 Allobrachymonas sp. | reverse complement strand
AGTTAAAGGTAGCCTGTACATCTTTGAGCTGGCGGATTTTTGGATTATTAAATGCATAAGTAAAGCCGCCAGCGCTATACGGCCTGACCGCCTGGTAAGCCGAATTACGCGCCTTAAAAGTTTCGCCATAGTTATCACCCGCACGCGGCGCATCGGGGGCGCACTGCACGGTATCCAGTGTCACGGTATTGATGGTGACCGTATGGGTATTCACACCACCTGCAGTGCTAGTAGCGCGCACCGTGCAATTGCCTGCGCCACCACCGTTTAGCGCCACTTGCCCTGTACTGCTATTGACCGTACATGTGCTGGGCGTGTCTGAAGAATAAGTAATCGTCCCGCCATTGCTGGATGTGGCAGTAATCGCAGCCGCGGATAAGAAGTCCGCCGAGTTGGGCGCACCCGCATCAAAAGTCACCACATCAGGGGTGGGGGTGTTGGTCGCTGTTGGGGTAGGCGTTGGCGTATCCGTAGCTGTTGGGGTAGGCGTTGGCGTATCCGTAGCCGTTGGAACTGGCGTCGCCGTATCCGTGGCTGTTGGAACTGGCGTCGCCGTATCCGTGGCTGTTGGTACTGGGGTGTTCGTGTTGGTTGCCGTTGGTACTGGCGTTGCCGTATCCGTAGCCGTTGGAACTGGAGTCGCTGTATCCGTGGCTGTTGGTACTGGGGTGTTCGTGTTGGTCGCCGTTGGAACTGGTGTCGCTGTATCCGTCGCCGTTGGAACTGGCGTTGCTGTATCCGTTGCAGTCGGTACAGGTGTAGCCGTATCCGTAGCCGTTGGAACTGGCGTCGCCGTATCCGTGGCTGTTGGAACTGGCGTCGCTGTATCCGTAGCCGTTGGAACTGGTGTAGCCGTATCCGTAGCCGTTGGAACTGGCGTCGCGGTATCAGTTGCCGTTGGTACTGGTGTCGCTGTATCCGTCGCCGTTGGAACTGGCGTTGCTGTATCCGTAGCCGTTGGTACTGGAGTTGCTGTATCCGTAGCCGTTGGTACTGGAGTTGCTGTATCCGTGGCTGTTGGAACTGGTGTAGCCGTATCCGTAGCCGTTGGAACTGGGGTGTTCGTGTTGGTAGCCGTGGGGATAGGTGTACTTGTGCTGGTCGGAACAGGCGTGGCTGTGTTGGTAGCCGTGGGGATGGGTGTACTTGTGCTGGTTGGGACAGGCGTGGCTGTGTTGGTAGCCGTAGGGATAGGTGTACTTGTGCTGGTCGGGACAGGCGTGACCGTGTTGGTAGCCGTAGGAAGAGGTGTGTTGGTCGTCGTCGGAGCCGGCGTGGTGCTGGGTGCCCCTGAAGGCAGGTTGGTGGGGGTGCCTGTGGGGTTGGGGCTAGGGTTGGGACTAGGGTTGGGGCTAGGGTTGGGGCTAGGGTTGGGGCTAGGGTTGGGGCTAGGGTTGGGGCTAGGGTTGGGGCTAGGGTTGGGACTAGGGTTGGGACTAGGGTTGGGACTTACGCTGCCAGCAAGGGCAGGTAGCGCCTCGCCTTGGTTGTCCACCGCTTCGTTGGCTAGGCTGGGGTCGCGGCGCTCAGGTGGCTTGGGGATGTCGGCTTGCGAACTGATGATGACTGGAGGCTGATCATCGGCGTACACCCAGGCACTTTCGCCAGCGGCCAGGCCGACACAGCCTGCGGCGGTGCACAGTTCGATACCGTCTTGCTCGGTGGTGGCCAAAATAGAGCCATCGGGCTGATACGCCAGCAGGAAGGACGATCCGCGTATCCCCAGCGTCGCCGTGGCGGTGTGGACTTTGTAATTGCGTCGCTCGCGTTTGCCGATCAGCCCGGTGATGGCCCGCATACTGCCCTTGGCTAAGCGGGTGACAAAGCTATCCTCTTCTGCGCGATGGGCATCAAGGTATTTTTCGATGGCAAATTCAGACTGCGGCCCCAGCGCGACATAGGCACCGTCTGAAAAGCGGATTTGCGCCTGGCCTTGCCCCGTACTCAGGGTATCACCCGACAAAATCGCAGCGCCTTTTTGCGCCGGTAGTTGTTTGCCCGCGCGTTGCAATTGCGCTTGGCCTGTGCTGTAAATGATGTTGCCGGCGTCAGCCAATTGGGGGCTGGCCGCTTGCGCAGAAAAACCGACGGTAGCAGAGGTGCTACCTAAAACCAAACTCACTGCGAGCCAGATGGCATGACGGGGGTATTTCATAGTCCTCACCTTATCGGTTTGCGCGCAGCAGGTCGCCGCGCGTGTGTTGGGGTTTGTTTTGGTCTGGCCAAGCCTCTCTTTAGACTTCCAA
This sequence comes from Allobrachymonas sp., assembly GCA_035906235.1. Classification (GTDB taxonomy): domain Bacteria; phylum Pseudomonadota; class Gammaproteobacteria; order Burkholderiales; family Burkholderiaceae_C; genus JAMIFN01. The sequence goes on along the minus strand of JAMIFN010000132.1, from coordinate 65,615 downwards.
CACGGACGCCCAAGACTGACTGACGGAATTTTGCTTCTGCAGTGTAGGGTCAGAAGGTGCAGGTATCAAGTCTTTGGACCGCAGCGTTGGGGAGTTTTACAGTTGCCGCGCGCTTTGTAGCGTACTGGCATCATGCCACAATGTGGCAATGGCAATGGCAATGGCAATGGCAGTTGACAGTTGGCAGTTGGTGTTGAAGGCCACATTTAATATTTATGAAACATATTCCCCGCAAACGCTTTGGCCAGCATTTTTTGGTCGATCAGAGCGTCATCGACAGCATCGTGTGTACCATTGCGCCCCAGCCCGGTCAGCGGCTGGTAGAAATTGGCCCCGGCCTGGGGGCGCTGACTCAGCCCTTGCTCGAGCACAGCGGGCACATCACAGTAGTCGAGCTAGATCGCGACCTGATTGCCCATTGGCAGCAGCGCCAAGGCGTAGCCGTGATTGCCAGCGATGTGCTAAAAGTGGATTTCGCGGCGGTCTTTGCAGGGAATTTGCCAGAAGCCTCCGAAAAACCTGCCCAGATAGCTATTGAAAGTGAAGCGCTCAAGTTGCGCGTTGTGGGTAATTTGCCCTACAACATCTCCTCACCCATTTTGTTTCACTTGCTGCCCTATGCGCATTTGGTGCAAGACCAGCACTTTATGCTGCAAAAAGAGGTGATCGAGCGTATGGTGGCGCAGCCTGCCACTGCCGCCTATGGGCGTTTGTCCGTCATGCTGCAGTGGCGCTATGCGATGGACAATTTCCTCTTGGTGCCGCCTGAGGCTTTTGATCCACCACCCCGCGTCGATAGTGCCGTCGTCAGGATGCTGCCCTATGCCCAGCCTGCCGCTTTATCGCCTCAATTGCTGGAGGACTTGGTGCGCGTAGCCTTTAGCCAGCGCCGCAAAATTCTGCGCAACACCCTGGGGCGCTGGTTGGATGAGCAGGGCTTTAGCGGCGATTTTGATGTGCAGCGCCGCGCCGAAGAGGTGCCTGTAGCTGAGTACATCGCGCTGGCGCAGGTATTGGAGCCAGCTCTCGCGTCACCGTCACCTTAGCCTTAATCACAGGCCACCTGCCGCAACAGCGCAAGCGGGTGGCGTTGCCCGCTTAAATAGTCTTCTAAGCACTGCAGCACAGTGGGGCTGCGCAGATTGGGCGCTTGCCGAATCTCATCGGCAGTCAGCCACACGGTGCGCACAATGCCCGCGTCTAGCTGGCGCTCGGGGTGAAAAGCCCCCAGTTCGCCCACAAAGGCCAAGCGCAGATAGTGCGGGCGGCTGCGCAAATCGCCATGCAGGGCAGCGTCGTGCTGCGGATAGCTGCTAAGGTAAACACCCAGCAGGGCAGTGGGCACAAAGTCAAAGGCGGTTTCTTCCAGCACTTCGCGCGTGCAGCCTTGCAGCAGGTCTTCGGCGGGTTCGATATGGCCTGCGGGGTTGTTCAGGCGCAAACCTTGGCTGGTGCGCTCTTCTACCAGCAAAAATTTGCCGTCTTTTTCGATGATGGCGCCAACGGTGACACCAGGTTTAAAGCGTGCTGCAGTCATAGGGCGTTTTACAATAGCGTTTTCAATGCCTTTTAAGGCTTTCAGGCCGCAAAACCTGCCTGAGCAGCTATTAAATAAATAGTGAAGTAAATAGTGAGTACTGCATGGCTGGCCAGATTCTGACGAGCGACTATAGCGCACCGTGGTGGCTGCCTGATGGCCATAGCCAGACCATTGCACCCGCTTTGTGGGGGCGCACTTTCTACGCCGAAAAAACCGTGGCGCAGCACTACCAACGCCAGCGCTGGGCAGCGCCCGATGGCGATTTTGTGGATGTGGATTTTGGCGCCCATGCTTGGCAGCCCGAGCGTGGTTTGCTGCTGCTGTTTCATGGCTTAGAAGGCTCGTCGCAAAGCCAATACGCCCGCGCCCTGCTGCGCTGGTGCGAGCTGCAAGGCATGGGCTTTGCCGTGGCGCACGCCAGGGGCTGCAGCGGCGAGGTCAACCACGCGCCGCGCGCCTACCACTCGGGCGATTGGGAAGAAATCGACTGGATCGTGCAGCGCCTGCACACCCAGTTGCAGGCCGAACATGGTGGCGAACACGGGCAGGCCGTGCCGCTGTACGCCGTGGGCGTATCGCTGGGCGGCAATGCCCTGCTGCGCTGGGCCGAGGAATCGGGCGAGGCCGCCTGCCGCCGCCTGCGCGCCATCGCCGCTATTTGCAGCCCGATTGATCTGGCCGCCGGTGCGCAGCTGATGGATGCCAGCTGGTGGCAGCGCAATATCTACACCCGCAATTTTTTGCAAACCATGATTCCGCGCGCGCTTGAACGCTTGGCCTTGCACCCAGGTTTGTTTGACGGCGAGGCCATGCGCCGCGTGCGCACTTTTTTTGCCTTTGACGACCTGTTCACCGCCCCCCTGCATGGCTTTAAGGGCGCTGCCGATTACTGGGCGCAATGCTCGGCCAAACCGCATTTGCAGGCGCTGCGCCTGCCCACCCTGCTGGTGCAAACGCATAACGACCCCATCGTGCCCGCCTACACCATGCCCACGGTGGCTGAGGTCAGCAGCAGCACCACGCTGTGGCAGCCGCGCACGGGCGGGCATGTGGGTTTTCCGGGCAGCGGACGCTGGCCTTGCAGCTGCGATGTATTGCCCGCCGTGGTCGGCAGCTGGTTAAAAACACACTGAGCATGGGCATGGCCTGACAAAGCCCTGCTGGGGCGCTACAGTGCAAGCTGTTTTTCTGTTGGTAGGCGTTTATGCATCATCCCCTTAGCCCCCTCAAAACCCCCAGTTTGTTGCAGGCCGCCAGCCTCAGCCCCATGGCAGGCGCGAGCCACTTTGCGGTACACAACCCCGCCACGCAGCAGCCCATCGCTTGGGTGGCTGAAATGGGCGCAGCGCAAACGGATGCCGCCATTGCCGCGGCCAACGCCGCCTTGCCCGGTTGGCGCGGGCGCACGGCCTATGAACGCAGCCGCATTCTGCGCAAATGGTTGGATTTGCTGCAGGCGCATAAAGACGATTTAGCCCGCATCATGACGGCGGAAAACGGCAAACCCCTGGCCGAAGCCTATGGCGAAGTGCAGTACGCCGCCAGCTTTGTGGAGTGGTATGGCGAAGAAGCCAAACGCGCCTACGGCGAGGTGCTGACCCCCAATGTGGCAGGGCAGCGCAGCATCGTCATCAAGCAAGCCATAGGCGTGTGCGCGGCCATTACGCCGTGGAACTTTCCCCTGGCCATGATCACGCGCAAAGTCGCGCCCGCGCTGGCTGCTGGCTGCACCGTGGTGCTGAAACCCGCCGATTTAACGCCGCTGTCGGCCTTGGCCGCAGCCGAGCTGGCCTACCAAGCGGGCGTGCCACGGGATGCCCTGCACATCGTCACCGGCAGCAATGCCAAAACCATAGGCGATGCGCTGTGCGCCAGCGACACGGTGCGCCATCTGTCTTTCACAGGCTCCACCGCCGTGGGCAAATTGCTGATGCAGCAATGTGCGCCAACCATGAAAAAACTGGCGCTAGAGCTGGGCGGCAACGCCCCCGTGCTGGTGTTTGATGATGCCGATTTAGATGCGGTGGTCGCAGGCCTGATGGCGCAAAAATTCCGCAACACGGGGCAGGCTTGCGTCTCGCCCAACCGCGTGCTGGTGCAGGCGGGCGTGTACGACGCGTTTTTGCAGCGCATGACAGCGGCAGTGGCGGCGCTCAAAACCGCTGACGGCTTTGCCGAAGGTGCGCAAATTGGCCCTTTGATCAACGCCAAAGCGGTAGAAAAAGTCGATGCCCATGTGCGCAATGCGGTGGCCATGGGCGCACGCGTGCTCACGGGCGGGCAAGTCTGCAGCGACATCGGCGCGCAGTTTTACGCCCCCACGGTTTTGGCCGATTGCCAGCACAGTATGCGTGTGGCCTGCGAGGAAACCTTTGGCCCCATCCTCTCGGTTTTCAAATTTGAAACCGAGGCCGAGGCTATTGCCCGCGCCAATGACACCGAATACGGCCTAGCCGCCTACCTCTACAGCCGCGACATCGCCCGTATTTGGCGTGTGGCCGAGGCGCTAGAGGCGGGCATGGTCAGCGTGAATGCGGGTCAGCTATCGGCCGATCAATCGCCTTTTGGCGGCATCAAACAATCGGGCCTGGGGCGCGAAGGCGGGCGCCAAGGGCTGCACGAATACCAAGAAGAAAAAACCATCGCCATGGGGCAGATGGTTTAAATCCCCCCACCAATAACAGCCAAGCATTTATTTATTGACCGGGACTGTCATTCCGCGCGTCAGTCGCGGAATCCAGTCAGGGAGCTTCTACAAAACCTCACTTGGATGCTGCGACTACGCGCAGCATGACTAAAGCATAAAAAGATAGCTACTCAGGCAGGTTTTACGGCCTAAAACCCCTAAAACATGCCTAAAATACCGTCAAACTAGGCTTGCACACGGCTACCCAGCACCACCGCCTTCACCGGCAGCAATTGCACCGGGTGCATAGAAAAACTGCGCAGCCCCAAGCCCAGCAAGAGCTGGGTGTAGGCGGTATCGCCCGCCATTTCGCCGCAGACACTCACCGCCTTAGCGCGCCGATTAGCCGCCGCGATGGTGTGCGCAATGAGCTGCAGCACCGCTGGGTGGCGCGGGTTGTACAGGTGCATCAGGCGTTCATCGGTGCGATCGATGGCCAGGGTGTACTGAATCAGGTCGTTGGTGCCTATCGATAGAAAATCGAAGAAGTCCAAGAAGCGATCTGCCTGCAGCGCAGCGGCGGGGATCTCAATCATGGCGCCCATTTGTACCGCACCGTAAGCCTGCCCCCGCGCATCCAGCTCGGCGCGGCTTTGCGCCAATTGCTCGAAGACCTGCAGAATCTCCGCTTCGCAGCACAGCATGGGGATGAGGATTTTTACCGTGCCGTGCTGCGCCGCCCGCAAGAGCGCCCGCAGCTGCGTGCGAAACATGATGGGCTCGGCTAGGCTCCAACGAATGGCTCGCAAGCCCAGGGCGGGGTTGTCCTCGGGGTCGCATTCGGGGTGGGCGGCGTGGTTGCCATCCAAGGGCTTATCCGCACCGATATCGAGCGTGCGGATGGTGACGGGCAGGCCTTGCATCCCTTCCACAGCCTGTTTGTAGGCCAGGTATTGCTCTTCTTCGTCAGGCAGCTCGCCGCCACGCCCCATAAATAAAAACTCGCTACGAAACAGCCCCACACCGACCGCGCCCGCAGCCAGGGCCAAGGCGGCGTCTTGTGGTTGCTCGATATTAGCCAAAAGCTCGACAGCATGGCCATCGGCACTGCGGCAAGGCGTGTGTTTGATTTGCTCTAGACGGGCGCGGTTGTGCAACTCTTGCGCTTGGCGGCGGCGGTATTCCTCTAGGGTTGCAGGGCTGGGGTTGACCAATACTAGGCCCGCATCGCCATCCAAAATCAGCAAATCGTCTTGGCGCAGCTGTTGGCTGGCCACGCGTGTGCCCACCACAGCGGGGATGTCCATGCTGCGCGCCACGATGGCGGTGTGCGCCGTGGGGCCGCCCACATCGGTGATAAAGCCCGAAAACACCGAGGATTTGAACTGCAGCATATCGGCGGGCATCAAATCGTGCGCCACCAAAATCACCGCTTCGTGCTCGCCCAGCCCACCGCCCAGCAGGGCCTGCGCCGAGGCCTCGGCCTGGCGCATGGCGCTGATGCCGCCTTGCGCCGCTTGCATGGCCTGCAACACGCGCTCGACCACCTGCTCTAAATCGGCCTTGCGTTCACGCAGATAGTCATCATCCATGTCCTCAAACTGGCGCACCAAAATTTCCAGCTGGCGCGTCAACGCCCATTCGGCGTTGTAGTGGCGCTCACTCACCCATTGCTTGATGCTGGCGATCAGATCGGGGTCTTGCAAGAGCAGCATATGCACTTCCAAAATCCCCGCCAGCTCAGGCGGCGCGTCGTCTGGCAAGGCCGCTTGCAGCGCCTCTAACTCGGCCACCACCACACGCCGCGCCTGCGCTAGGCGGGCAATTTCGGCCTCCACCTGCTCGGCGCTGATGTAGTAGTGGCGCACACTGCTGCGGCTGTGTGCCAGCAGCACAGCGCGGCCTATGGCAATGCCACGGGAGACGGCTAAACCTTGGATGCGCTCGCAATTCATGGCTACCCCCTTGGGCTTTAGTGTCCGGCGGCATGCCGTGCCGCGCGGCGCCCCGAAAACACACAATCGGCCAGCGACAAGCCGCTGATATAACGCGCCGAGGGAATGCCCACAGCCGCACGCCCGACGGCATACAAGCCCTGTATTTCCGCGCCATTGGCTGTGAGCACGCGCCCACTTTCTTCACTCACCTTAAGGCCACCCAAGGTGATGGCGGCCATGGGCAAAGTAGGCGATGTGACAGAAATATCAACAGCGTAATACGGCGCGGCATCCAGCGCTTGGCACATATCGGGCGCTTTGCCCTGTGGGTCGCTGGGCTGCAGCTCGTCGCCACTGGGCGCTGCCGCTGCAGCGTTGTAGGCATCGATTTCGCGGCGCAAAGTCCCTGGGTCAGCGCCAATTTTGGCAGCCAAGGCCTCGGGCGTGGCGGCTTTTTTGGCCAGCAACATGCTCAGCATGGCGGGCAGCCACTGAAAATACCACCAGCCGCCCGTCACGCATTCGCGCCAGGCCGAACGCAGCAAGCGTTTGTCCAAAATCAGCCAGGCTTTGCCGCCTTGGTGTTCCATCATTTCGTGGCCCAGGCGCTCGCCATAAACCTGTTCATTGCAAAAGCGCGCGCCTTGGGTATTGACCACGATGCCACGCGGCCAAACCACGGGCGGGGTAATAAAACGCCAGCCCGAGAAATTGTGCATCTGCCCTGTTGTGCCTTGGATGCTTTGCCCCAGACGAATGCCGCTGCCGTCGCACCCAGCCGTGCCCAGCAAAAAAGCCTGGGAAAAATGCGGCGCGTGCTGCGCCACCATGTCTAAATTGAAGATAAAGCCACCCGTGGCCAGCACCACGCCTTTGCGCGCGCGAATCAGCTGCGGTTTGGCGGCACCGCTGGCGATCAGCGCTTCTTCAATCTGTGCTTGCTCATTGCGTTTTTTCTGCGCCAAGGGCGGGGCGATATTGCGCCAATTGGGGATAGAGGCCGAGAGCTTTTGGTGGCGCAGGGTTTGCGGGTGGCCAGCTGGCAACTGATAGCACTCCACCCCCACCACCGCGCCCGCGGCATCGACCACCAAACGCCGCACCACGGTTTGCGTCATCACTTTCGTGCCGCTGCTGCGCGTGGCCGCTTGCAGCGCGTCCATCAGCGCCTCGCCCGACATATTGGCGCCATAGGTGCGATGCCCGCGCGGTACGGGCGCAAAACCCGCCGTGCGGTAGGCGGGCACGGCTTCGTTGCCCGAGTAGTAAAAGAATTTGTCTTTGGGCGGGTAAGAGGTTTTGACCTTGAGGTAGCTGGCCTCATAACGCGCGCCGTTTTGCTCTAGCCAAGCCAAATTGCCCGCGCTTTGCTCGCAGAATTGACGCAGGGTGGCGTCGCTGACCACGCCTTGGTTTTCTTTTTTCAGGTAGGCGAACATATTGTCCACACTGTCTTCGTAGCCTGCGGCTTTTTGATAAGGCGTGCCACCGCCCGCATACACAATGCCGCCTGAGAGCCGACTAGCGCCACCGCCCTCAAAGCGTTCAAGCACCGTGACTTCTAAACCCTGCTCCCTTGCTTCTAAAGCGGCGCTGGCGCCGGCGCAGCCCCAGCCCACCACAATCACATCGGCGCTGGCGTTCCACAGTTCTTGATCGGCGCTGGTAATACGCCGCGCCTCGTACACGGGGCTGGCTGATTGGTGGGTTTGGGTGTTTTGCGCTGCTGCCATGGGCCTTCTCTCTTGCGGTCTCTGAGCTGGCCGCCTAGAAGGGCTGGCCTTGGTGTTTTGCTGCTGCGCATTATGCATGGGCAGCATCTGGCTAAAATCGCCGCTTTGCCGTTTTCGCAGAGAGTAAAGCCGCCGTGAGCACCGCCCCCCAATACCTCAGCCTCCAAGTCGCCTCCGTCATCAGCGAGACTGACGAGGCCAAATCTTTCAGCTTTGAAGTGCCGCCCGAGTTGGCCGAGCAGTTTGCCTACCAATCGGGGCAGTTTTTAACCCTGCGCGTGCCTTACCAGGGCAAATTTCTGCCGCGTTGCTATTCCATGTCGTCTGCGCCCGGCCTAGACCTGCGCCCACGGGTGACGGTCAAACGCATTGCCGATGGCCGTGGCTCTAACTGGCTTTGCGACAACTTGAAAAAAGGCGACAGCATTGAATTGCTGCCCCCCAGCGGCCTGTTTGTCAGCAAAGATGCCAACCGCGACAAACTGCTGTTTGCTGGTGGCAGCGGCATCACGCCTGTGTATTCCATCGCGCGCAGTGCCTTACAAAACGGCAGGGGCAAAGTCACCTTGTTTTACGCCAACCGCGATTGGGCCAGCGTCATCTTTTTAGAAAAGCTGCAGCAGCTGTCTATGGAGCATATGGAGCGCCTGCAAGTCATCCATTGGCTGGATCAAGATAAAGGTTTTGCCAATCGCTCAGGTTTGACCAAATGGATACAAGAGCAATTGCCCCAATTGAACAAGCCTGAGGTGTTTATCTGCGGCCCTGGCGCCTTTATGGACGCAGCCGAAGGTGCGGCGCTGGATGCGGGCCTGCCCGCAGACGCGGTGCATGTGGAGCGCTTTGCCTCGCTGCCCGAAGAAGGCGCAGAACAAGACCATAGCGCCGTAGCGGGCGCGGTCGATGGTGCGCAAGTGACCATCAAGCTCTGGGGCGAGACCTACACCGTTGATGTGAACGAAAACGAAACCATTTTGGAAGCGGCGCTGCGCAACAAAATCCAAGCGCCCTATTCTTGCCAGGCGGGTATGTGCTCGACCTGTATGTGCAAGCTCGAATCGGGCAGCGCGCAGATGCGCCACAACGAAGCCCTGAGCGAGCGCGATTTGGCGCGCGGCATGATTTTGTCTTGCCAATCCGTGCCCACTTCGGCGCAAGTCACGGTCAAATTCCCTGATTAAGCGGCAACTGGCTACTGCGCTCACCCACCAGGCGCTACGGCGCCTTTTTTGCGCACTGAAAATATTTTCACTATTATTTTAATAGCTGCTCAGGCAGGTTTTTAGCCGCCTACAGCCCTACAAGGCTTTAAGAATGGCTTTTTTAAGGGTATTTTGCCTTGGCATAATTGCGCCCTCTTAGCCTTTTTTTGAGCTTGTTATGGAATTTTTACTCGACCCGCAAATGTGGATCGCCTTTGGCATGCTGGCCATGCTGGAAATTGTCTTGGGCGTGGACAACATCATCTTTATCTCGATTTTGGTCAGCCGCCTACCTGCCGAACAGCGCGATTTGGGACGCCGCATCGGCCTGGCTTTTGCCATGGTCACGCGTTTGGGCTTATTGTTCTCGCTCGGCTGGCTGATGACGCTGAAAACTGACCTCTTTCACCTGTTCGGCCAAGGCATCAGCGGGCGCGATTTGGTGCTGCTGGCGGGGGGCTTGTTTTTGTTGTGGAAAGCCTCGCACGAGATTTTTGTGGAGGTTGAAGCCCGAGAGCTGAGCACTGACCATCAAGCCGAAGAAGCCAAAAACGCCCCTATCAAAACCGCAGGCAAAAAACTGTTTTGGAGCGTGATTGCGCAGATTGCCGTCATCGACATCGTGTTTTCGCTCGACTCCATCATCACCGCCGTCGGCATGATTGATCACATAGGCGTCATGGCGGCAGCCATCATCGCCGCCGTCATCGTCATGATGTTTGCCGCCAAACCCATAGGCGATTTTGTCGATAGCCACCCTTCGGTCAAAGTATTGGCGCTGGCCTTTTTGGTCATGGTGGGTATGCTGCTCACGGCTGAAGCCTTTGATGTGCATGTGCCCAAAGCCTATGTCTATACCGCCATGGCTTTCTCGATGGGGGTGGAAATGCTGAACATCCGCGCGCGCAAAAAACGCCAAGAAGCGCTAGCCCAAGACTAGGGTTTTAAGGCGCACACGGGGCAAGCGTCTTGCTTGCCCACTTGTATCTGCTGATTGCGCCCGTGCAGCAGATCAAATAAATGCAAACGGCCGCTCTGTACGGGCAGGCCAGCCAGAATTTTCAGCGCCTCTGCCGCCTGCCAACTGCCCACCTGCAGCACCAAGGGCGCAAACACGCCCATGGTGGCGCAGGGCTCATCGGCAATGTCCACCGCGTCTGCACCGCTTTGCGGGTATAGGCACTGGTAGCAGGGCGCAGCCTGACCAGGTTGATAGACAAAAACCTGACCCTGCCAGCGAATCGCCGAGCCACTAACCAAGGGCTTGCCTGCAGCCACGCAAGCGGCGCCCAGCGCCAAGCGCGTAGGCAAATTGTCGGAACAATCGAGCACCACATCGGCCTGCGCCACGGCCGCTTGCAGGCCTGCCGCGTCTAGGCGCTGCGCCACCGTGGTGTAGGCAATATCGGGGTTGATCGCCGCCAAACGCCGCTGCGCCGAATCCACCTTGGCCTGCCCTAGGCTATCCATATCGTGCAAGATTTGGCGTTGCAGATTCGACAGCTCGACCGCATCGCCATCAACCAACACGAGATGCCCCACACCCGCGCTGGCCAGCGCCTGCGCCGCCGCGCAGCCCAAGCCGCCCAAGCCCAGAATCAGGGCAGTTTTGCCGGCTATGGCTTGCTGCGCTTCAAAACCCCAAGCGTCTAAAAGCAAATGGCGGCTGTAGCGCAGCATGGCCGTTTCGCCCAGCTCGGGCAGGGCGGTGGGGTGGGGACAGCTCAAATAGCAGCCTCGTTGTCTTCGCCCGTGCGGATGCGAACGACGCGTTCGACGCTGGTGATGAAAATCTTGCCATCGCCAATTTTGCCGGTGCGTGCAGCGCCGATGATGGCGTCGATGCAGCGCTCCAGATCCTCAGTCTTGACCACTACCTCGACTTTGATTTTGGGCAAAAAATCGACCACATATTCGGCGCCACGGTAAAGCTCGGTATGGCCTTTTTGGCGACCAAAACCTTTGACTTCAGTCGTGGTTAAACCGGTTACGCCACATTCGGCCAAAGCTTCGCGGACTTCTTCAAGTTTGAAGGGTTTGATGATGGCAGTGATTTGTTTCATGCTGGAAGGACGGGGAATTGTTGGGTGAGCGGGATGCGCCAATCGCGACCAAAAGCACGCCGACTGACGCGGCTTCCTGGGGCGGCTTGGTGGCGTTTGTATTCGCTGATTTTAATGAGGCGCAGCACTTTGCCAACTATGTCGGCAGGAAAACCCCCAGCGATTAAGTCGTTGGCGCCTGCGTGCCCTTCCATGTGGGCTAAGAGCAAGGCATCGAGGACTTCATAGGGCGGCAGATTGTCTTGATCGACCTGACCTGGGCGCAGTTCGGCCGAGGGCGGGCGGGTGATGATGCGCTCAGGAATGGGTTGCGCGGCCGTGTCAAATGGGTTGTGCGCATTGCGCCAGCGTGCGAGCGCAAAGACTTGGGTTTTCAGCACATCTTTGATGGGGGCAAAAGCACCGCACATATCGCCGTAGAGGGTGCAGTAGCCGGTGGCGTATTCGCTTTTATTGCCGCAGCTGAGGATGAGTGCGCCGGTTTTGTTTGATAGCGCCATCAGCATCAGGCCACGAATCCGCGCCTGCATATTCTCTTCGGTCACATCTTCGCCGCGCCCGTCAAAAACGGGGGCGAGGCTGGTTTTGAGGGCATCCAATGCGGGCGCGATGGCGACCTCGTCGTGACGCATGCCACAGCGCTGCGCCAGCTCGCGCGCATCTTGCCACGACATATCGGCGGTGTAGGGCGATGGCATCATCACCGTGTGCACTTGGTCGGCCCCCAAAGCATCCACAGCCAAAACGGCCACCAGTGCGGAATCGATGCCACCCGATAAGCCCAGCGCGACGCGACTAAAGCCATTTTTGCGCACATAGTCGCGCAGGCCCAGGACCAAGGCTTGCCACAGCTCGGCCTCGCCGCTGGGCCACACTTCAAAAATAGGAGCTACTTGGGCAGGTTTTGCGCCCAAAAGCGTCGATAAACTGATAAAAGCCAAATCGCTGACAAAGGCCGCCGTTTGCAACAAAACTTGGCCGTTTCTGGCCAGGGCAAAGCCGCAGCCGTCAAACACCAATTCATCCTGCCCACCCACCATATGGGTGTAAATCAGGGGCAACGGGCAGGTTTGTTGCAGCTGCTGCATGGTCGCCACGCGCTCCGCCGCTTTTCCGGCGTGGTAGGGCGAGGCATTGAGGATGAGCAAGACCTCGGCGCCAGCGTGCTGACAGGCCAGCGCCGGAGCTGGTGTCCAAGCATCTTCACAAATAAGCACCCCCAATTTGTGACCCGCAAAATGCCATACGCTGGCCTGATGGCTAGCGCTGGCCGGTTGAAAGTCGCGTTGCTCATCAAACACACCGTAATTGGGCAAACACTGTTTGCGCCAAGTGTGCGCAATTTCTCCTTGGTGCAAGACACTGACGGCATTGAACAAGGGGGCACTGTTGCGGGCATCGTCCCAATGGCCTTGCGCATCGGCACTGGCGCCACTGGGGTGGCCGACCAGCACCTGTATGCCGGGCGCAGCGGTATGCAGGTCTTGTGCCAATTGCTGCAGCGCCTCAGCGCAGGCGCTGAGGAAATCGGGGCGCAGCAGCAGGTCTTGTGGCGTATAGCCGGTCAGGGATAGTTCGGCTGTGAGCAGCAAGGTGGCACCCTGAGCTTGGGCAGTTTGCGCTGCTTGCAAAATTTGCGCGGCATTGCCGGACAAATCGCCCACCACAGGGTTGAGTTGGGCAATGGCAATCAGGTCAGAGCTGGGCATGGCGGAATAGGGCAAGGCAGGTGGGAAAAGGTTTTGCACAGGTTTCTATTGTATTTTCTAGGGAAGGGCGCGCCCGTTTGCTGGGCATCTGAGCATGTGCCTAACACCGATACCGATCGTTGTTAGGCTGGCAGAAATACAAGAGGCTTGGCTTTAAATGCTGTCGCCGTGGATGAGATCCAAACCCAAACCACGCACCGCTACATCAAAAGCGGCCAAGCCAATACTGGGCAGATCAAAGGCTGCAGGCTCCATTAACCATAAATGGATCATGCCGTCGATTTGGGTATGCAAAACCAAGGCAGCCTGCTCTAAGGGTAGGCACAAAGGGCGCTGCTGTGCCGCAACCTCTAAAGCCAAGGCCTTTTGGGTATGGGCAATAAAGGCATCGCGGGTGCGCATCAAGCGTTCGTGCACAGGCTGCATGTCGGCCACATAAGCCGCGCGGTTACGAGTAATGTCAAACACCTGCCGGATTTGGGCATCCTCTTGCATGCGCGCCATAGTGCTGCCCACCACGCGGCGCAAGCTGGCCAGCGCATGCCCTTGGCTTTGGTTGACCGCAGTCCCGACCAAATCCTCTAGGGGCAAGGTCACGCGCTCCATCATGGCGTTAAAGACATCGACCTTGTCTTTAAAGTGCCAGTAAATCGCGCCACGCGTCACCCCAGCCGCCGCCGCAATATCGCCCAAACTGGTAGCCGACACCCCTTTGCTATGGAATAGGCGCTCAGCCGCATCCAGTACCGCATGGCGGGTCTGTTCGGCTTCGGCTTTGGTACGGCGAACCATGAAATCTCAAAGTATGAAAAAAGGAAAGGTTTTTCAAATCTTAACATACATACATACATGATTGTATGTAAAATGCGCCATATAGTTATGCTGAAAGATTGATCTATGTCTATTGCTTTGTCTTCTGCCCTCCGCCCGGCGTTGTCCGTTTTTGCCGCTTTGGCCATGGCTGTTTTGGCTGCATGCTCTAAAGGTGATGCAGGTAAACCTGCCGCTGCGGCGGCGCAGGCGCATTTGCCTACAGTCGGGGTGCTGACGGTCCAACTTGGCGATGTCGGTGTAGCCACTGAGTTACCTGGGCGCCTGGAAGCCTCGCGCAGCGCCGATGTGCGCGCACGCGCTGGCGGTGTTGTGCTCAAACGCTTGTTTGAGGAGGGCAGCTCGGTGAAGGCCGGCCAAGCGCTCTTCCGCATGGATGATTCGACCTATGCCGACAGCGCCGCCACCGCACAGGCGCAATTGGCCAAAGCCCAAGCCAATTGGGCCGTGGCCGATGCCAAACTCAAGCGCTACCAGCCTATGGCAGAGAAAAACATCGTTAGCAAGCAAGATTTTGATTTGGTGCTGGCCACTGAACGCGCTGCCGCCGCTGATTTGCAAGCTGCCAAGGCGCAGTTGGCCAATGCCCAAACCAATCTGAATCGCACCACCATCAGCGCGCCCATCAGCGGACATATCGGCCGCGCTTTGGTGAGCGAGGGGGATTTACTCAGCGCCAACGATGCCACGGTGGTCGCGCGCGTGCAACAAACCGAAACCCTCTACATCAACTTCACGCAAAGTGCCGCGCAGGTGCTGCAAATGCGCCGTGATTTGGCTGCCGGCGCGCTGCAGCGTGCCAATGGCGCTGAAGCGGCAGCGGTGAAGGTGGTGCTGGACGATGGCAGCATCTACCCCAATGCGGGGCGTTTGCTCTTTACCGATATGGCGGTGGATGAGGCGACAGGCCAAGTCAAGCTCCGTGCCGAAGTACCTAACCCGCAAAACCTGCTGCTGCCCGGCTTATTTGTGAAGGTGCGGATTGAGCAAGCCAGTGTGCCCAACGCCGTTTTGGTGCCGCAGCAGGCGATAACCCGTGGTGCGCAGTCTGATGCGGTGCTGGTGGTCAACAAAGACGGCAGCTTTGCGCCGCGCACCGTGCAAATTGCCAAAGGCATGGGGACAGACTGGGTCGTGACCGGCGGCTTGGCCAATGGCGAACAGGTGCTGGTGAGTGGGCAGATGAAGCTCATGCCTGGCGTCGAAAAAGTGCAAACCGTACCCTACGCAGACTTGCTGAAACACGAGCGGGCGGCTTTGGCTGCACCGGCTGCGGCGAGCGCAAGTAGCGCGCAGCCAGCCAGCGCTCCGAAGTCTTAATAGACGGGTGTTGATAACTACTATATTGATAGCTGCTCAGGCAGTTATTACGCCATAAAACGCGAAAAAGGCTATAAAAATGCTACCCCGTTTCTTTATTGACCGCCCTGTTTTTGCTTGGGTGATTGCGCTCATCGTCATGATCGTGGGCGCCTTGGGTTTGAGCCGCCTGCCGGTTGAGCAATACCCCACTGTGGCGCCACCGACCGTGACGGTGAATGTGGCCTACCCAGGCGCCTCCGCCAAGATGATTGAGGAAACCGTGATTGAGATGCTCGAGCGCGAGATCAACGGTACGCCCAATCTGATTTATATGGAGTCCTCTTCGCTGTCTAACGGCACTGGCAGCATCGCCCTGAGTTTTGAGCCTGGCACCGATGCCGATGCAGCGCAAATCGAAGTGCAAAACCGCATTGCGCGGGTGCAGCCGCGCCTACCAGCCATCGTGTCGCAAAACGGCGTGCGGGTTGATCAGGCGCGTACCAATTTGCTCATGGTTGTGGCCATGCTCGGCGAAAAAGAAGAAGACCTTGAGGCTGTGGCGGATTACGCCTCGCGCACCGTCATCCCGGAATTGCAGCGCATCAAGGGCATGGGGCAAGTCACCATGTATGCGGCCGAGCGCGCCATGCGCATCTGGATAGATCCAGCCAAACTGCAGGCCTATGGCCTTTCAGTGGCTGAAGTGAATGCCGCCATACGCGAACAAAATGCGCAAATCTCAGCCGGCATCTTGGGCGACACGCCTTTTGTTAGCGGTCAAACCACCAGCGCCACGGTGGTGGCCCCGGGGCAGCTTAAAACGGTGGAAGAGTTCCAGCACATCATCTTGCGTGATGATGGCCAGGGTGCCACCGTGCGCCTGGCCGATGTGGCACGGGTCGAGTTGGGCGCGCAAAGCTATGCCAACGGTGCGAGCTTGAATGGCAAGCCCGCCGTCATGGTGGGGCTGATGCTGTCTAACGACGGCAATGCGCTTTCGGTGGCCAATGAAGTGCGCACACGCATGGCTGATATGTCCAAATACTTCCCCAAGGGCATGAGCTGGAAGGCGCCTTACACCACCGATAAATTCGTCAGCATCTCGATCAAAAAAGTGGCCATGACTTTGCTCGAAGCCATGGCGCTGGTGTTCTTGGTGATGTTCTTGTTTTTGCAAAACTGGCGTTACACCATCATCCCTACCATCGTGGTGCCTATCGCCTTGCTGGGGACTTTCTCGGTCTTGCAGGCCCTGGGCTATTCGGTCAATGTGCTGACCATGTTTGGCATGGTGCTGGTGATTGGTATCGTGGTCGATGATGCCATTGTGGTGGTCGAGAATGTGGAGCGCGTCATGCGCGAAGAGGGCTTGGGGCCCGTGCCAGCCACGCGCAAAGCCATGGACCAAATCAGCGGCGCGGTGATTGGGATGACCTTGGTGCTGATTTCGGTGTTCGTGCCGCTCACCTTCTTCTCGGGGGCGGTGGGCAATATTTACCGCCAGTTCGCGGTGGTGATGGCCTCGTCGATTGCCTTCTCCGGCCTGATGGCTTTGATTTTGACCCCCGCCTTGTGCGCGACTTTGCTCAAGCCCGTGCCGCAAGGTGAACATGAGAAAAAAACGGGTTTCTTCGGTGCATTCAACCGCATTTTTGATCGCAATCGC
Source organism: Allobrachymonas sp. (assembly GCA_035906235.1). Lineage (GTDB taxonomy): Bacteria > Pseudomonadota > Gammaproteobacteria > Burkholderiales > Burkholderiaceae_C > JAMIFN01. The sequence continues at coordinate 49,006 of JAMIFN010000132.1, read as the reverse complement.
GACCGCTACACCGGAGCCATAGGCCGTTTCTTAGGCGCGTCTATGCGCATGGCCGTGGTGTACGCCGCGCTATTGGCTGTGGGCGTGTTTGTCATGATGCGTTTGCCATCGGGCTTTATCCCGTCTGAAGACCAGGGCTCCATGTTTATCAATTTGCAGCTGCCGCCCGGCGCTACGCTGGAGCGCACGGCACATGCTTTGGCCCAGGCTGAGAAAGTGTTGATGGAGCAGCCCGAAGTGGAGAGCGTGGTGACGGTCAAAGGCTTTAGCTTCTCGGGGCAAGGGCAAAACACCGCTTTCGGCTTTATTGCGCTGAAAGACTGGAGCGAGCGCCAAGGCCCAGGGCAAGATGCCAGCAGCGTGGCGGGGCGTGTCACGGGCAAGTTGATGAGCTTGTCCGATGGTTTCCTCTTGGCCATGAATCCCCCTGCCATTCCGGCCCTGGGGCGTATTTCGGGCTTTGCCCTGCGTTTGCAAGACCGCAACTCGCAAGGGCAAGAGGCGCTGCTAGCGGCGCGTAACCAATTGGTGGCGTTGGCGCAAAAAAGCCCCATGCTCGCGGGTGTGCGCGCTGAGGGCATTGAAGACGCGCCGCAATTGCAGCTCGACATCAACCGCGATGTGGCCGCTGCGCAAGGCGTCAGCATGGCCGCCATCAATACCGTGCTATCGACCTCTTTAGGCTCTACCTATGTGAACGATTTCCCGAACGCGGGTCGTCTGCAACGCGTGATTGTGCAAGCGGCTGACCATGCGCGTATGGAAGTCGATGACATTATGAAATTGCCCGTGCTCAATAAAAAAGGGCAAACCGTGCTGCTGGGCACCGTGGTGACAGCGCACTGGATCAGCGGCCCCATGATGACGGTGCGCTACAACGGCTACCCCACCATGCGCATTACCGGCTCGGCTGCGCCTGGCCACAGCTCAGGCGATGCCATGGCTGAAATGGAGCGTTTGGTGACGCAATTGCCCCCAGGTTTTGGTTATGAGTGGTCGGGGCAATCGCGCGAGGAAAAACTCGCGGGCAATAGCGCCATCTATGTGTATTTGTTTGCCGTGCTGGCGGTGTTTTTGTTGCTGGCGGCTTTGTATGAAAGCTGGACCATCCCCTTGGCTGTATTGCTGAGCGTACCCCTAGGCCTGCTGGGTGTGGCCTCAGGGGTGTGGATGCGCGGCATGGAAAGCGATGTCTACTTCCAAATTGGCTTGGTGACGATCATTGGCTTGTCGGCGAAAAATGCGATTTTGATTGTGGAGTTCGCCAAAGACCTGCACGCCACGGGCATGACGGCGCTGCAAGCGGCGGCGCATGCTGCGCATATGCGCTTCAGGCCCATTTTGATGACCAGCTTCGCCTTTATGTTAGGCGTAGTGCCCCTGTACTTCGCTTCGGGTGCCAGCTCAGCGGCGCAGCGCGCCATTGGCACGGGGGTGTTCTGGGGCATGTTGGTGGGAACGATCTTGGCGGTCTTTTTTGTGCCCACCTTCTATGTGCTGGTGCGCAAATTCTTCCCCATCAGTGGGGTCGAGCAAGAGCGCGCCCTAGAGCACGCGAAGGAAGCTGGTATTACTGCTGTCACAACGGGGCAGCATGAAGGAAGCTCTGCATAAGCGTCTTTCGGCGCTGGCATCGCGCCAGCAGCAGCGCCGGCCTACTTTGTTGAGAAAAACTCGGCAAGGCGCCTGCTATGACGCCTGCAGTTAAATCCCCAGTTGCGTTTGCCATCTGGCCGCAGCCGCTTTGCGCCGGCCAGTAAAATCGCTGCATAGTTTGAAGAGGAGTTGTTTGCCATGCCTAGCCCTATTTCCCCTGTTGAAGACATCGTTGCCGAGCTTGCCGCTGGCCGTATGGTGATTTTGGTTGATGAAGAAGATCGCGAAAACGAAGGCGATTTGATCATCGCCGCCGATCACATCACGACTGAGGCCATGAACTTCATGGTCACCCATGCGCGTGGTCTGGTCTGTTTAACCTTGACCAAAGAGCGTTGCGAGCACCTGAATTTGCCCCCCATGACGGCCAATAATGGCGCGGTTTATAGCACCGCCTTTACGGTTTCGGTGGAAGCGGCTGAAGGTGTCACCACGGGCATTTCTGCGGCTGACCGCGCCCATACCGTAGCCGTGGCCGTAGGCAAAAACAGCCAGGCCAGCGATTTGGTGCAGCCCGGCCATATCTTCCCCCTGCAAGCCAAAGAAGGCGGCGTGTTGATGCGCGCTGGCCATACCGAGGCTGGTTGCGATTTGGCTGCCATGGCGGGTTGCAGCCCGGCTGCCGTGATTTGCGAGGTGCTAAAAGAAGACGGCAGCATGGCGCGCCTGCCTGATCTGCAGATTTTTGCGGAAAAACACGGCCTAAAAATCGGCACCATTGCCGATTTGATCGAGCACCGCAGCCGCACCGAAAAGCTCATCGAAAAAATCGGCTGTCGCCCCATGCGCACAGCCCAGGGCGAATTCACCGCCACGCTCTACCGCGACAAGCCCAGCGGCCAAGTGCATATCGCCCTGAGCCTAGGCTCTTGGCAAGCGGGCGAAACCGTGCCTGTGCGCGTACATGGGCCCTTCACCCTGCAAAGCGCGCTGGAAGTGGGGGCGGCTGGGCATTCCTGGTCGCTAGACGCAGCCTTGCGCCATTTGCAGGCTCAGGGCAAAGGCGTGGCCATTTTGCTCAATAGCGAAGCAGGCTTGGCGGCTTTAGAGGCCAGCTTCGCCCCAGCTAACGCGCCGATCAAACCCACAGCGCGCAGCAAACCCGATATCCGCACCTACGGCATAGGCGCGCAAATCCTGCGTGATTTGGGCGTGACGCATATGCAGTTGCTCAGCAAAGCCTTGCGCCTGCCCAGCATGACGGGCTACGGCCTTGAAGTGGTGGGCTATTTAGACAGTGCCGCTTAAAGTCCTGTTTTTAGGTATGTTTCTTGGCATGGTTTTGGGTTTTTAGGCCGTAAAACCTGCCTGAGCAGCTATCAAAATCATATTAATCAAATAGAGGAAAAAGCTATGCAAAACGCGAATCAAGGCGCAGCCAACGAAGAAGTACTTATCGGCGAGGGCCTGCGCATCGGCGTGGTGCAAGCGCGTTTTAATGCCGATGTCACCAACACCCTGTGGCACAGCTGCCAGGCGGAATTGCTGCGCTTGGGCGTATCGGCCGAGGACATTTTTCACAGCACCGTGCCCGGAGCCCTAGAAGCGCCCCTGCTGCTGCAAACCTTGGCGCAAAGCGAAGAGTTTGATGCGCTGATTGCCTTGGGCTGCATCATCCGTGGCGAGACCTACCATTTTGAGTTGGTTGCCAACGAATCGGGCGCGGCCATTACGCGGGTGGGCTTGGATTTCAACATCCCCATCGCGAATGCCATTTTGACGGTGGAAAACGACGCGCAAGCGCAGGCGCGCCAGGTCGAAAAAGGGGTGGATGCCGCGCGCGTCGCGGTCGAGATGGCCAATGTCGTCAATAGCCATTTGGCGGCGCAGTATTTGGCGGACAACCCAGACGCCGCAGACGCGTTTGACGACTAAATGGCGTGTTTGCTACCCCCGCTGTGGTGCTGCTGATGTGCGCCAGATCCCCGGTTAAGCGTCGAGACGGGCAGGCGAGGAAAAGCATGGGTGAGTTTTTGCGTCCGCATGTGTTCCACAAATCCCCTTCCGGCCGGCCAGGAACGGCTTTGCTATACTGCAGCGCTTCGTTTTAGGCTCATGTCCTCTAAAGTTTTTTATGCAACGCATCCTTCGTTTTGCCCTTATCGGCCTCGCCAGTGCGACCTTGCTATGGGGCTGCGGTGGCAGTGGTAAGGTATACCAACCATTGCGTCCAACGGCGCTTTATACCTTTGGTGACGGCATCGTGGATGATGGGCAGACGGGGGGCAAGCTCTATACCGTCAACACCACCGACCCAGTGACCAAGCCCGTGTACTCCTTGCCCTACTGGGTGGCCAGCAGTTATGGCCTCACGCTCAAGGCGCAGGCTGCTGGCGGCACAGCTTGGGGGCAAGGCGGTAGCAGCATTGCCGATTTGCAAACCCAGGTTCAAGCCCAAGCCACGGCGCCGGGTTTTGCTGGCTATGGCGGGCAAGACTTGGTGATGCTGTCTGCGGGTATGGAAGATTTGATGTTGCAAACGCAAAATGTGTTGGCTGGCACCATCGATGCGGGCACAGCACGCGCGAACATCCAAACCCAGATTCACAACTACGGCCAGGCCATGTTGCAATTGCATGCTAAGGGCGCGCGTTATATCTATATCCTGCCGCCCTATGACTTGAGCCAAACGCCGTGGATGGCAACGCTGACCGTGACCTACAGCAATGCGCCAGAGGTGTATTTGGATTTATACCGGACTTTTGTCAGCACCTTGGCTGCCGAGGCTGAAAGCGTCAATGGACGAACGCAGAGTTTGCTGTTGTCTCCGGGTTTCCGCACACGCATGGGTTATTACACCGATCCCAGTAATTCGGAAAACAGTGCGGGCACCAGCATCAGCAATGCGGCTATCTGCGCTGGTGCTGGCAGTACGAATGCCAGTGTCTGTACCGATGCCACCTTGGTTACGAGCGACCCTGATCAGGTGAGCAAATACCTGTTTGCCGACAACCGCCATCCAGTTCCTGGAGTGTTGAGCTTGCTGGCCACAGGTTCTGTCTCCGAAATCAAGAACCGTTGGGGTGCGCCTTAAGGGTGGGGATGCTTGCATGCCCCAGCAGGAAACCGCCGCGTCCGGCGGTTTTTTTATACCTGAAAAGGGTCGCCTAGGGTTTTGGGTTTAGGGGCGGGATGCGGCTGGGGCTGTCGCTATTGGCAAAGGCTTGTACCGCGTCGATGTGGGTCATGACATTGAGCACCTGGGGCATGGCCTGCAATACGCGCTCGCGTGCGGCCAAGGCAATGTCGTGCCCTTCTTGTACCCGTAAATCGCCATCCACTTCGATATGGGCATCGACCAAAATCAAATCGCCCACGCGCCGTGTGCGCATATCGTGCAGCCCCTGAACCTGTGGCGTGCCGCGAATCAATTGCGCGATTTGGGCGTTTTCTTCTTCGGTGGCCGCGCGGTCCATCAAATCGTCTAGCGCCTCCCAGGTGAACTTGAAACCCATGCGCAGCACAAAAAGCCCCACAACGATGGCGGCAATGGGATCCAAAATGTGCCAGCCCAATAGGCTGCCACTGATGCCAGCCAGCGCCACTAAAGATGAAGCCGCGTCCGAACGCGCATGCCAGGCATTGGCCATCAGCATGGACGAGCGCACCCGATGTGCCACCGCCAGCATGTAACGAAACAGCAGCTCTTTTGTGATGAGTGCCAGCCCAGCTATCCACAAGCTGATGCGTTGTGGCGCGGCAATGTTTTCTGGGTGTAGGACGACCAAAACTCCCTGGTACAGCATCCCGACAGCTATGGCTAATAAAATGAGGCCGATGATGAGGGAAGCGGCATTTTCATAGCGATAGTGACCGTAGTGGTGGTTGCTGTCGGAGTTTTCGGCGCTGAAGCGATTGGCGATCAATACCACAAAGTCTGATAGCAAATCCGAGAGCGAATGCAGGCCGTCTGCGACCAATGCGTGAGAACGGGCGGATACGCCAACCAACACCTGAGCAGAAGCCAAACCGATATTGACCACCACACTGACCCAGGTGCTGCGCGCGGCGGCGCGGGCACGCAGAGCCTGGCTGCCCAGTTCTGGGGTGTCGAATAAATCGCGACTGTGGTCAGAGTGTTTCACGCGGAAGGTGGACGAATAGGAGGTCAGCGGCGGAAAAACGGCAGAGCGAAAAAATGCAATCGCGGCAAGATCGCGCAGGGATGTGCTTATTCGCCCTCGCCAAATTTGTCGTCAATCAGGGCGCGGATGGCGGCCATGGCCTCAGCCTCTTGCGCGCCATCGGTTTCCAGCTCCACCTCTTTACCTATACCTGCGGCCAGCAGCATCACGCCCATGATGGATTTAGCGTTGACGCGGCGGTCTTTATAGCTCATAAACACTTCGCAAGGAAAGGTGGCTGCCAGCTTGCACAGCTTGGCCGAAGCGCGGGCGTGCAGACCCAATTTGTTTTGGATGGTGATGGTGGTTTTTAGCATGGCAGCGCTCACTCTTCTTGTTGCGCCAGGCGCTGGCTGCGCCAGTACACATCGTCGCCGCCGTTTTGGCGGTTGAGCACGCGCGCCAGCACAAACAGCAAGTCAGACAGGCGGTTGAGGTATTGGCGCGGCGCGGCATTCACGGCCTCGCCTTCAGTCTCGCCCAAGGCCACCACTTGGCGCTCGGCACGGCGCGCCACGGTGCGGCAGACATGGGCTTGGGCAGCGGCGCGCTGGCCTGCGGGCAAAATGAACTCTTTCAAGGGCGGCAGCTGCGCGTTATAGGTTTCCAGCGCAGCATCGAGTTCGAGCAAAGCGGCCTCTTTGAGCAAGCTGTAGCCGGGCATACACAGCTCGCCGCCCAAATCGAATAAATCGTGCTGAATTTGCACCAATAGGGTGCGCACATCGGCGGGCAGCGCTTCGCACAGTAGCAGGCCGATGTGGGAGTTGAGCTCATCGACCTCGCCCAAGCTGTGAATGCGCACATGGCTTTTGGCAACGCGCGTGTTATTGCCCAACCCCGTGCTGCCAGCATCGCCGGTGCGCGTGGCAATGGCGCTCAATCGATTTCCCATAGCATTTGTCTCCCGTATTGGTCTATAGATGTCTGGGCATTGTAGGCCAAGTTGTGCTTATATTTTCAGGATGTTTTTGGCATTTAAGGCCGTAAAACCTGCCTGAGCAGCTATTAAATACATAGCGAACGGAAAGCCTCTGGCCTGCGCTATGATGGCGAGCCACAGCCATGCTGCGTGCGTATTTTGAGCTGCCGCATACTGTGTCCTGCCTTTCACTGATTTTTCTACACCACGACCCCTACTAGGATACGCATCCATGGCCTCAGTCAATAAAGTCATCCTCATCGGCAACTGCGGGCGCGATGCCGAAGTACGCCACCTGCCATCGGGCCAGCCCGTAGCCAATGTGTCACTGGCCACCACCACCCGCCGCAAAGACCGCAACACCGGCGAAATGGTGGAAGACACGCAATGGCACCGCATCACCTTTTACGAACGCCTGGCCGAAGTGGCGCGCGACTATGTGAAAAAAGGCCGCGCCATTTATGTGGAGGGCCGTTTGAAATACGGCAAATACACCGATAACCAAGGCGTAGAACGCAATACCGTGGACATCATTGCCACCGATTTAACCCTGCTAGGCGGCAACCGCGAAGGCGGCGAAGGCGGCGGCTATCAAGGCGGTGGCGGCGGTGGTGCTTATCAACAACGCCCAGCAGCGCCCCGCCCTGCAACAGCGCCCACGCCACCAGCGGCACCCGCTGGCAACAACTACGGCGGGCAAGGCGCAGCGCCCGCTGCGGGCGGATTTGACGATATGGACGACGACATCCCGTTTTAAACCCTAGGCCGCGTTTGCGGCCTTTTTTTTCTGCGTAAAGGAAGTGTATGAAACTGTATTACTCACCCGGCGCTTGTTCTCTAGCCCCGCACATTGCCCTGGCCGAGACGGGTTTGCCCTACGAAGCCATCGCCGTTAATTTGAAAACCCACACCCTGGCTGATGGCAGCGATTACCGCCAAATCAACCCCCTAGGCTATGTGCCTTTTATGGTGCTGGACGATGGCCATACTTTGAGCGAATGCGCCGTTTTGGTGCAATACATTGCCGACCAAGCGCCAGGCAAAAACCTCATCAGCATGGCAGGCAGCATGGCGCGTTACCAGCAGCAAGAAATGCTCAACATCATCGCCACCGAGCTGCACAAAGGCTTTTCGCCATTGTGGAACCCAGCGCTGCCAGCTGAGGTGAAAGAAGGTTTTAAACAACGCGTGCTGGGGCGGATGCAATACCTCGACACGATTTTGGCCAAGCACGAATACCTCACGGGTAATAACTACGGCGTGGATGATATTTACGCCTTCGTCATCACGGGTTGGGCGGGCATGATGAGCATGGACACCGCAGCCTTGAAAAACCTCAATGCCTGGCGCGCTCGCATTGCCGCCCGCCCTGCGGTGCAGGCTACGCTCAAGGCCGAAGGCCTGATGTAATCAAGCGCTCTTGGGCGCAGCAGCGGTGCACAGTTGCATGGCCAAGCGCTCTAACGCGGCCCAGCCCTGGCTGGGCCAATCTTTTTGCGGCAGCCCTTTGACGATGCCGTCCACCTGCTGCGCCGCGTGTAACAGCGCCGTGCTTTGTGCCAGGCTCAGGCGGGGCGCCAAGCGCTCAATCAACTTTTGTTTAGCGCCCCAAACCCGCGCCGCCTGCATCGCCGCAGGCAAGGGTTGCCCCGCATCCAAAGCCTGGCGTACCCGATGCAGGGCGCGAATATCTTCAGCCAGCGCCCAGTGCACCAGCACCTCGGCCTCGCCTTCGGCCTGCAGCCCCGCCAACATGCGCTGGGTACGCAGCAGCTGGCCAGCCAGCACAGCCTCAGAGAGTTTAAAAACATCGTAACGCGCCACGCTGGCGACGCTGGCACTGATTTGCTCAAAACCCAAAGCCTCTTGCGGGTAGAGCAGGGCGAGTTTCATGATTTCTTGGTGCGCAGCCAGCAAATTGCCCTCTAAACGATCAGCCAGCCATTGCAGACTGCGCTCGCCTTCCTGCCCCGGCATAGGGCTTTGCCCTTGCGCTGCTAGGCGTTGGGCTATCCACGCCGGCAGTTGGCGGCGTTCCACAACAGGAATATCCAGCACCACACCAGCGCCTTGCAGCGCCAAAAACCAGGCGCTTTTTTTGCCCTGCTGGTCAAGCTTAGGCAGGGTGATCAGCAGCAGCACATCGGGTGCGTTCGCACAGCTGGCGGCCAAGGCTTGCAGGGCTTCGCCACCGTCTTTGCCGGGTTTGCCGCTGGGGATGCGCAGTTCCAAAATCTGCTTATCGGCAAACAGGCTTTGCGCTTGGGTGCTGGCCAGCACTTCGCCCCATTTAAAGTGCGCACCGCTGACGGTAAACCACAGGCGCTCGCTAAAGCCGCGTGCTCTAGCCTCTTGGCGTAGGGCATCAGCAGCCTCTTGCGCCAGCAGGGCTTCGTCGCTAACGATGACAAACAGGTTTTTGCCCAAGCCCAAGCCGCGTGCAAAAGCCGGCGGCAAGGCATGGTGGCTCGTCAGGTTGCTGACAGGGTTAGCGGTGGGACTGGTGGTCGAGCTGTCGATAGAGGCTGGGGCGGACATGGCCTGCATTATGCAGGGCGATGAGCTGCCGGCTACTGGCTTAAAATTCGCCCCTTGGCCTGCCAGCGCTCATGGCGCGGGTCTGCGCCTGCTTTTTTCCTTTTCTCTTTTTTGGCCCATGCAGCACATTCGCAACTTTTCCATCATCGCGCACATCGACCACGGCAAATCCACCTTGGCCGATCGCCTGATTTCGCGCTGCGGCGGCCTGTCTGATCGGGAAATGAGTGCGCAGGTGCTCGACTCCATGGACATTGAAAAAGAGCGCGGCATCACCATCAAGGCACAAACCGCCGCGCTGCAGTACAAGGCCAAAGACGGACAAATCTACAACCTCAATCTGATCGACACCCCTGGGCATGTGGACTTTAGCTACGAAGTCTCGCGCAGCCTCTCGGCCTGCGAGGGCGCATTGCTGGTGGTCGATGCCAGCCAAGGCGTTGAGGCGCAAACCGTGGCCAATTGCTACACCGCCATTGATTTGGGCGTCGAGGTTTTTACCGTGCTCAACAAAATGGATTTGCCCCAGGCCGACCCTGAGGGCGCGCGCAAAGAGGTCGAAGATGTCATCGGCATTGACGCCAGCGAGGCCATCCCCTGCTCAGCCAAAACCGGCATGGGCATAGACGAAATTTTGGAAATGGTGGTGGCCAAGGTGCCGCCGCCCCGGGGCAATCCTGATGCGCCGCTGCGCGCCATGATTATCGACAGCTGGTTTGATACCTATGTCGGCGTCGTCATGCTGGTGCGTGTGGTCGATGGCAGTTTGAAGAAAAACGAACGCATCAAACTGATGGCCACCGGTGCGGCGTATGAGGCCAATAGCATTGGTGTTTTTACCCCCGCCGACCAGCCGCGCAACGCCCTGCACGCGGGCGAAGTGGGCTACATCATTTGCGGCATCAAAGAGCTGCAAGCGGCCAAGGTGGGCGACACCGTCACGCTAGAGAAAAAAATGCCGAACAACCTGGGTCCTGCCGAAGTGGCCTTGCCAGGTTTCAAGCAAGTGCAGCCCCAAGTTTTTGCGGGGCTTTACCCCGTAGAAGCCAGCGAATACGATCAGCTGCGCGACGCGCTGGAAAAGCTGAAGTTAAATGACGCTGCGCTGCAATACGAGCCTGAGGTGTCGCAGGCGCTGGGCTTTGGTTTCCGCTGCGGTTTCCTGGGTCTTTTGCACATGGAAATTGTGCAAGAGCGCCTGGAGCGCGAGTTTGACCAAGACCTGATCACCACCGCGCCCAGCGTGGTGTACGAGGTGGTCACGGGCGGCAAAGAGCCCGAAACGCTGATGGTGGAAAACCCCAGCAAAATGCCTGAAGTCGGCAAAATCGAAGAGATTCGCGAGCCGATTGTGGAAGTGCATATCTTTATGCCGCAAGAATATGTCGGCCCCGTCATGACCCTGTGCAACCAAAAGCGCGGCATGCAGCTGAATATGGCCTACAAAGGCCGCCAGGTGGTGCTGACTTATGACATGCCCCTGGGCGAAATCGTGCTGGACTTTTTCGACAAACTCAAATCCGTCAGCCGTGGTTACGCCAGCATGGATTACGAGTTCAAAGAATACCGCGCCTCGGATGTGGTCAAGGTGGACATCATGCTCAATGGCGAGCGCGTCGATGCCCTGTCCATCATCGTGCACCGCAGCCAGTCGCAATACCGTGGCCGCGCCGTGGTCGCCAAAATGCGCGAAATCATCGACCGCCAAATGTTCGATGTGGCGATTCAAGCAGCCATTGGCGGCAACATCATCGCGCGCGAAACCGTCAAAGCCATGCGCAAAAATGTCTTGGCCAAATGCTATGGCGGCGACATCACGCGCAAACGCAAACTGTTAGAAAAACAAAAAGCCGGTAAAAAACGCATGAAGCAAATCGGCAGTGTGGAAGTGCCGCAAGAGGCCTTCCTGGCCATCTTGCAAGTGGATGATTAATTCAGTATGTTTTTGGTGTTTTAGGCCGAAAAACCTGCCTGAGCAGCTATAGTTTTTAAAGTGATGCTATGAAGTTTTTGGAAAAAATTCTGCCCGCCCTCACGGCGCTGGTTTTGGCTGCTTTCGTCGCCTATTGCGCGGCTTGGTATTTTGGCAAAATCGAAAGCAATTTCGCCCTGATATTGTTCGTCGCCTCCAGCGTCACCGGGGTGTATTGGCTATTTGAAAAACGGTATTTTTTGCCACGCCGCCGCCAATTGGCTGCAGCCGCTGCCGAAGGCGCAGACCGCGCCGCCAAACTGCGCCAGCCCTGGTGGTTGGATTGGACGGCTGGGCTTTTCCCCGTCATCATCGCCGTGTTTTTTCTGCGTTCGTTCTTGTACGAGCCTTTCAAAATTCCGTCTGGCTCGATGCTGCCCACGCTAGAGATTGGCGACTTTATTTTGGTGAATAAATTCACCTATGGCATTCGCCTGCCCGTGCTGAATGAAAAAGTGGTCGAAATCGGCCAGCCCCAGCGCGGCGATGTCATGGTGTTCCGCTACCCGCTCAACACCAACCAAGACTACATCAAGCGCGTGATTGGCCTGCCCGGCGACCATATCGAATACATCAATAAACGCCTCACGATCAACGGCAAAGAGCTGCCGGTAGCGCCCCAGCCCGATTACCTGCAAACGCAGGCGATTTTGTTTGGTGGCGAGGTCGGCGCAGCCTATAGCCGGCAATTCCGCGAAACCATTCCTGCAGGGCAAGGCAGCGTGGCGCACAATATTTTGAATGACGACATGCGCCCGCCCTTCGTCAATCCCTTTGCTGAATTTACCGAATTCCGCGATAACTGCGACTACAGCGCCGAAGGCGTGCGCTGCATCGTCCCGGCTGGACACTATTTCATGATGGGGGATAATCGCGACAACTCACAAGATTCGCGCTATTGGGGCTTTGTGCCCGACAAAAACATTGTCGGCAAAGCCGTGCTGGTGTGGATGAATTTGGGTAATTTCCAGCGCATCGGTCGTTTTCAATAAACCTCTAGGGGATAGTGTATGAATCAGCAACGCGGTATGACCATGATCGGTCTGGTTTTGGTGGCCATTGTGGTGGCCTTTTTGGGCCTGGTCACGATCAAAGTCGTGCCCACCGTGCTCGAATACCAAAGCATTTTGAAAGCCGTGAAAAAAGCGGGGACTGAAGGCAGTAACCCGGTCGAAATCAAAACCATCTACGGCAAAGCCATGGAAATCGACCAAGTCATCAGTTCGGTCAAGCCTGATGACTTGATCATCGAGCCCGATGGCACTGGCCGTTTTGATGTCAGCTTTGCCTATAACAAAGAAATCGCGCTGTTCGCCAATGCCTATCTCTTGCTCAAATACGATGGCACGAGCAAGCGCAATAGCGCGCAAGCAGTGCCCAAAGCGATTTAAGTACGCATGGCCCAGTCGCTGTTTAGCCAGCCTAGCACCCCCCATCAGCAGCAAGCCTTAACGCACCGCAGCTTTGGCGCGCACAACGGCGAACGCCTGGAGTTTTTGGGCGATGCCGTGCTCAGCCTGTGCATCAGCGATTGGCTTTATGCCAAATACCCAGATTTAAGCGAGGGCGAACTCTCGCGCATGCGGGCCCTCTTGGTGCGCGAAGAAACCCTACACAAATTGGCATTGCGCTTAGATTTAGGTGCGCATTTGCGCTTGGGGGCAGGTGAAAAACGCAGTGGCGGTGCGGCGCGTGCCTCCATCTTGGCTGACGCCTTGGAGGCGTTGTTGGGGGCCATTTATTTGGATGAAGGCTTTGCTGCCGCCCGTAACTGGGTTTTTACCCTCTACAACACCCTCGATCTAGCCAGCCTCAGCCCCGCGCAGGCACAAGACGCCAAAACCCGTTTGCAAGAATTCACCCAAAGCAAAAAATGGGGCTTGCCGCAATACACGCTAGTGGCGACGCAAGGCGCGGCGCACCATCTGCAATTTGAAGTGGAATGCGCCCTGCCAGCCAAACAACTGGCCACACGCGGCCAAGGTGGCTCAAAACGCGCCGCCGAACAAGAAGCCGCCGAACTTTTATGGAAAGCCCTGCAATGACGCAAGCGAACGACAAAACCCCCGACCCCAGCGTCATTGATGCCTTTTTTGCCAAAGCTGGCAGCGAAGCCGCGCAGGCTGCAAACACTGCGCCTGATGCCCAGGCCGCTGAGGCCAGCGCCGAAGCCGATCTGCCCAGCGGCCCGCCGCGCTGCGGCAGTATCGCCATCGTCGGCCGCCCCAATGTCGGTAAATCTACTTTGCTCAATGCCTTAGTGGGGCAAAAAGTCAGCATCACCAGCCGCAAGGCGCAAACCACGCGCCACCGCATCACGGGTGTGCGCACGGCGGGTAGCAATCAATATGTGTTTGTTGATACCCCAGGTTTTCAAACCCGCCACAGCAATGCCCTGAATAAAAACCTGAACAAAGCCGTGACCAGCGCGCTCAGCGATGTGGATGTGGTGGTGCTGGTGGTCGAAGCCGGCAACTTCACCCTGGGCGATGCCAAGGTGCTAGCGCTGCTGCCGCAACACACGCCTGTGCTGTTGTTGGCCAATAAGTTGGACCAAATCAAACACCGCGCCGATTTGATGCGTTGGCTGAAAGATATGCAAGCGCGCTTTCCCTTTGCTGAAATCGTGCCGCTATCGGCCAAAAAGCCGGCCGATATGCAGCGTCTTTTGGGGATTTTGGCGCAGTATTTACCCGAGCAAGACTGGCACTACCAAGACGGCCAGGTCAGCGACAAGAGCGAGCGCTTTTTGGTAGCCGAAATGGTGCGCGAAAAATTATTCCGCTTAAGCGGCGACGAGCTGCCCTACACCTCCACCGTCATCGTCGAACAATTTGAAGAAGAGCCGCTTAAAACCCCGCAACCGGGCATGGACAGGTTTTGCAAAATCTCCGCTGCCATCATTGTCGAGCGCGACAGCCACAAGGCTATGATCATTGGCGAAGGCGGCGAAAAGCTCAAACGCATAGGCTCAGAGGCCAGGCAAGATTTAGAGCGTCTTCTGGGGGCTAAAGTGCATCTGCAGCTGTGGGTGAAAGTGCAATCGGGCTGGGCCGATAACGCCGCCAAACTGCGCGCCTACGGCTACGAATAATCGGTTTTCTCGCTGTCACTTTGCTATTTGAAGGAGCTTTTCATGCGCGTTTCTTCGGTTTTTCTGCCCTTGCTATTGACCGCTGCTGCGGCTAGTGCGGCTGGTGCCGCGCCCGACAGGGCCAAAAATAGCCTCGATTGGCAAGGTTTGTATGTGGGCACCTTGCCTTGCGCCTCTTGCCCAGGCTTTTATACCGAGCTGCAATTGCTGGGCAAGCGCAGCTACCGCATCAGCGAAACGGCTGAAGACAAAGGCGAATTTTCCACCTGGGTGCGCCGTGGCCGCTTTGCTTGGAATGCCAGCGGCAACAGCATCCGCATGGGGCAGGGCAGCGAGCAGCGCCAGTATTTGGTACACGAAAACGCCCTAGAACAATTGGCGCAAAACGGCAGCCGCGTCACGGGCGAGCTGGCGCCGCTCTACCGCCTGCAAAAAGCCCGGCGCTTTAGCGATGCCGCAGGGCAGATTTTGGTGCTGACGGCCACGGTACAACAAGACCGCAAAACGGGCAGCGTGCAGTTTGATGGGCGCGAGAATTTGGCCGAGCCCAAGCGCGCAGGCCAACGCTCGCTGGCGGCGCACTACCAACTTCACTGCGCGGCTAAAACCTATGCCATGAGCCGCCTGCACTACTACAGCGCCCTTAACGGCCAAGGGCAAGAGCTGAAATTGCCAGCGCAGTTGGCTGCTGAGGGCAGTGATGGCACCGATGGCACCGATGGCGCAGTGGCCATTGATCTGGCCAAGGGCGACAGCCGCATGCAGCAAGTGTTTACCCAATACTGCCCGCGCTAATCGCCTCTAGCCTTTGCTTCCCTAGCCCCAGCTGCCGTGCCTGTTTTCAGCGTTTTGGTGGCGCTGCCAGCGCATAGCCGCCTGCCCGCCCTGCTCAGTTATACCCACCCTGCGCCCTTAGCGTTGGGCAGCTTGGTGCGGGTGCCTTTGGGGCGGCGCGAGGTGCTGGGCCTGGTCTGGGGGCAGGCCAAGGCTGCCGATACCGCGCACACCACGGCCGATGGGCTGGATGTGGGCAAACTCAAAGCCATCAGCACGGTTTTGGATGGCATTGCCCCCCTGCCTGCCAGCTGGCGGGAGCTGGTCGCCTTTGCCGCCCGTTACTACCAGCGCAGCTTGGGCGAAGTGGCGCTGGCCGCCTTGCCGCCCCAGCTGAAAGACTGGAGTGCCGAGCAATTGGCACGCAAGCTCAAAAAGCTCGCCAAGCTCGAAAATCCAGAAAACAGCATCAAAAATGAGAGCTGCTCAGGCAGCGTTTCCGCCTTAAACACGCAAAAACAGCCTGAAAAAACCTTAAACCCCGCGCAAACAGCTGCCCTGCAAGCCATCACTGCCGCACAAAGCCAAACCGACAGCAAACCCCTGCTGCTGTTTGGGCGCACAGGCAGCGGCAAGACCGAGGTGTATATGCAGGCCGCTGCGGCCACGCTGGCGGCGGCAGCGACGGCGCAGGTGCTGGTGCTGGTGCCCGAGATCAACCTCACGCCCCAACTCTTAGGGCAGTTTCGCGCCCGCTTTGCCCATTTGGGCGCGGCGGCGGTCGTCAGCATGCACAGCGGCATGACCGCGGCTGAGCGATCAAGCGCCTGGCTGGCGGCGCACAGCGGGGGCGCACGCATTGTGCTGGGCACGCGCTTGGCGGTGTTTGCCAGCCTGGTGGATTTGCGTTTGATTGTGGTTGATGAAGAACACGACGCCAGCTACAAAGCGCAAGACGGCGCACGCCATTCAGCCCGCGATTTGGCGGTGTACCGCGCAAAACTAGAAAGTGCGCGCCTGCACAGCGTGGCGGCAGGCAGCTGCACCGTGGTTTTAGGCTCGGCCACGCCCAGCTTAGAAAGCTGGCAGGCCGCGCAAAGCGGGCGCTATCAGTTGCAAGAATTGCCCGAGCGCATAGGCGCGGGCCAACTCACCCCCGTGCGCTTGGTCGATATGCGTTTGCAGCCCAAGGGCACAGTTATCTCCAGCTATTTGCTGGCTGCTTTGCAAGAGCGCATTGCGCGCGGCGAGCAAGCCCTGTTGTTGCTCAACCGCCGTGGCTATGCGCCCGTGCTCAGCTGCGGCGAATGCGGCTGGAAAAGCGCCTGCAACCATTGCAGCGCTTTTCAGGTTTTTCACAAAATCGACCGCAGCCTGCGCTGCCACCACTGCGGCGATGCCCAAGCCACGCCCCGCGCCTGCCCCGAATGCGGCAATTTAGACATTGCCCCCCTAGGCCGTGGCACCGAAAAATTGGAAGAAGAAATCAGCGCCCTGCTAGCTGGCGTGCAGCGCCCCGATGGGCAGCCCGCCCGTGTGCTGCGCATGGACGCCGACAGCGTTAAAGGCAAAGACGGCCTGAGCCAGCACCTAGAGCAGCTGCACAGCGGCGCGGTGGATGTGTTGGTGGGCACGCAAATGGTGGCCAAGGGGCACGACTTTCGCCGCATCACCCTGGTGGCGGCCATCAACCCCGATGGCGGCCTGTTTGCCGCCGACTTTCGCGCCCCTGAACGCAGTGCTGCCCTGCTGATGCAAGCGGCTGGCCGTGCTGGGCGCGATGCCGATTTAAGCGGCAAGGCGCAAATGCTGGTGCAAACCTTTAACCCCGAGCACCCGCTGTTCACCTGGCTGATGCGCCACGATTGGGCGGGCTTTGCCAGCAGCCAATTGCAAGAGCGGCACATGGCGGCCATGCCGCCCTTTAGCTTTCAGGCCCTGCTGCGGGCTGAGGCACGCACGCAAGAGGCGGCGCAAGCCTTTTTGCAAGCCGCTTGCGATCTGGGGCAGGCGCTGGTGGCCGAGGGCGGCGTCATGCTCTACGCCCCCGTGCCCATGGCCATGCAGCGCGTCGCCAATACCGAACGCGCCCAGCTTTTGGTCGAGGCGGAGAACCGCGCCGCCCTGCAAAAATTCCTCACGCGCTGGCGCAGCCAATTTGTCAGCATACGCAGTCCGGGCTTGCTGCGCTGGGCGCTGGATGTGGATCCCGCGGCGGTGTAATTTTCAGGGTGTTTTTGGGCTTGTAGTCTGTAAAACCTGCCTGGGTAGCTATCTTTTTTGTAGTTTTTCTGAGCCTTGCGCTGGGCTTCTCTACAATGCCCCTTCCGCCCCTCCTTCAGCATACTTTTCTGCCCCCCCTGCAGCATGAGCCACTACCCCAGCCTCCGCCCCAATTGGCCCCTTGTTGCCCCCCTTCTGGCCATTTTTTTATGGGGCTTGGCGGCGGTGCTGGGCACACCTTTATGGCTGCTGATTTTGTGCGCGCTGGCTTTAGGGGCATCGGTTTTGGCAGCTGTCGATCATGCCGAAACCGTGGCGCACCGTTTGGGCGAGCCTTACGGCACGATCGTGCTGGCTTTGGCGGTTACGGTGATTGAAGCCGCGCTGATCGTCAGCATGATGCTGGGCGGTGGCGCCAGCGCCGCCACACTGGCGCGCGACTCGATTTACGCCGCCGTCATGGTGATTTGTACTGGGGTGATGGGCGCTGCGCTATGGGTGGGGGCGTATTGCCACCACGAACAGGATTTTCGCGTCGAAGGCGTGGGCACGGGGCTGACGGCGCTGATGGTTTTGGCCACCTTGGTGCTGGTGCTGCCCAGCCTGACCACCACCACGGGGCCCGGCACTTACGCGCATTCGCAGCTGCTTTTTGTGGCCGTGGCTTCGTTGGTGATTTGGTTGGCTTTTGTGTTTATTCAAACCATGCGGCATAAAGACTATTTTCTGCACACCGCAGAAGTCAGCGCCGATGGCCGCCACCCCGAGCCGCCCAGCCGCACCCAAGCCTGGTTTGCTTTTGCGCTGATGATGCTGTCCTTGGTTGTGGTCATCGGTCTGGCCAAGCTGCTCTCGCCCAGTATCGAACAAGCCTTAACCGTGATGCAAGCGCCGCCCGCCGTTTTGGGTATTGTGATTGCCATCTTGGTGCTGCTGCCCGAGGCCATAGCCGCCATTCGCGCCGCCCGCATGAACCGCCTGCAAACCAGCATGAATCTGGCCATAGGCTCGGCGCTGGCTTCTATCGGCTTGACCATCCCGGTGGTGATAGGCATAGCCCTGATGTTGGATTTGCCCCTGACCCTGGGGCTGGCGCCCAAGGCCGTGGTCTTGCTGCTGCTGACTTTTGGGATCAGCCTGCACACCGTCACTTATGGCCGCAGCAACATCATGCAAGGCATCGTGCATTTGGTGGTGTTTGCCGCCTTCTTGTTCTTTAACTGGGTGCCTTAAGCCGCGCTGCATGCGGCTGCTTAACTCAAACGAAAGGGTGCTATGCCAAACGCGGTGCTGAAATTTTGGTTTGAAGAGTTGCAGCCATCTCAGTGGTGGACACCTGATGCGGCTGTAGATGCGCGCATACGCCAGCGTTTTGCGCCCCTATTGCTGCAGGCCAGCGCGGGCGAACTAGCCGCTTGGCGCAGTACAGCGCAGGGGCGCTTGGCGGAAATCATGGTGCTGGACCAGTTCTCGCGCAATATCCATCGCGGCAGTGCGCAGGCTTTTGCTCAAGACGCGCAGGCTTTGGCTTTGGCGCAAGAGGCGGTGCGCAGTGGCGCTTTGTCGGCTTTGGATGAAACCCAGCGCAGCTTTTTGCTGCTTCCCCTTATGCACAGCGAATCGCGCAGCATTCATGCACAAGCGCTGCCGCTGTTTGCCCAACACGCCAGCGCCAATAGCTACGATTTTGAGTTACAGCACCAGCTCATCATCGAGCGCTTTGGTCGTTATCCGCACCGCAACGCAATACTGGGGCGGGTGTCCTCGGCTGAGGAGTTGCAATTCCTCAGCCAGCCAGGATCGAGTTTTTAGGCATGAAATCGGGCTATGTCGTCGCCCCTGATTTATTCATTTCCCGGTCATGACCTAGTGCCTGATGGGGTTTACCTGCCCGCCATGGCAGGTGCACAGGTAAGCCTTAGCCATGATTTGAACGACTGCAATCGTCGCTTGTATGCTGAGCCTGCCTGTAGCCCCATTTGCTGCAGGCGTAAAAAAACCTGTTCAAGAAAGGCCAAGCCTTTCTTGGCGATTTGGCGCAGCAGCCAGGGAATGGTGCAGGTCAATCATTTGATCAATGCGCAGGCGAAAGAAGTCTTCGGTGGCAGGGCAAGCAAACATGAAAAATTCCCAAAAACTCGCAAATGCAGAGAGTAAAACTGGGAGTTATTTTACCAGGAAAATCCAAAATACCTAATAAAATCAATAGCTTATGAATAAATCAGGGGGTGACTAAATACGGATTGTTTGCCCACATTGCAACCAATGCAAGGGGTGTTGGCTCAACAGATTGGTCAGCTGCGCGTCTTGCTGCAGCAGCGCCTTCACCTCTGCTTGGATTTGCTGTGCCTGTGCAGGCTTGGTGTGGGTGATATAGATGGGGTAATGGCTGTTGGCAGGGATATTGCGCAGTTCGCCAAGCAAACTATTAGGGCACAGATGCAGGGCGGCTCGTGCCAAGCCAGATTCTTGGTTGCTGAATGCAGCTTCAATGATTAAACCTGCCACATCCAGCTGTGCTAAATTTTGCCAAAGCAGGGGGTTGGGGCCGGTATCACCGGTATAGACCAAGGCAGGCGCATGGGCTGCTGGGCGTACGGCATAGGCGGCGGCGGCCACGGTGTGCTGCGCTGGCAAGACTTGCACCTGGTGCGGCAAGCCGTCGAAGGTGACGACTTGCCCCAGTCTGACGGGCACGAAGTTCAGCACAGGTTTATCGCGCGAAGGCAAAGCCGTGAAATCAGGCCAAATAATGCGGTTGAAAATATGTTTGCGCAATGCATACAGGGTTTCAGGCAGGGCATACACCTGCACAGGCGGGCGCGCTGTTTGGGTACGGATGCTCATCACGCTGTCTAATAGAAGCGGCAGCGCGGCGATGTGATCAAGATGGGTATGGGTGATGAAGATGTGATCGAGCTGCAGCATTTGCGCCAGCGTTAATTGCCCCAGCCCCGTACCCGAATCCAAAGCGATGGCAGCATCGATCAAAAAAGAACTGGTATACACCCCTTGAGCAATGGCGCCGGAGCATCCAAGAACTTGTAGCTGCATAAGTCAACCTAGGCGCGCTTTAAACCAAAGGGGAATATTTGCTCGGCCCCATGATGGCAACACCCTGCCAATTTTCTGGGGGGTCTTTACGCAGTAGCGCTAAGCGTTCTGCATACAGGGTGTACAACGCAGAGGCTGGATGCAGGCGTTGCAAATTAAACAGCAGCATCTCGCAACTGTCCACCTGCCCCTGACGGTAGGCTTGGACAAATTGCGACCACACTTTGAGTTCATTGCGTTGCGCATCGCCCAATGCCGAACGCAAGGCGATCGGGGTAAAAATCCGCTCTGGCGCTTGGCGACCTTTGACTTGCACGAGGTCCAGCTCTTGCCATACCCAATCTGGGTTGTGTTTGCGCACCACATTGGTGGCAACAATATCGACAGCGTACAGTCGGCTCAGTGGCTCGATGCGGGCTGCTAAATTGACCTCGTCGCCGATAACGGTGTAGGCTTGGCGCAGCTCAGTGCCCATATTGCCGACGCACATCACGCCAGTATTTAACGCAATACTCACCCCTAAATCGTGATACTGGGATGGCATCAGGCCAGATGCCTTTAAATCGCTATTGATACGCGGCAGGCTGGTGATGATTTCGTGGGCGCAATGGAGGGCAATTTGGGCATGCTCAGGCTGGCTCATCGGCGCGCCCCAAAAAGCCATGACACAGTCGCCCATGTATTTGTCTATCGTCCCGCCGTGCTTACGGATAATTTCCGTCAGATGACCAAAGAGGCGGTTGAGCAGGGACTGTATTTGCAGGGGGTCTGCCCCTTCCGCCAATTTGGTAAAGCCACGGATATCGCAAAACATAACGGTCAGCTCTTGATTGCGAGCTAGCATCGAATAATGCTTAGGATCCTTGAGCATCTCATCTACCAGCTCCGATGGCACATAGCTGCCAAAAAGTTTGGCCAAATCACGCTTGGATCGGTTGGCAACCAAATAGCCATAGGCTAGGTGCAAAACCAGCATCACCATGATGATGACGGCTGAGGATGCGAGTGGCAAAATAAGATGCGCGCCAAGATAGAGCCATGTGTTGATGCCAACGCAGAGCAGTAGCAAGCCCACACTCAATGCCATGCTGCGCAAGGCCGACAGGCGCGGTAGAAACCATAACAAGACCAAACCCAACAACACCAGACAGGCAAACTCATACCCGGTAGCATAGTCGGGGCGTATGGGGGTGTTACCTTCTAGAAATCCTGCTAAAACATTGGCATGGACCTCAACCCCAGGATAGGCATCACCTACGGGCGTTGTACGCAAATCCAGCAAACCTGGTGCCGTGGTGCCCAGCAGCACCAATTTGCCCTTGAGGGCAGCTGCAGGCGTGCGATTTTTCAAAATATCGCTGGCCGAATAGTAAGTAAACGAGCCTCCTTGCGCACCGCCAGGCCCGCGAAAGGGAATCTGTGTGGCCACTTGCTCATCCACAGGAATCGTTGCCGTCCGACCATTGGCGTAGCTCAGATCGAGTTGCGCTAGGTGTTGATAACCCCTGCCCAGAAATCGCTCGGGAGGAAAAACGGCTTGCACCTTGGGTTGCCCGGTAGCGAGGCGCAGCATGGCCAAGGGTAAGGATTGGTAATACTGACCATCGTACTGCGCCAGCAGCGGCATCGATCTGACGACTCCATCGCCAGCACTGATGGCATTAAAAAAACCTGCGCTGGGTGCCGATTGGGCAAAGATCGGTAAGTTGGCACCATAGCCATTCCAAGCACTGACCTGGATTTTGCGCCCATGCAGATCGCTGCTACTTAAGATGGGGGCTGGCAGCTGACCGTTTTTCTCGCCATTGCGGTCGCTGCTGAAGTAATAGCCCAGCACGATAGGATAACGCTGCATGACTTGGGCAAATTGGGCGTCGTAATTCAGGCTGTGCTGCAACGCTTGAACGCGTGCCACGAACTCGGGCTGATGGGCAAATTCCCCTTTGGCCAGATCCTCCAAAATGCTCAGGCCCGAGCTGGTGTCTGGCTCGGCCAACACCATATCAATACCCAAAATCGCAGCTTGCTGTTGTTCAAATACAGCCTGAACCAACTGCAACATGGTTTGGCGCGACCAAGGCCAGCGACCCAATTCAGCCAGGCTTTTCTCATCAATATCAATGATGACGACATCCTGAGCGCGCGTCTTAGGCATCGTCAGTCGCAAGCGACTGTCACTGTATAAATTATCCAGGTGTCTGAGCGCCCCATAGGGTAGAACATGCACCGCTTGCAACAGCAAGAGCACAATAGGGAGCAACAAAAGAACAATGCGCAGCCAGTGGCGGCGCATTTGGGCTAGCGTAGAGCTGGTAGGAAGCATCGCACGCAGTCGTCAAGCAGAGCCAAGTTTTAGGGAGGTCTTAAGCTGTGCGGATGCTTGTCCTAAGCATTACTCAATGCGAAACTGCATCTTGGTACCAGCCAGCTCCAGCGTATCGCCAGACTGCAATGCCACAGGTTCATTGCCGATGGGTTTACCATTGAGCAGGGTTTCCCCATCGCCATCCACATGTGCGACCACATAACCCGTAATACGCTTGGTAATAGCAGCAACTGCAATTCCAGGTTTCCCTATAGTGGTAACGACTTTTGTCAATGCCACATCACGCCCTGCGGCGCTGCCAGAGATCACGCGAATCAGTGCATTGCCAACTGGTGCTGGCGCTGAGGCGGCCACAGGAGCGACCGCCGCGCCTGGGCGCATCACCATGGTGGCATCGTAATTGGCGACTGGCTCGTCCCCAATAAATTTGATTTTGTATTTACCGATTTCAAGGATGTCCCCGTTTTGCAAACGCTCGCGCTTGAGCGATTTGCCGTTGAGGTAAGAGCCGTTAGTGCTGTTGAGGTCTTCGGCAAAAAACTCACCAGTGCCGCGAATGAGCGCGGCATGCTCGCCGCTCACCGCCAAATTGTCAATGACCACATCGTTATAGGGGCGACGCCCTACACTGGTGCGTTCTTTGTTGAGTTCAACTTCTCGGATAACGACACCGTCAATAGATACGATCAGTTTTGCCATGATAAGCCTCGTTGAACTGCACATTTTTTCATGTTGAATCCGAATAGGCGTGCAGTGATTATTTTTTAGAAAAGAGTTTGCCAAGCTGCTGTGCAAACCCTGACTTTTCTGTGCCGGGTAAGGCTTGGACCATAAGGACTGAGATATTATCCCTGCCCCCTGCTGCGTTTGCGGCGTCGATCAAGTTTTGAGCACGCGATTGCAAGGAAATGTTGTGATTTCTCAACACCTCCTGCATGCTGTCTTGGCTAACCATGTCGGATAAGCCATCTGAACAAAACATGAAGACATCCCCGACTTCAATGGGGTGCTCGTGTATTTCCACATCAACAAATGGGCCAACCCCAACGGCGCGGGTCACGAGATTTTTGTTGGCTGCAAAGGGTGCCTGCTCTGGCGTAATCAAACCCGCATCAATTTGCTCTTGCAGCATGGAGTGGTCTTTGGTGATCTGTTGCAGCACTTCGGCACGCAGCAAATAGGCTCGCGAATCGCCGATATGTCCAATGATGAAATGGTTTTGCTGCAGCATCCCCACCACCAAGGTGGTACCCATGCCCTGATAACTCGCATTATTGCTGGCGGCGTTGAACACCGATAAATTGGCATTGCCAACACAAATGGAGATGGCGCGTTTGATGTCGCTCAGATGGGTTTTTTTGCCTGCCTGCTGCACCCACCGACTGAGTTCCGAATTCAAAAAAGCCGTACTCATACCGCTGGCGACTTCACCAGCGTTATAGCCGCCCATTCCATCGGCCAAAACTGCCACGCCCGTCTCTACCGTGTAGGCGACCGAATCTTCGTTGTTTTGGCGCATGCGCCCAACATCCGTCAGGGCCACAAATTCATACTTCATAGCAAAATGGTCAGAGCGGAGGGTGAGTGGAAGTTAATCAAAAGAAATATCTGGTGGCGGCGCAGATGCCGCGGGGCTGGTCGACATGGGCTGCCTGAGCTGGGCTAAGGCTACGGCCAGATCGGTCCCCGTTTGGTAGCGTTGAGCCGGTTTCTTCGCAAGGCTTGTCAGTATGACATGCGCATAAGCAGGCGGCAAATCTTTGCGGTATTGCTGCAAATCGGCAGGCTCAGCGTTGGTAATTTTGTACATGAGCTCGGTCAGGCTAGTGGCCTCAAAAGGCAAGCGTCCCGTGAGCATCTGGTAGAGCATCACACCCAGCGAGTACAGATCGGAGCGGCCATCCACGGGTTTGCCCGCGATTTGTTCTGGCGACATGAAGCTAGGGGTTCCTAGCACCAGCCCCGTTTTCGTTTTGCTGGAGTCGGTCACCCGCGCAATACCGAAATCGGTGACTTTGACACTGTCACTACTGGCCTCATACATGATGTTGGCGGGCTTGATGTCGCGGTGAACGACCCCTTGCTGGTGCGCGTAATCCAGCGCCAAAGCCACGCGTTCAACAATAGACAGGACTTGTGCCACGGGCAACAAGCGTTCGGGTTTGGTGTAATCCACCAAATCCTTGCCTTTTAAGAACTCCATCGCGATAAACGCCAAATCGTGCTCTTCACCAGCATCAAAAATGGTAACGATGTTTTGGTGCTGCAAACGCCCTGCGGTTTCGGCCTCGCGGAAGAAGCGCGCGCGCGCATCGTCCAACTCCTCGCCTTCGAACTCATTTTTCAGCGCCATGGTTTTAATAGCGACGACACGACCGATTTTGGGGTCTTTGCCCAAATACACTACGCCCATGGCACCTTTACCCAGCTCTTTTTCGATCTGGTAGCGCCCCAAGAAGGGTTTTTCAACATCACCACCGTCCAGCAATAAGGTGCCGCCGGCGTGATCGCCGCCGCCACCTAACATGACCGTTTCGGACAGGTTTTTGGCGCGTTTGAGCTTGGTAGCCACATCTTTGAACTGTGGCGCGGCTTTGGCAATGTGCTCGTACACAGACTGGGCTTTATTGAATTGGCGTTTGCGCTCAAAGTCCAAGGCCAGGCTATAGAGATTGTCCAAGACGGCTTTGCCTTTCTCGCCATCTAAGGGGACGCGCAAATAGCGATCCAGAGCCTCGTCCAAGCGGCCTTGTCCTTGCAGCGCCAAACCCATCATACGGTTGGTTTCCGCGCTTTCCGCATCGGCTTGCACTTTGCCAGCCTCGGTAAACAAAAAACGCTTGGTGGTCAACAGTACATAGCCCAAGACCAGCAAGACGGCTGGCAACACCAAAGGCACCCACTTAGCCGCCCCGAGCATGGCGCCGTATTCAGCCCCCAATAGCAAAACGAGAAGTGCTGCACTAACTGCGGCGGCCAACCCAGCTTTTAACCTAGGTAGGGCAAACATGAGGAAAGCCAACACCAAAAGGAAGGCCGCAAATGTGCACAGCGCTGCCCAAGCGGGACGGGCAATGTATTGCTCTTGCAAAATGCTGGAAGTGACATAGGCAGCTAGTTGCGCGGGATCAAAATTATTGGCCGCCGGGGTATTAAACAAGGTACCCACCCCTTTTGCCGTGGCGCCAACGATGACGATTTTGCCCGCGTATTTACTAGCGGGGATTTTGCCGTTGAGAACATCGTAGAAAGAATCCACAGGAAAGGCGAATTTGCCGTCTTTGGCTTGGTAGAACTGCGGCAGCACGATGGCGCCGTCCTCGATGGGCATTTTTAGACGCCCTAGTTGCACCTGCTCTGGGTGCAGCTTCAAGTCAGCAATGGGGATATTCAGGGACTGCGCAGCCAAAGCCAGGGACATGGAGGGAATGCCGCGGCCATAATAATTCACAAAAAGTGGCTCTTCGCGCACGGCGCCATCGCGGTCTTGCAATTGCACCAAATGCGCCACTGCCGCAGCGTGGCGGCCAAATATATCCAAAGGCTCGACAGCATTGCTCACAGGCAAAGCGGTATCTTCTTTATCGGGGACGCTGCTGCGCAGGGCAAAATCAGGAAGGGGATTTTCTGGGTTGCCGATAGGCTCTTGCAGATCAAAAGCTGAGGGCAGAATGACATTGCCAGCCGTGGCGATACTGGTGGCCAACTGGTGGTCGCTATTTAGGCGGGTTTGCGCTTCGGTAATCAGGGTATTGACGGGCTGAAATGCCTCCAGCGCCTGCACTTCTGGCGGAATCGCTGCTTGAATTTTTCGGACATAGTCTAAGCCCGGGTCGATTTGGGGCTCTGAGAAAAATACGGTGTAGCCAATGACTTTGGCTTTGGCCTGCGCCAGTTTGTCAATCAGCTGTGCATGGATCTCGCGCGACCAGGGCCAGCGTCCGATATTGGCGATGCTGGTTTCGTCAATGGCGATGATGGCGATATTTGGGGCTGGTTGGCGCGCAATTTGTGTGCTGCTGGTGTCGTAAAAACGGCGCTCTAACGCATCGGTCATAGAGCTGAATTGATGCACCAACAAAACGGCAACGCCTATGAGAAGAGCCCAGACTGCGTCGCGCTGCCAAATTTTCTTTGGAATATCCATATCTACCCATCCCTCTTACCTAAATGCACCCGCTGTGGGGCTGCTCCCCCAGCAACATGTGCGTCGGATCATACGCCAGCAGTGAAGAGTGGTGCTTATCTCATGCAAAAAAGTGAGCTGCTCAGGCAGGTTTTGTGGCCTAAAAGCCTGATTCGGTCATTAAAAACTGGGATTTCAGCCGCCTACCTCGATATTCCAGCTTTGAGCAGATATTTTTGGGGGGTACCATCAAAAATATGAGCTGCCCAGGCAGGTTTTTCGGCGTTAAACGCCAAAAACATGGCTATGTCCGCGTTAGCTTTTGCAAACGCAATTGATCAGACCTATAGTGGATTCCAAGAGCATCCAACTGGTGGAGGTGCATCATGGAACGCAGCAACTTTGGCAAACTTTTGGCTGGTTTGGTACAACTAACCGAGCCTCAGCGTAAGCGCCTACGGCAAGCCTTAGATGCCGCAGCGCAAAGTCCCTTGCAGGCTGTAGTGGCGGCTTTGCCGCCACCGCAAGAGTGTCCCCACTGCCGCGCTGACCAAGATCATCTCCGCCCTTGGGGGCAAAGCCACGGCCTCGCTCGCTGGCGCTGCCGGGCATGTCGCCGCACTTTCAATGCACTCACCGCCACGCCCTTGGCACATCTGCGCAAGCGGGAACTCTGGCTAAGTTATGGCCAAGCGCTGATCGATGGCCTGAGCTTGCGCCAAGTTGCTACGCGCTGCGGGGTGGATAAAGATGCCGCCTTGCGCTGGCGCCATCGTTTCTTGGCTGATTTTTAGGTGATAGCGTGGGCCTAATAGCCTGCTCTGCAAGGCCTTGGATGCATCGGACGAGCGGCACGATGCCGCCCCCCATCAATGGCCTAATGCTTTGGCGATAACGGGGCTCCAGCTGGCCATGGTGCTTTCTACGGCGCGGGTGTAGTCGGACTCTAAGCCCAGTTGCATATTGATGGCGCTATGTGTCTGGGGCTGGGGCAAGACCTGGGCTTGCCCTCCCAGTGCATGCACATGGCTGGCCATGGCTTGGGCTTGGGCGCAAGAGTCTTGGCGCAATGATGAGCAGACCAGCAGGAAGGGAGGCGCCTCACGCACCACCTGCTGATAGGGAGAGATGGTTTGCCAATAGGCAGGATCCTGGCCAAAAGCATCGTCATACAAAGGCAAATGGCGCTGCTGCATCAGGCTTGTTGCATCTAGCACGGCACTGTCTAGCGCCACAGCACCTAGCCAAGGGCGAGCACCCAATCGCTGCGCCAATGCTGGCTGTGCATTCAGCAATGCCACTAAATGTGCCCCAGCTGAATGACCCATCAAAATAAATTGATCCTTGGACGCCCCCCATTTTTCGGCCTGACTTTGCGCGCTGGCCAAGGCAGAGGCGATGGCCTGCGCTTGCTGGATGACCGAGGACTGCGGCAGCATGGGGTAATTGACGGAAATCACCACGAAGCCCTGTGGCACCCACCGCGCCACTTTGTTTTGCACTACGCCGTCTGCAGCCTTGTCCCCAAAACGCCATGCGCCGCCATGCACCATAAAAATGACAGGGGCAGCTTGTGCGCTGGCACGGGTGGGCAGGTAAACATCCATGCGTTCGCTGGGGCCTGCGCCATAGGCGACATCGGCAATTTTTCGCACGCCAGCAGGCCATGTGTTCGTATGCACCGCTGGTGCGCGGCGCATGTGGGCGAATCGGCTTGGCTCACCTTGCCCCCTGTCGCGGCTGAAGTCTTGGGCTTGCGCCAAGTGGGTAAGCCCCAGAGTAGCCGATAAAGCGAGTCCGAATTGCAGTCCGAATTGCAGTCTTGGTGGCATGCCATGTCGCACCCAGTTGAGCCAGAATTTTTTCATATGATGCCCCTTTGATGGTCCACTTCCATTGGTGCTGCTGATTGTGCGCACCAGAGGTGCGATGCCCGTGTCGGCAGCATAATTTTGCGTAATCAGCAAGTAAAGCTGCTGTGCTTGGGGTGGCTGTGCAAGTGGATTGGGTGCTGAGGACAAAATACCGCCACACCAGCAAAAAAGCAGCCGAGGCTGCTTTTGCGAGTGTTAACAGGGGTGCAAAACGCTTATTGCACCAAATTTTTGACTTTGCATTTTTGCTGCTTAAACAAGGCGGTCAAATGCGTTTTTCGTTTGCCAGACGCTTCAATTTGGGCTGGGCTGAAGCCAATGGCCGCAGGTGTTGCGGGTGCTTGTGCGGCTTTGGCAGCTTGATTGCTGGCCACTGCAGAGGCGATAGAGCCAAATAGTCCACCTAGGGCAAAACCAGAGGATGAGCCAGCGTGTATGGCAGCCTGTTGTGCCGCATGTGCGGCGATCTGGGCATTTTGCGCCTGCAGCTGTGCATTGGCAGCTGTGGCTGCTTGTGCCTGGGCTTGTGCTTGGGCATTGGCAGCTGCTGTGGCTGGGCTAGGGGTGCCGGCAATGATGCCGTCTAGGGTTTTGACTTCGTTGTACAACTCTTGACAGGTCAACTCATCGTCGCCCAATTTTTCTACCTGGATGATTTGCTGGGCTTGTGCTTGACAAGCCAAAACGAGGGCGGCACTAGCTGCCAGAAGGGGCCAAAAACGCATAAAACTTCCTTTGCAAAAAACAATACGCAAGGATGATGCAGTTTTTGCATTTGTAGGTAAAGCCCGGTCGCAAAAAAATGCTTGGCAAGCCAAGCATCTGTTGCCTAGCCCCTTATTCAGGGGATTGACAAGGGGGACGATTTACAGCTTGCACTTTGTGGCCTTAGCCAGGGCCTCTAGGCGCGCTTTGCGCTGCGCAGCAGCTTTGGCGTCGGCGCTTCCGCTGGCGGCAATAGCGTCCATTTTTTTGACTTCGGCAGCAATTTGTTCGCAACTGAGTTCATCGTCGTCCACGCGGGCGACTTCAATGGCAGCATGGGCTTGGCTGGCGGCGTAAGCCATGCCTAAAGCCAAAAGGCTGGCGCTGAGCCAGAATTTTTTCTGTGCCCAAAATGGCAGGGGGCGGGCAGTAGCGGTGTTTTTCATGGTTTCACTCCTTGTGCTGGTCATTATGCCGAAATTTGCCTGTGCGTGTTTGCATAATGGCGCATGGCTTTCCTCGACCCCCACACCCCCACCCCGCATATTGCCGCTGCCGTGTACGCCCAGCGCCGCCAGGCTTTGGCGCGCGCTCTTGGGGCGGGCAGCGTGGCCATCATCCCCACCGCGCCCGAGCAGGTGCGCAACCGCGATGCGCATTTTCCTTATCGTGCCGATAGCTATTTTTATTACCTCACGGGTTTTGAAGAGCCGCAGGCTTGGCTGGTGTTAGAGGGTGGTAGTGGCCGCACTACGGTGCTGTGCCAGCCCAAAGATTTGGAACGCGAGATTTGGGATGGCTACCGCCTGGGACCAGACGCGGCACCAGCCGCTTTGGGGGTGGATGTGGCGTGGAGCAGCGCGGCGTTAGATGCACAAATGCCAGAACTGTTGGCAGGCCAAGAGACGCTGTATTTTCCTTTTGCGGTGCAGGCTGGGCTGCCGCTGCAGATTCAGCAATGGCTGGGCGCACTGCGCAACCGTGCCCGCAGTGGTGTGCGTGCGCCGCAGGTGCTGCGCGATATTTGCACCCTGCTGGACGAAATGCGCCTGCACAAAGACGCGGGCGAAATCGCCTTGATGCGCCACGCCGGTGACATCAGCGCCCAGGGGCATATCCGCGCCATGCAAACTTCTGCCCGTATGTTGCGCGCAGGGCAGGATGCGCGTGAATTCCATTTAGAGGCCGAGCTGCTGCACGCCTTTCGGCAAGCGGGTAGCGCCGCCCCTGCCTACACCAGCATCGTCGCTGCGGGTGCCAATGCCTGTGTGCTGCATTACCGCGCCGGCAATGCGCCGCTTAAAGCCGATGAATTGGTGCTGATAGACGCGGCTTGCGAATGGCAAAACTACGCCAGCGACATCACCCGCACCTTTCCCGCAGGCGGGCGGTTTAGCGCAGCGCAGCGGGCGGTGTACGAGGTGGTGCTGGCCGCGCAAGAGGCCGCGATTGCCGCCACGCGCCCGGGCGTGAGCTTTGATAGCGTGCACCAGGCCGCGCTGGCGCTGCTGGTGCAGGGCTTGTTTGATTTGCGCATTTTGCGGGCTGATAAGCACGGCAGCGTGCAAGACGCCATCGCCAGCAAAGCCTACACGCCCTATTACATGCACCGCACCAGCCACTGGCTGGGGCTGGATGTGCACGATGCGGGCAGCTATACCGAGGCCGATGGCGCCAGCCGCATCCTTCAGCCTGGCATGGTGCTGACTATCGAACCCGGCCTGTATCTGCGCCCCAGCGCCGAGGTGCCAGAGCAGTTCCACCACATCGGCATCCGCATTGAGGACGATGCCGCAGTCACGGCAGAGGGCTGCGAGCTGCTGACCCGTGCCCTACCTGTGGCGGTGGCCGAGATTGAAGCCTTGATGAACTCCTAAAACAATAGCTTCTCAGGCAGGTTTTTCGGCTTAAATCGCCTATTTCGTATTGAAAAAATAGCTTGAATGCAGCTGAAATAGCTGCATTGTTCCAAAAATGGGACATTGAGCGATATTTTACGATTAAAAGGCTTATTGTCCCATTGTTGAACTAATACGCATCAAGCCAACCAGCGCAGCAACTGCGCGGCCAGCACGCTTTGCACCTGCGCCAGTTCTGGGCGCACGCCGCAGCTGGCCATGTCCACCGTTTCCAGCCCGGCGTAGCCGCAGGGGTTGATGCGGTGAAAGGGCTGCAAATCCATGGCCACATTCAGCGCCAGGCCGTGGTAGCTGTAGTGGCGCGTGACCTTGATGCCCAGGGCGGCGATTTTGCCCAAATCGGGGTTGGCGATGCTATTTTCCAGCTCGCTTAAACGCGCATGGCTGCCAGGCGCAGAGCGGCGCACATAGACCCCAGGCGCGCCGCGCACGCGGTGCCCTGTGATGCCAAATTCGGCCAGGGTGCGGATCAGGCTTTCTTCCAACTTATAGACATATTCTTTGACGAAATAGCCGCGCTGCTGCAGGTTGATGAGCGGGTAGGCCACGATTTGCCCCGGGCCGTGGTAGGTGACTTGCCCGCCGCGATTGCTTTGCACCACGGGGATGTCGCCCGCTAGCAGCAAGTGCTCGGCCTTGCCTGCCAGACCTTGGGTAAACACGGGCGGGTGCTGGCAGAACCAAACTTCGTCTGGCGTGCTGGCCTCGCGCTGCGCCGTAAAGCTTTGCATAGCGGCGTAGCTGGCGGCGTAATCTACCAAGCCTAGATCGCGCAAGAGAAAGTCATTCATAGGGCATTTTTAAGGGTGTTTTAGCGGTTTTAGGCCGCCAAACCTGCCTGAGCAGCTCTGTTTTTGATACTGGATTTAGAGCACATATTTCGACAGGGGATGGCCGGTTAGGGCGCGGTAAATGTCGTCCAAGTGGTTTTGGCTGGTGGCGGTCACGGTGATGGTTAGCCCCTGGTATTTGCCACCCGAGCTTTCGCGCATGACCAGGGTGGTTTGGTCAAATTCGGGGTCGTGCAGGCGCACCACGGCAACCATGATGTCCACAAAATCAGGCTGGTTCAGGCCCATGACTTTGATGGGAAAGGCGCAGGGGAACGCGATCAAAGGGGGAGGCTCCCCCGTGGTGGTGGGGTGGGTGGGCGGCGTGGACGGCGCTGGGGGTTTGGTAGTCATGCGCATACAGGTGCGGGCGGCACCGAAAAAATCAATGACCGCCCATTATGGGATGAGGACGATAGGGATGGCGGCATCAGGCGGCTGTGCCCAACACCTGCAGTTGCAAGCGCCCATCGGCCAGCACTGCCTGCACGGTGTCGCCTGCCTGCACATCGGCCACGCTGCAGATGGTCTGCCCATCAGCCCGCTGCAACACCACGGTTTGCGCGGCGCGGCTGCTTTGGTAGCTCAGCAGTCGTTGTTCGCACATGCTAAGCCACTGGCTATGCTGGTGCAGCTGCTGGCGCAGGATATGGCGGCACTGCAGTTGCTGTAGCTGTAATTGGTGCGCCAGCATGGCTAGGCTGCGGACGCGGTTGGCCCCTAATTGCTGTGCCTGCCCCTGCAAGGCAAAGGATGCCTGCTGCAATTGTCCGTGCACACCGCTGCGCAACTGCAGCGCCAGTTGGTGCAGTTGGGTGTTTTGCGCTTGCAGCGTGTGGCGCCGTTGCTGCGCCAGTTGTTGTTGGGCGTAATCCAAGTATTGCGCATGGCGGTCTATGCTTTGCTGTATTTTTTGACTCAGCCGAGCCTGTAGTGCTTGTAAATCAGCCAGCAAGCGATCGCGCTCTGGGGAAGCCAGTTCAGCTGCGGCAGTTGGGGTGGCGGCGCGCACATCGGCCACCATGTCGGCGATAGAAAAATCGCTTTCATGCCCCACGCCGCTGATGATGGGGACGGGGCTGGCTGCGATGCAACGCGCCAGCGCCTCGTGATTGAAGGCCGCTAAATC
This sequence comes from Allobrachymonas sp., assembly GCA_035906235.1. Classification (GTDB taxonomy): domain Bacteria; phylum Pseudomonadota; class Gammaproteobacteria; order Burkholderiales; family Burkholderiaceae_C; genus JAMIFN01. The sequence continues at coordinate 15,740 of JAMIFN010000132.1, read as the reverse complement.
TTCGGCGCTGCCGCCGCCGCGTACCAGCAATATGGTTTCTGGTCTGCAGGTTTGGGGTAAGTGGTAGAGGCGCTGTAGGGCTGCGATTAACTCAGCCGGGGCGCCGCTGCCTTGTACGCTGGCCGGGGCAAATTGCACTTGCACATGGGGCGCGCGGCGTGCCAAAGTTTGCAGCACGTCGTGCTGTGCCGCGCCTGCGGCGGAGGTGACCAGCCCCAAACGGCTGGGCAGACGCGGCAGGGGGCGTTTGCGCGCACTGTCAAATAAGCCCTCGGTCTGCAATTTGGCTTTGAGGCGCAAAAATGCCTCGTGCAGAGCGCCCGCGCTGGGGCGGGTAATGCTGTCCACGACCAATTGCATATCGCCACGCGCCTGGTAGAGCGAGAGCCGGGCACGAATTTGCACCTGCTGGCCACTGGCCGGCTGAAAATCGAGCTGCGACAAGACGCGGCGAAACGCCACACAGCGCAGCTGCGCCTGGGTGTCCTTGAGGCTGAAATAGGCGTGACCACTGGCGCTGGCTACCCAATTGCTGATTTCGCCTTCAACCAAAAGCGCAGGCCAGCTGCGGGTGAACGCGTTATCGATGGCCGCGCACAGTGCGCTGACGCTCCAGGTAGGCTCTTGGCGGTTCATGGCAGGGGCTGCAATCCGTCGTATTTACCACGCGTGTAGGGCGTCATCGGGGAAGCTGCCGTCTTTGACGGCGCGGATATAGGCCTCAAACGCGCCTTTGACGCTGCCCGCATCCGCCATGAAGTTGCGCACGAATTTGGGCATTTTGCCCAGATTGATGCCCAGCATATCGTGCAGCACCAGCACTTGGCCGGCTGTGCCTTTGCCCGCGCCTATGCCTATGGTGTGGCAGCGCGTGAGCTCTTGCGTCAGGGCTGTGGCCAATTTAGCGGGCACCATCTCTAGCACCAGCATGGCCGCGCCTGCGTCTTGCAGCTCCAGCGCGTGTTGGCGCAAGGTGGCCGCGCCCGCATCGTCTTTGCCCTGCACGCGGTAGCCGCCCAGGGCGTGCACGGTTTGCGGCGTTAGCCCCAAGTGGGCGCAGACGGGGATGCCGCGTTCGACCAAAAAGCGCACGGTTTCAGCCGTCCAGCCGCCGCCTTCTAGCTTGACCATGTGTGCGCCCGCCTGCATCAGCCGTGCGGCCGAGCGCATGGCTTGCTCGCGACTCTCGTGGTAGCTGCCATAGGGCAAATCACCCACCAAAAAAGCCGTGCCTTGGCTGCGTATCAGCCCGCGCGAGACCGATTCCACATGGTAGGCCATGGTGTCCAAACTCACACCCGTGGTGCTATTCAAACCCTGGCAGACCATGCCCAGCGAATCGCCAATCAAAATGGTGTCTATGCCCGCTGCATCGGCTACGGCGGCAAAAGTGGCGTCATAGGCGGTGAGCATGGTGATTTTTTCGCCCCGTGCGCGCATCTCGGCCAAGCGCGGCAGGCTAATGGGCTTGCGCGGGGCGGCGGGGGTGGTTTTGCCCGCGCCGTAAACGGCAGTTTGGTCACTCATAGCAGTCTGGCTCTTTCTTGCAAAAAACGGGAAGGAGAAACTCTACTACAGGTGCGCACAAGAGCGGCTTAGTCTGCGTTCATGCCGAGGTCGTGCGTGGCGTTTTTCTCGTGGCGCGGCAGGCGGCTAAACATATAGCTGGATGCCAAAGTCAGGCTGCCCAATGTCAAAAAAGTGGCGCGGAACGCGCGCATCAAATCGGGGCTGCCCGCCTGCACCTGCATGGCTTGGCTATACAAACCCAACACCACGGCAGCGGCGGCTAGGCCTAGGCTAATCGCCCCCATTTGCACGACTGAAAGCAGGGTGTTGGCGCTGCTGGCCTGCGCCTCGCTAACATCTTTCAGCGTCACGGTATTGAGCGCCGTGTATTGCAGCGAGTTGCACAGGCCAAAAACCGACAAACTCAGCAGCAGCAGGGGCAGGGGCGTGTGCGGCGTAAACAGCGCAAAACTGAGGATGCACAGGCCTATGCACTGGGTATTGCCCATGAGCACGCGGCGGTAACCCCAGCGCCCAATAAACCCTGTCGCCAAGCGCTTGGCGGCTATGCTGGCCAGGGCTATGGGCACCATCAGCAAACCCGCGCGGGCAGGGCTATTGCCCAGAGGCAGTTGCAGCATCAGCGGAATCACATAAGACATGCCCGACGAGCCAAGGCGCGTGGCCACATTGCCCAGCAGCCCTATACGCAAGCTGGTGACACGAAACAGCGAGAGCGCAAACAGCGGGTGCTGATGGCGCAGGCGCTGGGCGTGGGCGTAATACAGGGCGCTGCACAGCAGGCAGAGCAAAAAACACACAGCCGGCCACAGCAGGCCAAAGCTGCGCGCGCTCAGCAGCTCTAGGCTGAGCGAGAGCGCTAGCAAAGCCCCAGCCAGCAGCGCATAGCCTTTGCGATCAAAAGGTGGGGGATTTTCAGCACGAAAATCGGGCAAATAACGCCTGGCCAAATACAAGCCTATGGCGCAAATCGGCAAGTTGATGAGAAAAATCCAATGCCAGCTGGCATACTCCACCAACCAGCCGCCCAAGCTGGGGCCCACCAAAGGCCCCAGCAAACCCGGCACGGCAATAAAGCTGATGGCCGCTAAAAACTGGCTACGCGGCACGGCGCGCAACACCGCCAGCCTGCCCACAGGCATCAACATCGACGCGCCCACGCCCTGCACCACACGGGCGGCGATTAAGCTTTCTAACTGGCTAGACAGGGCGCAAAGCAAAGAGCCAAAAGCAAACAGCAACAAAGAGGCGCTGAACACGCGCTTGGTGCCCCAGCGATCGGCCAGCCAACCCGAAGCGGGGATGAGCAGCGCCATGGTCAAGGTGTAAGACACCACAATGCCGTGCACCGCCAGCGCGCTCTCGCCCATAGATTCCGCCATAGCCGGCAAGGCGGTATTGACGATGGTGGAATCCAGGGTTTGGATAAACAGCGCCGCAGCCACCAGCCACAACAGGGGGCGTAAATGGGGCGTGGTAGGCGTAGATGGCATATAAAAAACGATAGCTACTCAGGCAGGTTTTTCGGCCTAAAAGCCATATTTGAGCATGAAAAACACAGCATGATTGCGGGCTTGAGCCGCAATCTTTCGCGAAGCAATGGGGAAGTACAAAAACCGAGATTTTGACCTACGGGGAAATAATGAAACCCGAAATACATGGATTCCCGTTTGCACGGGAATGACGAAACCCAATAAGCTGCACCCCACTACCTCGTCATTCCCGCGAAGGCGGGAATCCATCCATCGCAAACCCAAGGTAAACCTGCAAAGCCTAGGCCGCAGCGGGGTAGAAGCCAGCCTACGCTGGCATGACGAGCCTTCGCGTCATTGCGGGCTTGACCCGCAATTTCAGGTCTTTTATGCGTCAAAAAAGTGAGCTACTCAGGCAGGTTTTGCGGCCTAAAACGCCAAAAACATGCTGAAAATACCCAAAAATCGTTTACATCAGGTTGCTATGCCGCCTGCTGATCGCGCGCCACATAAACCCAAGCCGTGCTGCCTGAGGCGAGCTGCACTTCGATGCGGTGGTAGTCGTCCACCTCATAGCTGTCTGCGCGCAGCAGCTCGGCCGCGCTGATGTCAAACACCGTGCCTGCAACCGCATCCTGCGCGGCATTGGTGCGGCGCAAAATGGGGTGAAAGCGTTCACCGCTTTCAGCCAAAACCTGGGGGTCGGTGATCTCCACCATGTCTTGGCGCCAGCCTTGCAGGCTGTCGGCTTGGCCTTGTAGCAGGCGTTCAAAATTGGCCAATTGCACGCTGGGCAATTGCAGCGTGCCGTAAGAAAACAGGAGGGGCATAGGTTCTTCCAAAGCTTAAGGTCGATGATGCAGCACCATGAAAAACGCACACCGAAGTGTGCGTCGTGAGGGCGCTGGAGCTTAGACTTTTTTCAGCACACTGGTGGCCGCAGCGACCAAACCGCTGACATCGGCCAAGTTTTGCGGCACCACGATGGTGTTGCTGGTTTTGGCGATGCCAGACAGGGCTTCGACATACTGCTCGGCCACTTTTAAATTCACCGCCTGCAGACCGCCCTGGCTTTCAATCGCCGCAGCGATTTGGCGAATGGCGGCGGCATTGGCTTCGGCCTTGGCCAAAATGGCCGAGGCTTCGCCTTGGGCTTGGTTGATTTGGCTGATTTTGTCGCCTTCAGATTTGGCGATCGCCGCTTCGCGCTGGCCTTCGGCGATGTTGATTTGCTCTTGTTTGCGGCCTTCAGAGGCGGCAATCAGGGCGCGTTTTTCGCGCTCGGCGGTGATTTGCGCTTGCATGGCGTGCAAAATTTCTTTCGGTGGCGTCAAATCTTTGATTTCATAACGCAGCACTTTCACGCCCCAATTTTGCGCAGCTTGGTCTAAGGCGCTGACGACGGCGTGGTTGATCATGTCGCGCTCTTCAAAGGTTTTGTCCAGCTCTAATTTGCCGACGATGCTGCGCAGCGTGGTTTGCGCCAATTGCGTGATGGCCAAGAGGTAATTAGACGAGCCATAGGTGGCCAGCTTGGGCTCAGTCACCTGAAAATACAAAATGCCATCTACCTGCAATTGCGTGTTGTCGCGCGTGATACAGACTTGGCTGGGCACATCCAGCGGCACTTCGCGCAAATCGTGTTTAGCACCGATGCGGTCGATGAAGGGCAAAATCAGGCGCAGGCCAGGCTCTAGGGTGCGGTCGAATTTGCCAAAGCGCTCAACTATCCAAGCGCGTTGCTGGGGCACGGTTTTAATCGATTTGGAGGCCAGCACGATGGCGGCAACCAGCAAAAATATCAACACACTAGACATCAAAATACTCCCATCAAGTTAAAAATTAGCGCGTATCGTTTTAGACCGCGCCCAAAATAAAAGTCGAACCCTCGGCGCCGATGATGCGCATGCGCTCGCCCCGCTCTAGGCTTAAATCGTCCAATCTGGCATCCCACTGCGTGCCACGGTAATCCACCCGCGCGCGGCCTTCATTGCCGACCCAGACCAGCACCTCGACGGTTTGGCCGATATCGAGGTTATTGCCCAGTTTGGGCGCTTGCCGCGCACAGCGTTTTTTATACAGCTGAATGCAGACGATGCCCAGCACGGTGCTGACGCTGGCTGCGGCCAATTGCACCAGTTCGCTCAAGCCCAGCCAAGCCAGCAGCCCCGAGAACGCTGCCGCACAAGCGATAACCAAGAGATAAAAAGTTCCCGTGGCCATTTCTGCCACCGCCAGCACGATCGCTGCCGTCCACCACCAATATTGCCAATTCATGCTGTCCATGATGTGCCCTCCTGCAAAAGAAGTCCCCCTTGGGGTTGGTCGCAGTGTAGCGGGCTTTAGGCGCCGCGTAAGCGCTCAATCAGGCCATTGAGCGCATCGAGCGAGCCAAAATTGATGCTGAGGTTGCCGCTGAGGTTTTTGCCACGGCCTTTTTTCACGCTGATGGCCACTTGCGCCATTAGCAAATCCGACAGTTCTTCCTCGATGCGTTTGATGTCGCCAGATTTGTCGGTTTTGCCAACCTTGGCGCTGCCGTCGCCTTGCTGTTGGGCTTTTTTGACCAGTGCTTCGGCTTGGCGCACGCTGAGTTTTTTGCCCGCAATTTCGTGCGCCAGGGTGATTTGCTGCGCATGATCGACCGCCAGCAGAGCGCGGGCGTGCCCCATATCGATATCGCCCGCCATCAGCATGTCTTGCACGGCTGGCGTGAGGTTGAGTAAGCGCATCAAATTGCTGGCGGCGCTACGCGATTTGCCCACGGCTTGCGCGGCTTGCTCGTGCGTCAATTTGAATTCGCTGATCAGGCGCTGCAGACCTTGGGCTTCTTCCAGCGCGTTCAGGTCTTCGCGCTGCATATTCTCGATCAGCGCCATGATGGCGGTGTTCTCGTCGCTGACTTCGCGCACCAGCACCGGCACTTGCGTCAAGCCGGCTAATTTGGCGGCGCGAAAACGCCGTTCGCCAGCAATGATTTCGTATTTTCCCGCGTGCGCGCCTGCGGGGAGCTTGCGCACCAAAATCGGCTGCATGATGCCCTGGCTTTTGATGCTTTCGGCCAGCTCGTACAGCGCGCCTTCGTCCATGCGCGTGCGTGGCTGGTATTGGCCTGCGACCATTTGCGTCAATTTCAGCTCGCGCGGGCTGTCATCGCCCGCTGGGGTTTCCGTCACTTTAGGGCCTAGTAAAGCATCTAGACCCAGACCCAAACCCTTGTTTTTTTTCGTTGCCATGCGTGAAACCTTTTCGCCAAATCCGTATTTTTCAGGCGCAGAGTGTAGCGCCAGTGACTGAGCTGGCAGTTAGTCCGCTCCTGTTTCACGCATCGGCCGTGCAAGCAGGCGCAGTTCGTGGGAAAATACGCGCCATTCCAATCGCCTAGTCCTTGTTTTGTCTAGGCGCTTTTCTTTGCTCTTTGAACAATTTGCCATGTCCACCTATTCCAAACCTGCTGTCGCGGGCGCTAGCTTGCACCCTATGCTCAATATCGCCATCAAAGCGGCGCGTGCCGCTGGCGGCATCATCAACCGTGCCTCGATGGATCTCGACAGCGTGCGCGTAGCGCGCAAGCAGCTCAACGACATGGTCAGCGAGGTGGACGAGGCGGCCGAAAAAATCATCATCGAAACCCTGCTCGAAGCCTATCCGCGCCACGCGGTGCTGGCCGAAGAGTCGGGTGCGCAGCACGGCAATCAGGGCTCCGATTTCGTTTGGATCATCGATCCGCTGGACGGCACCAGCAACTATTTGCACGGTTTTCCCATGTATTGCACCAGCATCGCCCTGCAAGTAGCAGGCAAGCTGGAGCAGGCGGTGATTTACGACCCCGTGCGCAACGATTTGTACACCGCCACCAAAGGCCGTGGCGCATTTTTGAACGAAAAGCGTATGCGCGTGGGCAAACGCACCCAGCTGTCCGATTGCCTGCTGACCACAGGTTTGGCGCTGCGCCCTGGGGACAATATTGATGAGCATTTGCGCCTGTACAAACTGGCCATGCAAAAGTGTGCGGGCGTGCGCCGCACAGGTTCTGCCGCGCTGGATTTGGCCTTTGTCGCCATGGGCATGAGCGATGGTTATTTTGAAAAAGGCCTGGCATCTTGGGATATGGCAGCAGGCGCGCTGCTGGTGCAAGAGGCGGGCGGCCTGATCGGCAATTTCACGGGCGAGTTTGAAAGCGACTTCCTTGAGCAACGCGAATGCTTGGCTGCCAATCCACGCATCTACGGGCAAATGGTGCAGTGGCTGGCAGAGTTCAGCAAATACCAAGTGCTGTAAAGAGTGGAGCTTGATTGCTCCTGATTTGGGAGCTGCTCAGGCAGGTTTTACGGCCTATAACATCGAAAATACCCTGAAAACAAGCTTGAACCCAGTGTTGAGGCTGCTTCATTTTTAGGAGCTATTCAGGCAGGTTTTACGGCCTGAATTGCCAAAAATGGCCTGAAAAATCAAGGCGTAGCCGTAGGCTGCGCTTTTTTCATTTTGGGTGCAGGCGGGGTGGCGGCCAAGACTTCTTCCAGCGTGGTGCTGCCATCGGCCACGCGCAGACTGCCAGCCAAGCGCAGGGGGCGCATGCCGTCTTTGATGGCTTGGGCGCGGAGCGCGTCCATATCGGGGCTTTCGCCAACCTGGGCTTTGAATTGCTCGCTGATGCTCAGCAGCTCGTAAATGCCCACGCGCCCCCGGTAGCCCGTCATGCGGCACTCGATGCAGCCCACCGCGCGGTAGCCTCGATATTCACCCTTGATGTCCCAGGGTTTGACGGCTTCGGCCAAGAGGCTTTGCTGCTCGTGCGTGGTGTCTTTTTGGCGGCACTCTTTGCACAGGGCGCGTACTAGGCGCTGGGCCAGCACGCCCAAAATGGTGGCGTTGAGTAAATAGGGCGGCACACCTAAATCCACCAAGCGCGAAATCGCCGAAGGCGCGTCGTTGGTGTGCAAGGTCGAAAACACCAAATGCCCCGTGAGCGCGGCCTGAATCGCCATTTCTGCTGTGGCCAAGTCGCGAATTTCACCAATCATGATGATGTCGGGGTCTTGCCGCATCAGGGTGCGCACGCCTTCAGCAAAACCAAAATCGAGCTGCGGCTGCGCTTGGGTTTGGTTAAAGGCCGGCTCGATCATCTCGATCGGGTCTTCGATGGTGGCCACATTCACGGCATCGGTGGCCAAGCGCTTGAGTGTGGAGTAGAGCGTGGTGGTTTTACCCGATCCTGTGGGGCCTGTGACCAAAATAATGCCATTGGGGCGGGCGGTGAGTTTTTCCCAGCGTTCGCTGTCGTGGCGACTAAAGCCCAGCTGTGTCAGGGTTTTGACGGCCGATTCGGGGTCAAAAATCCGCATCACCATTTTCTCGCCAAAAGCCGTGGGCATGGACGAGAGGCGCATTTCCACCTCTTCACCCTTGCTGTTGCGGGTTTTGATGCGCCCGTCCTGCGGGCGGCGGCGTTCGACCACATCCATGCGCGCCAACAGTTTGATGCGTGCGGTCATGGCCACCAGCACGCCCATGGGCAGCTGGTAAACCGTGTGCAACACGCCGTCGATGCGGAAACGCACCACGGCCTGATCGCGCCGGGGTTCAAGGTGGATATCGCTGGCGCGTTGGTCAAAGGCGTACTGCCACAGCCAATCGACCAGCTGCACCACACCCTGGTCGTTGGCATCGAGACTCTTATTGCCTTTGCCAAGCTCAACCAGTTGTTCAAAATTGACCGTGCCTTGGCTGCCTGCGCCCGTGCGTATGGCGGCGCGCACCGAGCGAGCGAGCGTAAAAAATTCGGTGATATAGCGCGTGATGTCTTGTGGATTGCTCACCACCATGCGCACGCTTTTACGCGTTTGGCGTTCGACTTCGGCAATCCAATCGGCAGCAAAGGGCTGGGCGGTGGCCACTACCACTTCGCTGGGGGTGACTTGCACGGGCAGGATTTGGTGGCGCTCAGCGTAGTTGGCGCTCATGGCTTCGGCCACTTTGCCCACATCTACGCGCAAGGGGTCGATGCGCATATATGGCAAACCCGCGCGGTCGGCGAGGTATTGCGTTAAGTCTTCGATGTCCATCGACTTACCGTCACGCGCGCGTTCGATGCCGATTGCGGCCAAACGCACCAAGGCATCTTGCGCACTTTCTGCCTGGGCGCATCGGGCTATCGTTTGCTGATGTTCTTGGGCTGTGACCACCCCATCTTCTTGCAACCAATCCACCAAACGCCGCCAATCGACAAGACCAAGGAAGTCGTGCTTTTTAGCGCGGGCAGCAGATTCTGGGGCAGGGGGGGGGGGCATCATCATGTTGGCATTGTGCGGGAGTTTTGACGCCATCTACGCAAAATGGGGTCCTGCGTGATTGATAAGGATGGTGGGGCTACAGCGCGGCCTCTTTGCAGAACTGTGTGCGTTCTTGTTTGCTGATCTCTAGCATGGCATTGAGTTGGGAGTTGTAGAGGTTGGAGTAAGACTTGGCCGCGCGCAAGACGGGGGCAGGGCTACTCATTGTTTGCAAATTTTTCTCGAGTTTCGCTTTGAGCGCAGTCAAGCCACTGGGATGAGCCTTGGCGCAGATGTACAGCGTCACATCGATAGTGGCGATACTTTCAATATCCTGGTGGCGCGGCGCTTGCGCCATAGCCAATGGGCTGGCAGCGGCCAGTATGAGTCCTGTAAAACATCCCGATAGGAGACGAAGGCTTACTGTATTCATGATGCATCCTCCCGCGTTCGCAGCACAGACATTGTACGGAGTTGGGGGCGTTTGTGTGCCCATTCTGGCGTAGATGGGTGGGGAGTGGGTTTAAAGCGTAGGCGGGTTAGCCGATGCGCGTGGTTTTTTTGGGCGCGGTGCTTGACTGGTGTGGATGTGGGCTGTGGCTTTATCCATGTTGCCAGCTAACACATCAGGCAAAGCCTGCAAGCAGCGGGTAATTGCGCCATGGATGGCATCGTGTTCATCGGCTGGAGGTTTTTGTAGAACCCAGCCGACGACCTCGGATTTTTGTCCAGGATGCCCCACACCTAAGCGTAAGCGCCAATATTGGTCGCTACCGAGTTGCGTGTGGATATCACGCAAACCATTATGCCCAGCATGGCTGCCACCCAATTTGAGTTTTGCTTCGCCAGGTGCTAGATCCAATTCGTCGTGAGCCACCAGAATGTCTTGCGGCGGAATTTTGAAAAAACGAGCCAAAGCTGCCACGGATTGCCCTGAAGCATTCATAAAAGTCTGCGGTTGCAAGAGCCATAAATTTTGCCCTCGGTAAGTGCCGCGCCCTACTAAGCCGCGGTAGTTTTTTTCTGGCTGTAAACGCAGACCTAAGTCCTGCGCCACGGCGTCGATCAGCCAAAAACCGGCGTTGTGCCGAGTTTTGGCATATTCCGCGCCAGGATTGCCCAACCCGACGATCAGTTGAATACCCATAAAAACCTTAATTAGTGCAGTCGCACAGGGTTTTGCGCCAGTTGCGCGTATTGCTCTAGCAGCGTATCCAAGTCTTCCTGCGTACTGTTTTTGTATTCCCACGCACGCCATTCTTGCTGGAAAAACTCCGCCCACGCGCCATCTAGATACACCTGTTTGCCTGCCTGTTTGTCGACGATTTCAAAACCATGACGAGGGATGGCGGCGACGGATGATGTTCCTAGTGCATATTGGGCAAGTAGGCGTACGAGGCTAAAGGCATCGGAGTCGTACAGCATGTGTATGTCGGGATGTTCTGCAAAGGCTAGGTCAGGCATGGAGAGATCGGTTGGGATGGGAAGTGCGGCTGGCTTCAATAAGGGAGTTTTGTTGTTTTTGTGCAATTGTACGGTGCAAAGACTCTGCGCAGTTTGCAGGATGAATGTCTGTGGGGGATCTCATCAACAGGTGTTTTTTTTCGTTTTGGTGGAAACCCCTAGGCGGATAATGCCCGAAGTTCACGGTCCTTATGCAGGCTGCCATTTATGATGGTTACCTGTAGTTTCAGGCTGCGGGCTTTTGCCTTCCCTGAATTTTGGGCAAGGAGTCATTGGATGCGAACACCATTGCTGAACAAATCATGGCTGCTGCGCTTGGGCGTGGTGGCTGCCGCCGCCGTGTGCGCCACATCGGTCCAGGCAAAAATCACCGCGGTTGAGGCCGAGCGACTTGGCAAAGACCTCACCTGCATCGGGGCAGAAAAAACCGGAAACAAAGAGGGGAGCATTCCCGCATTCAGTGGTAAATGGCTAGGCAGCCCGCCTGGAATTCCTTATCGCCCCAATGTGGGGCAGTTTTCGCCCGATCCTTATGCCAACGAGAAACCTTTGTTCGTCATTACGGCTGACAATATGGCGCAGTACGAGGATAAGCTGACCGATGGGCAAAAAGCCATGTTTCAAAAATATGGCGCGACCTTCAAAATGCCTATCTATCCCTCGCACCGCGACTTTCGCTACAGTGATGAAATCTGCGCTGTCGTCAAGAAAAACGCCTTGGGTGCCGAGTTGACGGATGGGGGCTTGGCCTTTAAGGGTTTTAAAGGCACGATTCCCTTCCCTATCCCCAAGTCCGGCCAAGAGGCTGCGTGGAACTTAATCATGCCGCATCGCGCCTGGACCGAGGTCGTGGACCGTGACACAGCCGTGGTTGCTGCAGATGGCAAAATCGTATGGTCGCGTACCCTCAATACCAATCTGGTGCCCTTGAATGATCCCGCAACCTTGGGTGATCCAATGGAGGCCAGTGGTGTGGCTGCGTATGTCTTGTTGGCAGTTCTCAAGCCTGAACGCGAAAAGGGTACTGTGCTGACGGCGCTGGAGCCCAATACCTATGCCAAGGATAAGCGCTTGGCGTGGATCTATGATGCGGGCACGCGCCGTGTGCGCCAGTTGCCCGAGTTTGGTTTTGACCAGCCCATGGCTGGCGTGAACGGGCGGATGACCATCGATTCGGATCGGCTATTCAATGGCTCGCCCGAGCGTTATAACTGGAAAATTGTTGGGAAAAAAGAAATTTTTGTACCCATGGATGCTTATAAGATTAACAATAAACTAAAATATAGTGATTTATTAAAATCCGGGCATGCTAATCCTGATTTTATGCGGTATGAGTTGCGCCGCGTTTGGGTGATCGAGGCGGATTTAAAGTCTGGCTATCGTCATCTTTATTCAAAAAGAATGCATTACGCGGACGAAGACACTTGGCATACACTCATTGCTGACTACTATGATGGTCGCGGTAAATTGTGGCGTAATGCGATGGCTAATTACTACTATGCTTATGATATGAAAGCTTGGGAAATCGGCGCCAGTTTTTATCATGAATTAAGCTCTGGAACATATATTGCCTACAACTTATTTCAAGAAATGCCAAAAGCACCGATTTTGAATAGGGGGGATCTGAAAGCCTCGCAATTCAGCCCAGAATCCCTGCGTTCTATGGGTAATTAAACTAAAACTTTAACAGAGATACCATGAAAACAAATTTCAAAAAAACGACTTTATCCTTGGCTCTCAGCGTGATGGTCATGGGTGCAGCGCAAGCCGGTGAAACCATTGAGTTTGAGAACGGGGTAAATTTGGACTGGAGCATTACGGCTAGTTATAATGTGGCTATGCGGGTTGCTAAGCCAGATCCCTTATTGACTGGCGAGCGAAATATGTGGGCGGTTCGCTATAACGATGGCGACAACAACTTTGATCAGTGGTCGTTAGTGAATAACCGTGCTAGCGCACTTTTCCAAACCAAATTAAGCAAAGGTGATTCGGGGTTTGTTCTCAATGGTTCTACATTTTATGATGATGTGTACCATCGTGGCACGGATAGCCGGCCGGATAAATTTAAACCATTCCTTAATAATGGAAAAATCCCAACTGGGACAGATATCGATATCAGAAACAGCAACGACGCGGCAAGAGGGGCATTCTCTGCTGAGGCAAAACGACTCCACGGAGGCTACTCTAGGTTTTTGGATGCTTATGCTTATACAAATACGGACATTTTTGGCCGTCGTGCTAATATCAAATTGGGTCGCCATGTCGTGAGCTGGGGTGAAAGTTTGTTCTTCCCTAATATTTCGATGGCGCAAGGGCCTTTAGATGGTAGTAAGGCCAATGTGCCAGGCACTGAAATTAAAGAAATCATGTTGCCGGAAGACCAAATTTCGATGTCGTGGCAGGTAGGGCCAAAAACTACCCTGTTGGCACATTATCAATTTGGCTGGCATCCTACCGTCATTGATGCGCCAGGTAGCTATCTGGCTCGAAGCGACATTATTGGCCCCGGTGGGCGCTGTTTAACAGAGTGGGTTCCTGGGCAAGGGTGTCGTGTGTTGCCATTTAATGGGCGTTTGCCAGAACTCAATAGCGCAGCAGGAAAGCCATCGGCAAATCCCGCCGGTGGTGATGTTCGCGATGATATCACTCCTGATAAAAATGGATCTGCAGGAATAGGCTTGCGACAACGCGTCTCTGAAGAAACTGAGTTGGGTATCTATTACCTTCGATACCATGAGCGGGTTCCTATGCCACTCATTATGTATAAAAATGTGGCTGGCGCGGCTGGGACGCCAGATTATTGGCAGCGCTTTTACCAGCCTAATGTTCATTTATTGGGTGCGAGTTTTACCACCTCTTTAGGCGAATTTGTCGTGGGCGGTGAAATCGCTCACCGACGCGGTGCGCCCGTGTTGGCCGGTAATGATAATGTAGTTGCCAAATTCGGAACGGTTACAAAGCCGATTTATGGCCCAACAACCGCCAATCTGACACAAATCAACCTCAATACTTTTGCTAATTTTGGGCGCACTTTCTTGGCGCCTAGAACACTTTTATTGGCAGAGGCCGCATGGGTTAATGTTAGTGGCCTGAAAGCAACGGAATTGCCGTTTACCGCAGGGGTTAGGCCTGTTGTGGATCAGCTGCGTTTGTATTCGAAAAATAACCTAGGTGTTCAGGCTCGCTTCCAGCTCGATTACCCAGGTATTGCCGAGGGGTGGGATTTGAGCGTACCAATCAGCTATAGCCAACAGCTTTTGGGGCAAAATATGCTCAGCAATTTGGGAGGCAAGGGCGATAAGATTTTCGGTGTATCCACGGAGTTTACGCGTGGGAATTTACAATTAAGTGCGAGCTATGTCAATTGGCTCGGCAAGCCATCCACCGATGACTTCGGCTCTAGGGTTTTGACGGATAGAGACTTTGTGGGTCTTGGGGTTAAATATACCTTCTAAATGCGACAGGTTGCCAAAAACTTAGTTGCTCATGAAATGGATGAAATGTATGAAGATATCGAATAAAAAACTGGTGGCAGGCAGCATTTCTGCTGCTGTGGCTGCGTTGCTGGCAGCTTGTGGTGGCGGCAGCGATGATCTGGTTTTGGGGGTGATTACGACACCAACGCCAGGGTCGAGTACTTTTACGCCGGCACCTGGCTCTAATACCTACACACCAGCGCCTGTGGTGACCAATACCCCAGGGCCAACGGCGCCTGGGCAAACAGGTACCAGTACACCCGTGCCTGTGGCGACCAATACCTCAGCCCCGGGCTCGAATACGAATACACCAGTCCCTGGGTCGAACACGAACACGCCAGTTCCAACGGCCACCAACACGAATACGCCAGTTCCAACGGCCACCAACACGAATACGCCAGTTCCAACGGCTACCAACACGAATACGCCAGTTCCAACGGTAACCAACACGAACACCCCAGTTCCAACGGCCACGGATACAGCGACGCCAGTTCCAACGGCGACGGATACGGCAACACCAGTTCCAACAGTTACGGATACGGCTACACCAGTGCCAACGGCTACGGATACAGCTACACCAGTGCCAACGGCTACGGATACAGCTACACCAGTGCCGACGGCTACGGATACGGCTACACCAGTGCCAACGGCTACGGATACGGCAACGCCTGTTCCGACGGCTACGGATACGGCAACGCCTGTTCCGACGGCTACGGATACGGCAACGCCTGTTCCAGGCGCAACCGCCACGAACACCCCAGTGCCAACGGCTACGGATACGGCTACACCAGTTCCAACAGCTACCAACACGAACACGCCAGTTCCAACGGCGACGGATACGGCAACACCAGTTCCAACGGCTACGGATACGGCTACACCAGTTCCAACAGCTACCAACACGAACACGCCAGTTCCAACGGCGACGGATACGGCAACACCAGTTCCAACAGCTACGGATACAGCAACGCCTGTACCGACGGCTACGGATACGGCTACGCCTGTACCAACAGCTACGGATACAGCTACACCAGTTCCAACGGCTACGGATACAGCTACACCAGTTCCAACGGCTACGGATACGGCTACACCAGTGCCAACGGCTACGGATACGGCCACGCCAGTTCCAACGGCGACCAATACCCCCAGCCCTACACCCACCTCAGTACCCGCTAGTCCCTGCGTGCCTGCTGCACCTAGCAATGGCCAAGCGCTAAATCTGAAATTCCACGGCGTCGATGGTCAAGTGTTCGGCGAGGGCTACTATCCAACTGGCGACGCTGATCTGACCTACACCTTCAATGCAGGTAACTTCACGGTGCTGAGCAGCAATCCTGGCGGGCTGCACCCCAATATTCCGCCAAGCGAAAACAAAATGAACCCGAACTATGTCACCTATACAGGTGGCAGTTACAACACCAGTACCTTGGATGTAACGACGGACAATCGGCCGGTGCTGTACACGCAAGCGGAAGTGGACAATATCGTCAATGACCAAGATTTTGACACCATGATGTCCAAATCGTTTG
>JAMIFN010000131.1:0-10295 GCA_035906235.1 Allobrachymonas sp. | reverse complement strand
AGGATTGTGATTCCTGTTGTCGTGGGTTCGAGCCCCATCAGCCACCCCAGTAAATACTAGAAAGCCTGCTATTTAAACGATAGCGGGCTTTTTCATTTGTGCCATTTACAGACTATTTACAGACTGGCGAATTCAATAAGCTGCCATGTGCAGACTGGTGCTAGCTCGAAAAAAACCACGCTCTGGGGCGTGGTGTGTTCCTGCAATTTCCAAAGCGACTAAAAAACCTGCGCATGGGGGCAGGCGTGGTGCTTAGGCTGTTTACTTCCTAGACTTTTGGCCTACCCCCTAGGGCGATAACCATCCTCGCTGCCTGAGCAGCTCATCTTTTTGTAGTCAGCTTAAGCCGACACTGCGGCCTCTTCCAGATAGTAGTGGCGGATAGGCTTCAAATCCTTATCCAGCTCATACACCAACGGCGTGCCGTTGGGGATGTTCACGCCCACGATGTCGGCATCAGAAATGCCATCGAGGTGTTTGACCAAGGCGCGGATAGAGTTGCCGTGCGCGGCAATCACAATGCGTTTACCCGCCTTGATGGCTGGGGCGAAAGACTCATTCCATAGCGGCAGCACGCGGTCCACGGTGTCTTTCAGGCATTCGGTCCGGGGAATTTCGCTAGGTTTGAGCTTGGTGTAGCGCACATCTTCGCCTTCCCAACGGGCATCGCCTTCTTCTAGGGCCGGTGGCGGCGTGTCATAACTGCGGCGCCAAACCAGCACTTGCTCGTCGCCATATTTGGCCGCCGTGTCGGCTTTATTCAGGCCTTGCAGACCGCCGTAATGGCGCTCGTTCAAACGCCAGGCTTTGATGACGGGGATCCAGGTGCGATCCATCTCGTCTAGCGCATGCCAGAGCGTGCGATTGGCGCGTTTGAGCACGCTGGTATAGGCCAAATCAAAATCAAAACCCGCCGCTTTGAGCGCGCGACCAGCGTTCTTGGCTTGTTCGATGCCCGTGTCGGTCAGGTCCACATCGGTCCAGCCGGTAAAACGGTTTTCCAAATTCCATTGAGATTCGCCGTGGCGTATGAGTACCAGTTTGTACATATCGTGTCTCTGCGCCCAGCGCAGTCCTTAAGAATAAATAGGGGACGCTGCACAGCCCACTTTCGGCGCTGGCATCTCTCCATCAGGCAGCCTACTTTGTTCAAAAAAATCGCCAGAACGCCCGCTATGGCTCGTTTTTTACGACAAAGCCGTAGCAGGCGGCCTCGTATCCCATCCTGATGACAGAGCGCCAGCATCCCAAAAGGGTTGTGCAGCGTTTCCAAAAGCTACAATGCAAGCCCTCTATTGTAAATAGCTGCGGCGGCTCTGCCCCATCAGCCCTTTTCTTCTACCCCATGAAATTTTTGCTCGATAACTGGTTGCTCTTTGCCTTGGCCGCGGCCTCAGGTGCCATGATTTTTGTCCCCGCCTTGCGCGGGCGCAGTCAAGCCGCAGGCATCAGCCCCAGTGCAGCCGTGACCCTGATCAATCGCGAAAAAGCGCAGGTCGTCGATATTTGCGACAAAGCTGAATACGACGCCGGCCACCTGCCCCAAGCCAAGCACATTCCGCTGGCGGATTTGGAGGCCAAGCTAGCTAGCACCGTCAAAAACAAAAACAATCCCCTGGTTTTGGTCTGCGCCAGCGGCGTGCGCTCAGCCAAAGCGCAAGCCATTGCTCAAAAGCTGGGCTATGAAAAAGCCTTCAGCCTGCAAGGCGGCGTAGCCGCTTGGAAGGCCGCCAACTACCCCGTCGAAAAAAGCGCTTAAGCCTCAGTCTTTAAGCCTGAGCGCTTAAAGCCGCCTCACGGGCACGGGCGCGCAACTGGCGCAGTGGCAGCAGCAGCTGAAACCACAGATACAGCCCCAGCAGCACCAGCCCCATGCCCGCCCACTGAAAAGCATAGCCTTGGTGTTTGGCTATGCCCAAGGGCGGCATATCCCAATCGCGCCCCAGGCCATCGCCCTGCCCCGACGCAACCTCACGCACGGTAAAGGGCAGCATACGCCCGCCTGCTGCGGCTTGCAGGGTTTGCCAATCTAGGTTTAAACGCAGCGTCGCACCGGTGCTGGTGCGCTCCTCGGCCTCAGCGCCTAAACTGGCCAGCGCACTAGGCTGGCCTTGCAACTGGCCTTGCAGCCACACCGTGCCGCTGGGCGTAGCCAGCGCAGGCACCAAATTACGCGCGCGCAAATCGCGTGGCACCCAAGCGCGTTGCACCCATAGCAACTTATCGCTGCCCGATA
Source organism: Allobrachymonas sp. (assembly GCA_035906235.1). Classification (GTDB taxonomy): domain Bacteria; phylum Pseudomonadota; class Gammaproteobacteria; order Burkholderiales; family Burkholderiaceae_C; genus JAMIFN01. Next base: position 8,059 of record JAMIFN010000131.1, on the reverse strand, counting down.
GTGCCAAAGGGGTGAAAATCCAAAACCCTGTCTTCCCCTGCATGGGGCGGTTTTCTAAATACACCGTCTGCGCGGGCAACCATTGCCCCGATATGCGGACAGGATGGTAGAGCCAATGCGCATCAGGCAAGCCCAAGGCCAATTTCTGCACCTCTGCCGCCATAGGGTTCGCTGCCGCCGCCTCAGCCCTTGGTGGCGCAGCTTGGAGCAGTTGCGCATTAGCCCAAACGGGCAGCTGGGCAGTTTGTGCCAGCTGCGCCTGCAGCTGCTGTTTTTGCTCTGCTCTGTTCAGCTGCCACAGGCATAAACGGGTAGCCAAAGCCAGCAGCAGCAGCGCCACCAATGTGATAATCCAAAACTCCTTGCGCGCACAGCGCTCACGCAATAAACGCAGCAGGGTATTAGGCGGTTGATGACTCACAGCGGCGGACTTTCCATGAAAATTTTTATCGTGTTGGCATTATTGTCGGTGCTTAGTGCCCTCGCTTGCGCCGTCTTCTTCCTGTTGGGCCGCGGTGCGGATGCAAACGGCGCACCAGAAGACGGTGACAAACCCGAGCGTGCGCGTCGCATGGCTCGAGCTTTGGCCTGGCGCGTGGGCTTGTCTATCGCCCTGGTACTGCTGATTTTGTTGGCCTACGCCCTGGGCTGGATCAGCCCCCACGCGGCACCGCTGGTGCGCTAATTGATCTCTTTGTATGCTTTTTCTGCTCTCTCCCGCCAAGGCTTTGGACTACAACAGCCCCATAGACCCAGCCATCAACAGCACAGAACCCGTATTTCAGGCGCAAGCTGCCGAGCTGATTGCCGCGTTGAAAACATTGAGCAGTTCCGAATTGGGCGAGCTGATGGCTTTATCGGACAAACTCGCGCAGCTCAATGCCGATCGTTACACCGCGTGGAAGCCCAAGCCCAGCCCCGACATGGTGCGCCCGGCGGCGCTGGCCTTCAATGGCGATGTGTATGGGGGACTAGCGGCCAAGACCCTGACACCCGCGCAGCTGCAGTGGGTGAACACTCACCTGCGAATTTTGAGCGGACTCTACGGCGCCCTGCGCCCACTGGATGCGCTGCAGCCCTATCGCTTGGAGATGGGTACGCGCTTTGGCACAGGTGGCGCCAGCAACCTCTACCAATATTGGCAAAAACACCTCGTCCAGCATCTCAACCAAGTACTGGCCGAAGGCAAGCACAAGGTGCTGGTCAATTTAGCAAGTGGCGAATACTTCAAAGCCGTGGACACCAAGGCCTTGACCGTGCCCGTGCTGGAATGCCGTTTTGAAGACGAGAAAAACGGGCAATATAAAGTCGTCAGCTTTGCAGCCAAACGCGCGCGCGGGCTGATGATGCGCTGGGCCGCCCAGCAACAGGTAAAAAGCCCTGATGATTTACGCGCATTCGCACTAGAAGGCTATGCTTTTGCGCCACAATGCTCTAGCACGCAGCAGCTGGTATTCCGCCGCCCCGCTGTTAAATCCTTTGCCTAAAATCACCGCTATGCGCCAAAAACCCAATCCCGAAATCATTGCCTGGGCGCAAGACTTAGCCGCCCAGGGCACAGACCCCAATGAGATGATGAAGCGCCTGCTCAAAGCAGGCTGGTTGTTTGATGCAGCTTTGCAAATTTTGCAGCCACACCACCCCGATTGGGTCACACGCCAACAGCGCCGTCCAGCACCCGCAGCACTACCTACCGCCGCGCAACAACTGCAAACGGCATTGGGTATTCCTAAAGACTAAACTGCCCTCCATGGCCATGCCCAATTTACCCACCATCCTGACCTGGTTGCGCATCGTGCTCATCCCGCTGGTGCTGGGCGTGTATTACCTGCCGTGGCCCAAACAGCAGCAAAATTTATGGGCTTGCGTATTTTTCACCATTTCCGCTGCAACCGATTGGTTTGATGGCTATTTGGCTAGGCGTTGGGGGCAAACTTCGGTTTTTGGTGCTTGGCTAGACACCCTGGCTGATAAATTACTGGTCGCCGCCTGCATGGTGGCGCTGCTCAAACTCCAACGCATCGATATGCTGGTGGCGCTGATCATCATTGGGCGCGAAATCACCATTTCTGCCCTGCGCGAATGGATGGCCACCATAGGTGCTTCCGGCAGCGTGGCTGTCGCCACCATCGGCAAGTGGAAGGCTGCTGCGCAATTGCTGGCCATAGGATTTTTGCTCTACGCTAACGATACGCTGGGTCTGCCCGTCTTCACCATCGGCACGGTGCTGGCCTGGGTCGCTGCAGTACTGACCCTGTGGTCGATGGTGTATTACTTGGCCAAAGCCTGGCCAGTCATTCGCGCCAAACAATCGGATTGAGCCGCCAATTGCGGCCTATGCTGCTGACGGCGGCAGTGCAACAGCCATCGCCCTCAAAAAAATACCTGGTTAAACAACTTTTAGCCAATACAGGCCGAAAAACCTGCCTAATCAGCTATCGAAAAATGAGCACACTACCCCCCATCATCTGGAGCATCGCCGGCAACGACAGCGGTGGCGGCGCAGGTTTAACAGCCGATAGCCGCGCTGCCGATGCGCTAGGCGTACACCTCTGCCCCGTGGTCGCAGCCATCACCGCGCAAAATTCGCAAGGCGTGCAATTGCTGCAGCCGACTGCGCCCGAAGTGTTGGAGGCGCAATTGGTGGCGCTGGCCGAGGATATGCCGCCAGCCGTCATCAAAACAGGCTTGCTTGGCAGCGCCGAGAATGTGGGAGTGGTTGCGGGCTGGGTGCAAGGCCAGCGCCAAGTGAACCCCGATTTGCAATTGGTGGTTGATCCTGTGCTGCGCAGCAGCAGCGGCAGCGATTTCGTCGATGAGGATCTGCTGACAGCCTACCGCGAGCTGCTGCTACCCTTGGCCACGCTGATTACGCCCAATCAAAGCGAAGCACAACGCCTGGGTCTGCAAGTTGCTGAAATCTATGAGCACCCCAGCCCCAGCCTATGCGTCACCGGCGGCGACGCGCCCGATCAGCCCGATTGGGCTATGGATTGGGTACAAAGCCCGCAGGCCGTAGGCTGGCTGGCGCTACCGCGCGTGGCCACCACGCATAACCACGGCACGGGTTGCACCTTTGCCACCGCCGCCGCAGCTGCGTTGGCGCTGGGTTTTGTCATGGCCGATGCTTTGGTGCTGGCCAAAATGGCCACCACTCATGCCTTGCAAAACGCTTACGCCGCAGGCGCTGGCGCTGGCCCCGTGCATGCCCAGCCTGGCTTTGCCCTGCGCCCTGAACTCATGCCCTATATGGGGTGGGGCGATGCCCTGCCCACCATCTGCGAAACAGCGCCCGCTGTGGATCGCCCCACAAGCGCACTAGCCGCCGCCCCACTAGCGGGGTATATCTACGCCATCGTCGAGAGCATCGATCGCCTCAATGAGGTACTGGATGCGGGTGCCAAACTGGTGCAATTGCGCATCAAACGCCCAGAAAACGCTGACAACAACTGGCTGGCGCAACTGCAAACCGATATTCAGGCTGCCGTGGCACTGGCCGCGCACTACGGCGCGCAGCTTTTCATCAACGACCATGTGGGCGCAGCCATGCAAGCCAAAGCGGCTGGCCTGCATGTGGGGCAAGAAGACTGGGAACAACTGAGCCAGACCGTGCGCAAAGTGCTGCTGAGGAATCTGCAAGCAGGGCGCGTACAGATTGGCATCAGCAGCCACAGCCTGTGGGAGCTGGCGCGCGCGCGTAGCCTAGCGCCCAGTTATATTGCCTGCGGCCCTGTGTGGGCAACCACCACCAAAGACATGCCTTGGCTGCCGCAGGGCTTGGATAACCTCAGCTGGTGGGCACGCATGGCCGGCTGCCCCGTGGTCGGCATAGGTGGTGTGCTGCAGCTCGAACAAGCCACGCAAATCGCGCAAACGGGCGCGGCGGCAGCCTGCATCGTGCGCGGCATAGGCGAGCGCCCTGCCGAGACCCTGCCGCAGTGGCTAAGCGCCTTTGCCCAAGGGCAAGCAGCCGCGCAAGCCCAGGCCGCCGTCTGGCCTGCGCCTGCCCTGCCGCACAGCAGCTTGCCCGCAGCTCCACCCCTATGAGCACCATCAGCCGCGTCATGAATAAGGCCGAAATTCAGGGCCTTTTCCAAACCCTGCACGCGGCCAATCCCGAGCCTAAAACCGAGTTGGAATACAGCAGCGCATTTGAGCTGCTGGCGGCTGTCTTGCTCTCAGCCCAAGCCACCGATGTCAGCGTCAACAAAGCCACACGCCCGCTCTTTGCCCGCGCCAACACACCCCAAGCCCTCATCAACCTAGGCCTGCCTGCGCTAGAAGACGCACTCAAAACCATAGGCCTGTACCGCAGCAAAGCCAAAAATCTGCTGGCTACTTGCGAGCTGCTGCTACGCGAGCACGGTGGCCAAGTACCCAACAGCCGCGAAGCATTGGAAGCCCTGCCCGGCGTGGGGCGCAAAACCGCCAATGTGGTGCTCAATGTCGCCTTTGGCCAACCCACCATGGCCGTGGATACCCACCTCTTTCGCTTGGGCAACCGCTGCGGCCTGGCCACGGGCAAAACCCCGCTCGAAGTTGAGCTGAAACTGCTCAAGCGCATTCCGCCTGAATTCCTGCAACACGCCCACCACTGGCTGATTTTGCATGGGCGCTATGTCTGCCAGGCCCGCAAACCGCAATGCGGTACTTGCGCCGTGTATGGCTACTGCGGCTTCAAAAACAAGCAGGCCTTCACCAACCCATAAAATTGGGACAATAAAGCGGGAAACAGCTTTTTAAGCATTGATTGTTCCGATTTTGGAACAATGGTCATTTGCTATGCTTTTAAGCCGTATTTTCCACCCTCATTTAGCCAAAAAACGCCGACAAACCTGCCTAAGCAGCTCACTTTTTTAAAAAATATGCCGCCAAGCAAGCAATCCGGCTTTGTGACCTGCATCTGGGTAGGGTAGCTGCTGCCATCGCCTGTCCGCGGCACGGTGCACCAGGTGCAAAGGTTGCCGATTCTGGGGCGGCAAGGCCTGTCTCAGCAAAGGGAGCAAGGGATGCGCCGGGTTTTGCACCACGATCCGCAATTGCCCCCGTGCTACCGCTTGAGGCACACGCTGATGCAGCCATTGCACCAGCACATCCAGCCACAATTTGGCGCTGTACGCTGCGCGCTTCTTCCATTTATCAGAGCGCCCAAATCCTGGTAAATCAGGCACCAGAATTCGATGCACAGCACGCTGCTCTGCGTAATACTCGGCAAAATCTTGGCTCCAGCCATCTCCATCGTGTAAACACAAATCAACACTCGTCGTCAACGCTTGATCTAGGTCTGGGGGGCAATACCCACTATCCCAAAAATGCATGCGCAGCCCAGCCAGTGCTGGCAAGTTTTGGCAATAGGATGACGCGGGCTGATTCGTGGAATCAATCGACGCAAAGCAGGTGTCGGCGGTACGCAAGGCGTCTGGATGCAACGGGCTGCTCGCTTTAGCCTGCTCGCTCCTTTTGGCTTGAAAAAAATCTGGCAGCAACGCGGCCAGTTGCCGCAACAATACGGGATCTGCACCAGCTGCGGCTTGTGCGCACAGGGCTTGTGGTCGATGGCTAATCCCACTGGCCTGCAGCACATCCAACACGCTGCCAGCGGCACCCGCACGCGGATCAGCTGCACCATACACCACGCGCTGGATGCGCGCATGGGCAATAGCTCCTGCGCACATGGCACAGGGCTCCAAACTGACATAGAGCTGGCAATCTTGCAGGCGATAATTACCCAAAAACTGCCCCGCAGCACGCAAGGCCACAATTTCCGCATGTGCACTTGGATCGTGATCGGTAATCACGCGGTTGTAACCCCTAGCGATAGCCTGCCCCCGGTAAACCACCACCGCACCCACTGGCACCTCGCCCGCGGCCTGGGCTTTTTGCGCCTCTATCAGTGCTAAGCGTAAAAAATCAATGTCTCGCTGGGGCGATGTGGACGGCACTGCTTCGCTCATGGCGCAGCATCTGGCGCTTCGCGCTGGGGCGCTTGCGCAGCCTCAACCTGTGCCTTTATCTGCGCTTGCAGCTGCCGACTTTGTTCGGCCACATTAGCTTGTGGATTCACGCTTATTGACACGGTTTGCCCACTCATGCGTCCAGCCGCAGCGGCGGCATTAGCCGCCGCCGTGCCTGGCCCCTTCAGGCTTTTTTGCACTAAAACACCCACAATAGCCAACGCCACCACTACCCCAACCAACCCTAAACCTGCCTTCATCTACTGCTCCGTTTCTGTGTAATGCCTGTGGAAATCCCCGAAATCGAGGGGCATCAGTTTCTCGCATAATAGAGTATTGACCTTTCTTCCGCCCTCTTACCTTCTTTCGCGCTATGAACATTGTGATCTTGGATGATTATCAAGATGCGGTCCGCAAACTCGATTGCGCCAGCAAGCTCGATAACTACAACGCCAAGGTTTATACCAATACCGTCAAAGGCGTTGGCCAATTAGCGGTTCGCCTACGCGATGCTGAGATTCTTATCCTCATCCGCGCGCGCACAAATATCAGCGCAGCCTTGCTCGACAAACTACCCAAATTGCGCCTGATCGTGCAAGCGGGCAACCTTGGCCCTCACCTCGATTTGACAGCATGCACGGCTCGTGGCATTGCTGTCGCCGCTGGTGGTGGCAACCCACGCGCAGCCGCTGAGCTGACCTTTGCCTTGATGATGGCCGCCAGCCGCCGTTTACCGCAATACATCGGCAACCTCAAACACGGTATTTGGCAGCAAGCGGGCTTTAAATCTGCGGCCATGCCCACCAATTTTGGCCTGGGTGAGTTGCTCTGTGGCAAAACCTTGGGGATCTGGGGCTATGGCGAAGTGGGCAAATTGGTTGCTGGTTATGGCCGTGCGTTTGGCATGCAGGTGCGGATTTGGGGGCGCGAGCAATCCTTACAGGCTGCGCAGCACGATGGCTATGGCATTGTGAAGGACACAGCAGAACTTTTTGCAAGCAGCGATGTACTCAGCCTGCATTTGCGCCTAAGCCCAGAAACGCAGGGGCTAATTAAACTGGCTGACTTAAGCAGCATGAAACCAACGGCGCTACTGCTTAACACCTCACATGCCGAGCTGATCGAACCCGATGCCTTATTGGTCTCGCTCAATAAAGGCCGGCCAGGTATGGCCGCCATCGATGTTTTTGAAAATGAACCTATTCTGCAAGGCCAGGCCTTGCTGCGCCTAGAAAACTGTATTTGCTCGCCCCATATCGGCTATGTTGAGCGCAGCAACTATGAAGACATGTTTAGCCTCGCCTTTGATCGCGCCATCGACTTTATCGAAGGCCGCCCCAGCGGCATTGCCAACCCTGATTACATTGCCCGTTACGGTCAGGGAACGCTGAACTTTCAGAACTAAAAAGATAGCTATTCAGGCAGCTTTTATGCGGGAAAACCGCGTTTTTGCCATAAAAAAACCGCCTCTTTCGAGGCGGTTTTTATACAGAGCGCTATGAGGCGCTTACTGCAATTTAATTTCCACATCAACGCCAGCTGGCAAATCCAGCTTCATCAGCGCGTCAACGGTTTTATCGTTAGGCTCAACGATGTCCATCAAACGCTGGTGCGTACGGATTTCAAACTGATCGCGTGAAGTCTTGTTCACATGGGGTGAACGCAGAATATCAAAACGCGTCATGCGTGTAGGCAAAGGTACGGGGCCACGCACGATAGCGCCAGTGCGCTTAGCGGTGTCCACGATTTCTGCGGCAGAACGGTCAATCAATTTGTAATCAAAAGCCTTGAGGCGAATGCGAATTTTTTGCTTAGACATGGTTTTTTCCTTCTTTGAAGGGCCAGCAGTCGCACTGCACAGGCTCGCTAGGAGCCTGCACCGTGCGGCAGCACCAGCCTAAAAATTACGCAGTAATTTTGGCAACAACGCCAGAACCTACAGTACGGCCACCTTCACGGATGGCGAAACGCAGGCCTTCTTCCATGGCGATAGGGGCAATCAACTTGACGCTGATCGACACATTGTCGCCTGGCATGACCATTTCTTTGCCTTCTGGCAACTCGATGGCGCCAGTCACATCCGTTGTGCGGAAGTAGAACTGTGG
>JAMIFN010000130.1:0-9279 GCA_035906235.1 Allobrachymonas sp. | reverse complement strand
TGGCTTGTTTGCCCAAGATGATGAGTGAGGCTTGCTCTTTGTCTTGTACGGCTTTGAGCAGTTTGGCCACAGCCAGGGGCTGCAGTTCTTCGTCGGTTTGTACCAAGATGCCGCGATCGGCACCAATGGCCATGGCGGTACGCAGGGTTTCTTGCGATTTGTCGCCGCCGCAAGAGACGACTACGACTTCAGTCACAACACCGGCTTCTTTCAGGCGCACGGCTTCTTCCACCGCGATTTCGCAGAAAGGGTTCATGCTCATTTTGACATTGGCCAAGTCCACACCAGACTGGTCAGACTTGACGCGTGCTTTGACATCTTTATCGATGGCACGCTTGACGGCTACCAAGGCTTTCATGGTTTGCGCTACTCCAAGGGGATGGTGGAAAAAAATGCGTGGGATACGCGTTCAACAAAACATTTTAGCGGCAAGCCTCGGGCTGCCCCCTAGGTTAAAGGGATTAGATTTGCTTTGCCGCAAGAAGATTCAAAAATCATAGCTGCTCAGGCAGGTTTTTCGGCTTAAATTGCTTAAAACATGCTGAAAAATCAAGCGGAAGTCGGCCAAGTGGCTTGGGGCTGGCTCAACTCAGGTCTGGCGGCGATTTCTTGCTGCAGGATTTTGGCGATTTGCGCTTGTTTGCCCTGCATGCGGCTCATGGGGCCAGCCAGCAGCAGCGCCAATTGCCGCCCAGCGCAGGCCAGGGGCAGGGCAATACCGCCCAGGTCTTGGCTGTATTCGGCTGCGCCTTCAAACCAGCCACGGTGGGCTGAGCGCGCGATTTCTTCTTCCACCGCCTGCACGCTCATCAAGGTGTTGGCGGTGTAGCGTTCGAAATGCGCTTTGCGCAGCAGGCTCAAGCGTTCGGCTGCGGGCAATTGCGCCAGCAATGCGCGCCCCGTGGCCGTGGCCTGCAGGGGCACGCGTTTGCCCACTTGGGCGGTGTAGCGTACGGCGTGGGGCGATTCCACCACTTCTAAAAACAGGGCATCGGCGCCGCTGATGCCCGCTAGCACGGCCGTCTCGCCCGTTTGCTGGGCAAGGGCAGCCAGCAGGCTGTGTAGGGCAGGGGGCAGGGGCGCAGCTTGCTCGATACGGGCAATCAATGGTTGCCAGAGCCCGCTGGGGTAATAGCCCTTGCGCGCTTGCGGCTCGTACAAATAGCCCTGGGCCAAGAGCGTCATCAAAATATTGTGGGTGCTAGAGCGCGGCCAGCCCAAGTCTTGCACGATGTCGGCCAAGCTGGCGGGGCGCTGGCGCTGCGCAAAGTATTGCAAGAGCTGCAGCAAATTGCTGATTTGTTTGACTTCCATGGGGTGTTGGAGTGGTCTTTGTGGAGGTATTGGAAATTCCGGACTAACTCCCCCCCCAAAGGGAGAGGGGGAAATGCCTGAATTCCCGCACAAGCGGGAATGAGGAGGCACGAAAAGGTAAGCGCGCGATTTAGGGTTTTTTCAGCATAAAAGCCGCGCGTTGGCAGATGCACACCACTTCGCCGCGCTGGTTGATGCCACGGTGCTCAAAATCCACAATGCCCGCATTGGGGCGGCTGGCCGATTCGCGTTTGCCCAGTACGGTGGTTTCCACGCGGATGGTGTCGCCCGCAAATACGGGCTTGGGGAAGCGGATGTCGCGCATGCCTAAATTGGCGATGGTGGTGCGCAGGGTGGTTTCTTGCACCGACAAGCCCACCACCAGCGCCAAGGTGAACAAGCTATTGACCAGGGGCTTGCCAAACTCGGTTTGCGCGGCAAATTCCGCGTCTAAATGCAGGGGTTGGGGGTTCATGCTCAGGGTGGTCATGAGCAAGTTGTCGGTTTCCGTCACCGTGCGCGTGGTGTCGTGGTGGAAGATATGCCCCACTTCAAAGGCTTCGTAATACAGGCCGGCCATCTTGATTTCCTCGATATTTTGTTCAGAATGTTGAACGAATACAGGCCAAGAGCCTGCGCTTACTGACGCTTATTTTAGAGATGCGTTTGTTGTATATCGCTGTAATTTGCCAGAAAACGGATTGTTTCCATTGGGCCTCTGCGCTTGTTCTTATCATGCAGTCATTCAACATCGTGGATGATTTGTTCATGAATAGTTCTGCTAACAGGCTCACCGCCATGCCCTTATCGGGCTTGCGCGTCATTGACCTCACGGCTGTGCTGATGGGGCCTGTGGCCACGCAGGTGCTGGGCGAGATGGGCGCCGATGTCATCAAGGTGGAAGCGCCCGATGGCGATATGGTGCGCCTGATAGGCCCGGTGCGGCATAGCGGCATGGGGCCAGTGTTTATCAACGCCAACCGCAATAAACGCAGTGTGGCGCTGGATTTGAAAAACACCGAGGCCAAGGCTGCGCTCTTGGAATTGGTCAAAAGCGCCGATGTGTTTATCTACAATGTGCGCCCGCAAGCGGTGGCGCGTTTAGGCTTGGATTACGACACCTTGGCTGCCATCAACCCGCGCCTGGTGTATGTGGGCGTGTTTGGCTACGCGCAAGACGGCCCTTACGCCACCAAGCCCGCCTACGACGACTTGATTCAGGGCGCTAGCGGCTTGGCTTCGCTCTTTCAAATGCGCGATGGCAGCGCCCCCGCCTATGTGCCCAATGCCCTAGCCGACCGCATCACGGGGCTGTGCGCCGTCAATGCCTTGCTAGCGGCCCTGTACGAGCGCAACCGCAGCGGTTTGGGGCAACGCATCGACATCCCCATGTTTGAAACCATGGTGAACTTCACCTTGGGCGACCACATGGGTGGTTTGACTTTTGCGCCAGCCCTAGACCAAGGCGGCTACGCCCGCCAGCTCGCGCCTGGGCGCCGCCCCTATCGCACGCAAGACGGCTTTATCTCGGCGCTGATTTACACCGACAAGCAGTGGCGCAGTTTTTACCGTTTACTGGGTAAAGAAGAGGCCTTTGCACACGACCCGCGCGTGCAAAGCCTGGCCACACGCACCGAGCATGTGCATGCGCTGTATGCCGAGGTGGAAGCCGCGCTGGCGACACGCAGCACAGCGGCGTGGTTAGAGGCGCTGATTCAGGCCGATATTCCTGCCATGCCTGTGCACGATTTGGCCAGCCTGCTAGCCGACCCGCATTTGCAAGCTACTGGGCATTTTCAGGCTGAGCAACACCCCAGCGAGGGGCAGCTGCTGGCGCTGCGCCCAGCAGCCCGTTGGTCGCGCACACCCATTGCCAATACCCGCCCAGCGCCGCGTTTGGGCGAGCACACACGCGAAGTGCTGGCCGAAGCGGGCTTGTCTGCCGCCGCCATCGACGCGCTGCTGGCTCAAGGCGCGGCCAAAGTCGCCCCCTCTTTATAAAAACACAGGACAGACATGAGTTCAGACACCACCTTGCTGCAGCCCGATAAGCAGTACCAAGAATTTTTAGCCCAAGGGCGCTTCATGATTCAGCGCAGCCGCGCCACGGGCAAAGCCTTTTTCTACCCCCGCGTGGCCGAGCCTGGCACGGGCTGCACCGATTTGGAATGGTTTACCCCCAGCGGCCTGGGTACGGTCTATGCCGTCACCGTCATCAGCCAGCGCCCACCCGCTTTGCCCTATAGCGTGGTGCTGGTGGACTTGGACGAGGGCGCGCGCATGATGAGCCGTGTGGATGGCATAGAGCCAGAGCAAATTCGTATCGGCCAGCGCGTCAAAGCCAAAGTTATCCAAGAAAACGAACAGGCTTTAGTCGTGTTTGAAGTGCTGGAGGAGGCCGCATGAGCCAAGATTGTTTCCCCCGTGGGCAAGCGGCCATCGTCAGCGCTGTCACCGATTGCATAGGCGCAGCGCCTGGGTTTACGGCTATGGAAATGGCCGCACGCGCCAGCGTCAAAGCCCTGTCTGCCGTGAACCTCACGCCCGCCGATGTTGATGGGCTTTTTGTCTGCATGCCGCGCGATTTTGTTTCAGGCTTGGCTTTGGCTGAGTATTTGGGCATCCGTCCGCGCATCACCAATAACAACCGCGTCGGCGGCTCGTCCTTTCAAACCTATATGGCCTCGGCTGCCTTGGCGCTGGCCAGCGGCCAGTGCGATGTGGCGCTGGTGGCCTATGGCAGCAACCAGCGCAGCGCTTCGGGCAAGCTGGTGACGTCGATTGAGGGCAGCCCTTACGAAGCGCCTTACAAACCGCTGACCCCCGCCACGGCCTATGCGCTGGCGGCTTCGCGCCATATGCACCAATACGGCACTACGCGCGAACAAATGGCGCAAGTGGCCGTCGCTGCGCGGCAGTGGGCGCAGCTCAACCCAGAAGCCTTTATGCGCGAGCCGCTGACGCTGCAAGAGTGTTTAAGCGCGCGCATGGTTTCCACCCCACTGACGGTGCGCGATTGCTGCCTCGTCACCGATGGCGCCGCTGCCATGGTGATGACGCGCGGCGAACGCGCCAAAGATTTGTGCATCAAACCTGTATATATCTTGGGTGCGGCCGAGGCCACGCGCCACCGCCATATCAGCATGGCGCCCGATGTCACCGTCACGGCGGCGGCCGATTCCGGCCCGCGTGCCATGGCGCAGGCGGGGGTGAGCCACAGCGATATTGATGTGCTCACGCTCTACGACGCTTTCACCATCAACACCATTTTGTTTTTGGAAGATTTGGGCTTTTGCCCCAAGGGGGAAGGTGGACGATTTGTCGAAGGTGGGCGCATCGCCCCTGGCGGCAGCCTGCCAGTCAACACCAATGGCGGCGGCCTGTCTTGCGTACACCCTGGCATGTATGGCCTGTTTGCACTGGTGGAAGCGGCGCAGCAGCTCATGGGCGTGTGTGGCCTGCGGCAAATTGCGGGGGCAGAAATCGCCCTTTCACACGGTAATGGCGGCGAATTGTCTAGCCAAGCGACGGTGATTTTGGGCACAGAGGCTACTTTGTAATGGGGCAACTGAATGAGGAAAATGAGCAAAGGAAGCTCCGCCCAGCCATTTGTGGCCGTGGGCGCCCATCCATCAGGATGGAATAGGAGGCAGAAAATTGAGTCATAGCGGGTGTTCTGACGAAATTTTTTAACGAAGTAAGCCGCCTGATGGTGGGATGCGCACCCCGCAAGATGGCTGGGCGGAGCTTCCATAAGGCAGGTTTTCGGCCTGAAATGCCAAAAACATACTGAAATTTCAACAAAAATGGAGAAAACAATGGGCAATATGGTGCAGGGCAAAGTCGTGGTGGTCACAGGTGCAGGCGGCGGCATAGGCCGCGCCATTGCGCTGGCGCTGGCCGCCGAAGGTGCAAAAGTGGTGGTTAATGACATCGGCACGGGCTTGCAGGGCGAGGGTTTGAGTGCAGGCCCAGCGCACGCCGTGGTCGATGAAATTCGCGCCGCTGGCGGGCAGGCAATTGCCAGCACCGAAAGCGTGGCCGAAGAAGCCAGCGCCCAGCGCACCATCGCCATGGCGGTCGAGCATTTTGGCCGCATCGACGGCGTGGTGAACAACGCCGGCATTCTGCGCGACCGCATGTTCCACGCCATGAGCGCCGAAGAGTTTGACGCTGTGGTCAAGGTGCATTTGTACGGCACTTTCTACATGAGCCGCGCTGCTGCGCCACATTTCAAAGCGCAAGGATCGGGCAGCTTGGTGCATATGGTGTCCACCTCGGGGCTGATAGGCAATTTGGGGCAGTCCAACTACTCTGCAGCCAAGCTGGGCATCATGTCTTTGTCCAAATCCATTGCCTTGGATATGGCGCGTTTTCATGTGCGCAGCAATTGCATTTCGCCCTTTGCCTGGAGCCGCATGACCAGCTCGGTGCCCGACGATACGCCCGAAAAAGCCGCGCGCAATGCCCGCAACCGCCAAATGACGCCCGAGAAAATCGCGCCGCTGGCGGTGTATTTGATGAGCGAGCAAGCCGCGCATGTGAACGCGCAGGTCTTTGCCGTGCGCAATAACGAAATCTTCTTGATGAGCCAGCCGCGCCCTGTGCGCTCGGTACACAGCGGCGAGGGTTGGACGCCAGAGACGATTGCCAACCACGCCATGCCCGCGCTCTCGGGCAGCTTTGTGCCCTTTCAATCTTCGGGCGAAGTCTTTTGCTGGGACCCCATTTAATATGAATGCAGCCGCAGTTTCTCAGGGCATAGCCGCACTCATGGCGCCGCGCAGCGTCGCCATTATTGGCGCTTCGGCCGACCCCAGCCGCATAGGCGGGCGCCCCATCGCCACCATGTTGCGGGCGGGCTTTAAGGGCAAGATTTATCCCGTCAACCCCAATCGGGCTGAGGTGCAAGGCATAGCCGCCTATGCCAGCGTCGCCGATTTGCCCGAGGCGCCAGACGCGGCCATCATCGCCGTGCCTGGGGCGCAGGCCTTGGCCGCAGTCGATGCCCTAGGGCAAAAAGGCTGCCGTGCAGCGGTGATTTTTAGCTCAGGCTTTGCCGAAGTGGGCGAGCAAGGGCAGGCCGCTCAAGAGCAATTGCTGGCTGCCGCGCGTCGCTACGATATGCGCTTACTCGGGCCCAATTGCCTAGGTGTCTTCAATGCCGAGCTGGGCTGGTACGCCACCTTCACCACGGCTTTTGATGGCGGCTTTCCCCTGCCTGGGCGCTGCGCCATCATCAGCCAGTCGGGGGCTTTTGGCTCGTATTTGGTGGCGCTGGCGCACCAGCGCGGCCTGGGTACGCCCATAGGCATCACCACGGGCAATGAAGCCGATTTGAGCGTGGGCGACGCCATTGCTTGGTGTGTCGATAGCCCCGATGTCGATGTCATCATGGCTTATGCCGAAGGCATTAAATCTTCGGCCACTTTTGTAGCTGCACTGGCGGCGGCACGGCGTGCGGGCAAACCTGTGTTGATGATGAAGGTCGGCAGCAGCGAGCTGGGGCATAGCGCGGCGCAATCGCATACGGCATCCGTGGCGGGCGACGATGCCGTCACCGATGCGGTGCTGGCCGAATTTGGCGCGCTGCGGGTGCGTTCAGCCGAAGAGCTGCTGGATTTTGCCGAAGCTGCCGCCCGCCGTGTTTACCCCGCCAACAACAGCCTAGGCGTGCTCACCATCAGCGGTGGTGTGGGCGTGCAAATCAGCGATGCGGCCGAGAGTTTGGGGCTGCCCATGCCGGCCATGCCACAGGCGGCGCAAGACAAGCTCAAGGCCCTGCTGCCCTTTAGCGCCCCACGCAACCCTGTGGACTGCACCGCGCAGGCGGTGAACGACCCGCAGCTCTTGCAGCAGTTTGGGCAAGAGATGTTGCGCGCAGGCGGCTATCGCTGCGTGCTGGCCTTTTTTGCCCAGCTTACCAGTGCAGTAGGCATAGGCCAGCGCCTGCTGGCCGATATGCAAAGCCTGGCTGCAGGCTCCCCCGATGTGCTGTTTGCCGTGGTGGGCCTGACCCACCCTGAACAAAAACGCGCATGGCAAGAGGCTGGTTTTTTGGTGTACGAAGACGCTGCCCGCGCCACCGCTGCACTAGCCGCCATGGGGCGCTTGGGCGCGGCCTTTGCGCGTGCTGACAGCGTTTTGCCCCCAGCCATTGATTTACCTGCCTTACCAGCGCAGTCACCATCAGAGGCGGGCGCCAAAACCTTGCTGGCGGCTGCTGGCGTGGTGTTTTCGCCCGAACAAGTGTGTAGCGATGCTGACGGTGCAGTTGCGGCGGCCGAGCAATTTGGCTTTCCCGTGGTGCTAAAAATTGTCTCGCCCGATATTGCGCACAAAACCGAAATGGGCGGCGTGTTGCTGAATGTGGGCGACGCGGCTGCGGTGCGTGCAGGTTTTGCTACTTTGCTGCAAGGCGCGGCTGAAAAAGCGCCCAGCGCCCGCATTGAGGGCGTGCTGGTGGCCAAGCAAATGACGGGCGGCGTGGAATGCATCGTCGGCGTACACCGCGACCCCGTTTTTGGCCCCGTGGCGGCCATTGGTTTGGGAGGCATTTTTGTGGAAGTGTTGCGCGATGTGGTGTTGCGCCGTTGTCCATTTAACGAGGCTGAGGCCGAGGCCATGATAGGCCAGCTGCGCGCCGCTGCGGTCTTGCAAGGCGCGCGCGGCAAGCCGCCTGCCGACACCCAAGCGCTGGCGCAGATGCTGGCCAAGGTTTCGCAATTTGCCCATGCCGCAGGCGAGCGTTTGCAAGGCATAGATCTGAACCCCGTATTGGTGCTGCCGCAAGGCCAGGGCGCTTATGCGCTGGATGCTTTGCTGCAGCTTGATGCGGTTGAATAAAAAACGAAACTGGAATTGGAATTTGCCATTTTGAAGAAACCCGCCTCGTCATTCCCGCGTAAAGCCTGCCCCTGCGAAGGCGGGGGCGGGAATCCATGACTTATTCCCTCCCCCGCTGGGGGAGGGCTAGGGTGGGGGCTTAAGGTGGTATCAACACCTCAGCCCCCATCCCAACCTTCCCCCAAAGGGGGAAGGGGTTAAATACCTAGATTCCCGCCTACGCGGGAATGACGCAGTTTTTTTGTACCGAGTGAAAGGATGGACGCATGAAACCCAGTACCCACACAGGCTATAACTTCGCAGGCCGCCATGTCTTTGTCTCGGGCGGCACGCGTGGCATCAATCTGGGCATAGCCCAGGCCTACGCCCAAGCGGGCGCAGCTGTGAGTGTGATGAGCCGCGACCCCGAACGCGTACAACAAGCGCAAGACCTGCTGGCCGCCCACGGCCACGGCGCTTTAGGCTTGGTGGGCGATGTGCGCGATTACGCTGCGGTGGAAAGCGCGTTGCAAGCTGCGCACGCCAAATTTGGTGCCATCGATGTGTTGGTTTCGGGCGCTGCGGGCAATTTTCTTGCGCCTGCGGCGCAGCTCTCGCCCAATGGTTTTCGCGCGGTGGTCGATATCGATTTGATCGGCAGCTTTCATGTCATGCGCGCCTGCCACGGCCTGCTGCGCAAACCCGGCGCTTCCATCATCCACATCACCGCGCCGCAGTCTTACAACCCTGCGCCCTTGCAGGTACACGCTTGCGCGGCCAAAGCGGGGCTGGACCAAATGATGCGCGTGTTGGCGCTGGAATGGGGGCAAGAAGGCGTGCGCGTCAATTCCATTTCGCCCGGCCCCATTGAAGGCACGGAGGGTGTGGCACGGCTGAGCAGCGACGAAGCCCGTAAAAATATCAGCAAACGCCTACCCTTGGGGCGCTTTGGGCAATTGGCCGATGTGGCGCAATTGGCGCTGTTTTTAGGCTCTGAGCACGCCAGCTTTATCACGGGTGCGCTGATTCCTTGTGACGGTGGCGCATCGCTCTTGGGTGGGCGCAACCATTCCAGCGACAGCGAATTATTGAGTGCAGGAGGCCGAGCATGAGTGCCGTCAGCGATTTATTGCAAGTCGA
>JAMIFN010000129.1:0-3120 GCA_035906235.1 Allobrachymonas sp. | reverse complement strand
TTTCTTGCTGAATTATTTTTAAAACAAGTTGATCTTGAAAGAGAATCAACGGGATGGCTCCAAACATATCTTTCAAGGTTATTGGTTGAAAAACCTGACCTTAATGTTGGAGCATCTGAATATAGTGCGATTGCTGGACTACATATTTTATCTCGATTAAAAAATTCTGATGATATAACGAAACTTCTCAGAGGTGCATTCCCCACTGATACAAATAAAAAAATTAGTAAATTCTATCAAGTTGCTGGAAGTGATCTGATGGATACGCGATTTCGAAGAATTAGTTCATCGCAAAAGTATCGATTGCCAGATTACTTAAATATTCCTACAAAATTTTTAAAATCAATTAATTTTCCATAAATTTTAATATTCCAAAAAACAAGTTAATCACACTTCACGGATACGAATTATATTTTATTTTTGAATTTTTATTTTTTGATATTATTTAATATCATCAAGATTTTCGCCACCGCCATATTTTCGAAGTACACAATTACTTTTGTGATTTTCTCGCCGCGCACAGATGCATAGACGTTGTACGACAATTCAAATCCGACACACAAGTCCGCCTCGTTGCCAATCGGATTGGCCGCCAGTTCACATTGATGGATTCAGACAAATGGCAGAAACTGCAGAAGCACAACCCAGCCGTCTAATGCTTTCCCCCGAGGACTTGCAAAAAGCCCTGGTGAAATCTGCATTGCAAGCTCGCCGCATGGCTGAGGCCTTTGGTGTGAAAGTGCCGTATGCGAAAGAGCCTTTGGTGAGTAAAAAGCGATCCGTCGAAGCGCCAGCAATCAAGTTTTGATATGCAGGCGACTGAGCATTTTGCTTCTATTTTTATAGCTGAAAATGCACATGGGTATTGCCGAAAGATAGATTTTCAACGTCAAGACTGGCCCACATCACGCAGTCCCTGGCCTGCTCCCCACTCCCATACATAACGCGTCCCCCTCCCCTGCCCAGTCTTGAGCAGTAAGCCCCATTCGGCCAGCTGAGTCAGTTCGCGCCAGGCGGTGGCGCGTGACACGCTGGTCAGGTTGGCGTATTTCTCAGTGCTGATGCCTTGGGTAAAGCCTTGCGGGCCCCCGTCGATGATTTTGTTGAGTGCCTTGCGTTGGCTGGCGCTGATCTGGGGGTGGCTGGTACTTAGCCGCGCCCAAAGGCGATTTTTGTCCAGTGCGGTTTGGATGTGCGCCAGCGCCGCCAAACATGCCTGTTCCACGCAGCCCACAAACCAGCGCACCCAGGGCGTGACGTCTGCATTCGCTTGGCCTGTGGCGGCCTGCAGTTGGGCGTAGTAGCCCTTGCGGTCGGCCCACAGCTGGGCGCTCAGGCTGAACAGCCTCTGTGGGGTCTGCATGTCTTGCGCCAGGGCCAGTTCGGCCAGCGCTCGTCCCACACGGCCATTGCCGTCTTCAAACGGGTGAATCGCTTCAAAGTGCAGGTGCAGCAGGGCAGCGCGCACCAGGCCGTCGATCTGCCCATGGCTGCTGTTAAACCACAGCAGCAGCGCTTGCATGTGGGCAGACACGTCGCTGGACGGTGGCGCCTGATAGTGCACCACGTCGGGCTTGCCCAGGCGGGCGGTGACGATCTGCATCGGCTCGGCATGGGTGCGGTATTGCCCCGCAGCAATGCGGGTGATGCCGCTATAGCCCGTTGGGAACAGTGCCGCATGCCAGGCCAGGATGTGATCGGTGCTGAGCGTTTGTTGCCACTGTTTGGCGGCGGCTTGCAGAATGTCCAGCGTAGCCTCGGTGCGCGGGTCACGCTCGGCAAGGCTAGCGTCCGGCAAGCCTAAGCGCCGGGCAGCGGAGGCGCGCACGGAATGCAGTGGCAGGGTTTCGCCTTCTATCTGCGCGGTGGCCATGGCCTCTAGCGCCCAACTGTTCAGTTGTAGCTCGCCCAGTTCCAAAAGTTGCAAGCTGGCGGCCAAGCCCAGCAGCTTGCCTTGCGCTAACCTCGCCCGAGCCACGTCTGGCGCAACGGAGGCGGCGTCGTGGGTCAGTTCAGGCCAATGGGGGGATTGCCAGAGGTACATGAAGCGTATTATGGCCTTTTACGCATCACTTTTGAAGCGTAAATAGCCCAATTTACGCTTCAAGACCGCATCTCCAGTACGACAGTTCTTTCGTGGGCACCGGGACCATGGGCTTTCCTTTCACCATGCAAGCTCAAAACATTCTCGATTTTTGGTTCAACGAACTTAGTCCCAAACAGCATTTTGTCAAAGATGCCGCGCTGGACGAAGCCATGCGCACGCGGTTTGGCGACACGCTGGAGGCGGCGGCGCGGTGTGAGCTGTTCGCATGGCGCGCGCCGTTGCGCTGGTTACCCAGTTGGGCATAAACGACAACGTGATCTTCTATAGGCTCCATAAGACGATCATCGATAGCTTTGGCCGCCACCCGAATTGGAACGCGATTCTGGTGCGCCCGTCTAGCGAATAGGAAAGCAGTCTGGCCCTAGCAATTAAACTGCCCGCATGGCCGAACCCCTCATCGCCCAATATGGCCCCGACGTACCCCAAGCCATCGCGCGCATGGTGAAGGCGGTGCACCCGCGTTTTGATGCGGATGCCTTCTTGCACGACGCACTCTCAGGTTACGAA
Source organism: Allobrachymonas sp. (assembly GCA_035906235.1). GTDB lineage: Bacteria > Pseudomonadota > Gammaproteobacteria > Burkholderiales > Burkholderiaceae_C > JAMIFN01. Next base: position 506 of record JAMIFN010000129.1, on the reverse strand, counting down.
GCGCTGGCATTGATGCCGCGGGGCAAGCACATTGCACGGGCTCTGCACCGTAACTTGCCGGCCAACTATCCCGATGCGCTCGGCATTGTGCTGGCCTCTGCCCAGCAACCGCATGGGCGTGATCCGGGGCTATCGCTAGCGTCTTTTTTGTTTTTGCCACACACGGTGTTTGTGGCCGAATTCGGTTTGGGGCATTTTGATTTGTCGATGCAGGCGCAACATGCGCTGACCCAGCGGTTTACGGCAGAGTTCAGCATTCGGCCTTTTTTGCAAAAGCACACGCAGGCTACCCTTGAGCGCCTGATGGATTGGACGCGCGACCCAAGCGAGCATGTGCGCCGGCTGGTCTCCGAGGGCACGCGGCCCAGATTGCCTTGGGCCTCGCGCCTGCCCGCTTTTCAGCGCGATCCCACGCCGGTGTTGGCCTTGCTGGAGCGCTTGAAGGACGACCCCGCGCTGTATGTGCGGCGCTCTGTGGCCAACAACCTCAATGACATTGGCAAAGA
>JAMIFN010000128.1:0-3926 GCA_035906235.1 Allobrachymonas sp. | reverse complement strand
AGCAACTATCATTTTCAATGCTGCTGAATCCGAACTGACTGGCAGGGTTTTCATCAACATACCAAAGCGTTTTACTGCGGGCTTTGTGCTAAATTCTTTACCATGAGCACCAGCACAATCGACATTTTTTGGGCAGAGCACGGCAACAGTTTGCAGGCCTTGCGCCGTGATATCCACGCCCACCCCGAGCTGTGTTTTGCCGAAGAACGCACCAGTTCCTTGGTGGCAGAAAAACTGCAAAGCTGGGGCATTACCGTACACCGTGGCCTGGGTAAAACTGGCCTCGTCGGCGTGATCCAAAAAGGCAGCAACGCCCGCGCCATCGGGCTGCGCGCCGATATGGACGCGCTGCCTATGCAAGAGCACAACCAATTTCCCCACGCCTCCATTCACACTGGCCGCATGCACGCCTGTGGCCACGATGGGCACACGGCCACGCTGCTGGCTACGGCTCAGTATTTAGCGCAGCATGGCGCATTTGATGGCACGGTATATGTGATTTTTCAGCCCGCCGAAGAGGGTGGAGGCGGCGCCAAAGCCATGATGGATGATGGCCTGTTTAGCCGCTTCCCCATGGATGCGATTTATGCCCTGCACAACTGGCCAGGCCTGCCCGTAGGCACCGTAGCCGCTAGCGCGGGGCCGGTGATGGGGTCGTCAAACGAGTTCAAAATCACCATCGAGGGCAAAGGCGGTCACGCCGCCATGCCGCATTTGGGACAAGACCCCGTGGTAGCCGCTGCCGCGCTGATTCAAAGCCTGCAAACCATCGTGAGCCGCAATTTGCGCCCCATTGATGATGCCGTGCTCAGCATTACCATTTTGCGCGCTGGCGAAGCCAGCAATGTCACCCCAAATACCTGCACGCTAGAGGGTACGGTACGCACCTTCACCCTAGATGTGCTTGATATCATCGAAGCGCGCATGAGGCAGATAAGCAGCGCCATCTCCTCCGCCTATGGCTGCAGCTCCACATTGGTGTTTGAACGCAATTACCCGCCCACCATCAACCATGCACCACAGGTCGATATCGTGCGCCGCGCCGCCACACAAGCGCTCGGTGTGACTTCTATTCAGGCACAAGAGCCGACAATGGGAGCCGAGGATTTTTCCTACATGTTGCAGGCAAAACCAGGTTGCTATTTCTTTTTAGGCAATGGTGAGGGTACGCACCGGGTAAATGGCCACGGTATGGGACCGTGTATGTTGCACAATCCCAGCTACGACTTTAACGACGCACTTTTTCCCTTAGCCATCAAAATTTGGGACGAGGTGGTTCATATAGAGCTGCCAACAGCAGCCAGGGAGCCCCGGTAATGAGCGATATCAGCCCATATTTTTCCAGCACTTATGCTGCCGCACGAGCCAATTTTCTGAAAGCAGTCGCCTCAGCTGGGCTGGCTAGTCGCAGCTTCATCCAGGCTGAGAAGGGCTTAGAAGGCGAAGACTTGGCTATCGATCTCGCCTATAGCGGCAGCCCGGATGCCCAGCGCCTGTTGGTTTTGAGCTGTGGCACACAAGGCGCTGATGGCTTTGCAGGCAGCGCCATCCAAAGTTATCTGCTGCACGACGCGCAGTGGCACGAGCAATTGCAAGCCTCGGGTATAGCTGTGCTGTATGTCCATGCGGTCAATCCCTGGGGTATGTCACATCTGACTTTTGGCGACGCAGACAACATCAACTTTGTGCGCAATTTTGTAGATTTCTCACAACCCCTACCTGCCAACCTGGGGTATGAGCAATTGCATGAGAGGGCACTCACCCCGGCGTGGGAAGTGGGTACTGAGAGCGAAGCCGCCACCCAAGAAATCATCAAAAAACATGGCCTGAATTTTTTGCTGAACATCCATCAACGGGGGCAATACACCCGCCCAACCGGTTTTTACTACGGAGGCACTGCTCCCAGCTGGTCCCACCAACAATGGCGAAAAATCTTGCAAACCTATGGACAAAAAGCCCAATATGTGGCGTGGCTAGATATGCGCAGGGGCTGGGGCATCAGCCAGGGTCAGGCCACGCTGGTTGCCAACGCCAACCCAAGTGAGACGAAGATGCCATAGACCGCGCACGCGACTGGTGGGCATCTGGTGACAATATGGCATTGGTCGCACGTCCAGATGCACTGCAAACTCTGATTCCCTTTGGCACGGGCAATCCCGTTATCAGCTTCGCGCAAGAATGCCCACAGGCGCAGTACACAGGTTTAGCCGCCTACTTTGCCGTGATCGAGTCCATGCAAGAGCTGTCTTTTGCCGCACGCTCAGCCCAATGGCTACAAGCACAAAATCAGCCCAGTGTACAAGACAGCAACCGCACCCATGCCATGATGCGCGCAGTGAGCTTTAAAGCCGATAGCTCATGGCAAGAGCCAGTCATTGCCCAAGGCAGACAAATCGCATTTCAAGCCCTGACTGGTTTAGCGCGCAGCAAGTAATCAGCGCCTCCCACGCGCATCAAAAACGCCCGAATGCTGGGCCTTTTGTTCTGATTGAGCACTGGCGAGAAGCACCCTATGGCTTAGCGCAACAGCGAACGCAGCATCCATGCGGTTTTTTCGTGGATGGTCAGGCGCTGCGTCAACAAATCCGCTGAAGGCTCATCGCTGGCTTTGTCCACAGCCGCAAACAGTGAACGCGCCGTGCGCGCCACCGCCTCGTGGCCCTTGGCCAAATAAGCCACCATCTCATCGGCGCTAGGCACGCCTTCGACCTCTTCAATGCTGGCCAATTTGCTCAAACTGGCGTAAGTGCCAGGCGCGGGAAAATCCAGGGCGCGAATACGCTCGGCGATCTGGTCCAAGGCCGTCCACAGCTCGGTGTATTGCGTCATAAACATGGTGTGCAAGGTATTGAACATGGGGCCTTGCACATTCCAGTGGAAGTTATGCGTCATCAAATACAAGGTGTAGGTATCGGCCAGCAGATGACTTAAGCCGTCGGCGATTTTTTTGCGCTGCTCTTGGCTGATGCCAATATCGATATCAGCGGCGGTGCTCAGGGCTTTTTTCTTGCTCATATGCTCTCTCCTTATAGGGCTGAAGATAAAACGCGCCTCCAACGGAGGGCGCTTTCAGCATACCCCAAAGCCCGACACATCCCCCGCACTGCGCTGAAGCTTTTGCCAAAAAACGCGATAGTCAAAAGTTAAAATTCACGCCATTTTTGGCGATTTAAGCCGTCATACCTGCCTGAGCAGCTATTGTTTTATTTCAGTTTTTGCGCACACGCAGCAGCTCGTCCACAATCAAACAGGCGGCGCCAAGAAAGATAGCGCTATCGGCCAGATTGAAAGCGGGGAAGTGCCCCTGATAAAAAAGCGGGGAGAGCCAGTGGAAATGGAAATCTAAAAAATCCACCACATAACCGTGCATGCTGCGGTCGATCAAATTGCCCAAGGCTCCACCCATGATGCAAGCCAGTGCAAAAGCAAACAATTTTTGCTGCCCGTGTTTGGCCAAAAAATACACAATGGCACACACGGCCACCACGCTGACCACAAGGAAAAACCAGCGCTGCCAGCCTCCAGCATCGGCTAGAAAAGAGAAAGCTGCGCCGGGGTTATGCAAGCGCGTGACATTGAAAAAACTCGTCACGGGCGTGACATCGCCCAATTGGTAATAGCCCAAAACCAGTGTTTTGGTGTATTGGTCAGCTACGGCGATGATGGCAGCCAAGCCCATCCACACCCAAAAGTACAGGCCTCGGGCATGAGCCCGCCCTGCGCTTTTTACGGATGCTGAGCGGCGAGATGGGCTTTTTTTCGGCGGCATAAATGAGGCGTAAAAACAATAAAAAAGGCGGCAGGCGCCCCGCAAGATAGCTGCGCATTCTAGCCGCGCTGCATTTCGCCAAAGCCGGAAAGAGACGAATGCGCTGCGATTAGAATCGCCCTCTAGGTCTTTCCCCACTTTATTCCCCCACTTTAAG
>JAMIFN010000127.1:0-12314 GCA_035906235.1 Allobrachymonas sp. | reverse complement strand
ATCGCAGGGCGCTGCACTTTTACACGCTAGCGCTGCCTGCAACGGGCTTCGGTTCTCCCGAGCCAACCTCCGTTGACTAGGAAGTTGGCGCTATTGCACCAGACTTTTGAGGTCCAGGCAAAAGCTGGGGGCAAATAAGTGCGGGAAAACCATCATACTGTCGCAAATCTGCAACCTTTATGCTGTATGGCTGTCAGTCATGGTTTTGCGCCCCGTGTCGCACCCGCAAAAAAACCCGCCTTAGCGGGTTTTTACCAGTGCGCGAGGCGCTGCTTAGAACGCATGACGCAGGCCAAAACCCACGATGTTGTTTTTGTAGGCTGGCAGTTTGCTGTGGTTGTAGGCGGCGTACACGGTGCTGCGTTTAGACAGGGCGTATTGCGCTTCGCCGGCAAAGCTGGTGGCTTTGTTCAAGCTGTTGCCTTGTGAATGCGCGTACTGGCCAACCAAGGTGAGCGCACCCATGGGGATGGTGGCACCGATGAAGGTTTCTTTTTGGTTGCGCACACCCGTCATGTTGTACTTGGCCACATTGAAGCCCATGTTCAGGCGCAGAACGCCAAAATCGTAGGATCCAGCCAGCAGGGTGTTGTTCAGTTTCACAATGCCGCCAGCAGGGGTAATGCCGACTGGTGTACCTGAACCTGGCAACACGATAACGGCGGGCGCTTGTTCTTGATCTTGCTGGTGGGCAATGCCTAGGCTGAGGGGACCGTTGGCGTAGTTCAGGCTAAACGCGGTATTGAGGCCGGCTTTGCTAACGCCCGTTTTGTTTTCGCCCACACCTACAGAGACTGAGCCGGTGAAGCCATTGAAATTGGGCGTGTCGTAGCGCAGGCTGTTGTTAAAGCGTTTTTGATAGCCCACAAAAGCGCCTGTGCGCGCGGCGTAGCCGTTGCCGTTGATAACCGCCAAGGTGTTGGCCAAAACACCGGGGTTGCCCATACATAGGGCTTCTGTTTGGCATACGCGGAAGGCGGCCACTTGCGTCATGGCTGCGGCGTTCAGGGGCAGGCCTGCAATGGCGCTGAATTGGCCATCAGCTTGAACATCGTAGCTGGTGTGCAGGTCGTGGTAAGACGAGGCTTGACGGCCCAAAGACACGCTACCCCAGTCTGAGGACAGGCCGACGACGCTTTTGCGTGCGGCTGCGCCGGTGGTGCCTGCGTCCAAGCTCACGGCTTGTTCAAACACGGCAAAGGCGTTGAGGCCGTTGCCCAGATCCTCTTTTACACGAATGCCCAGGCGGCTTTCGCTCAGACCACCTGAATCGACCACCGCTTGGCTGTTTTTGGTGGCAACAAATTGCTGTGCAACAGGGTCGAAACCGGAGTATTGGTATACCGATTTAGAACCAACATAGGCATCGGCCACGCCATACAGCTCGACGCTGTTGCCGCTTTGTGCCAGTGCTGCGCCGGCTGTCAGGCTAGCCAATGCCGCAGCCAATGCAATACGAGAGTTTTTCATGAATTCGCTCCGGGAGTTTAAAAAGAGGAAAAGGGCGAACACGCCCATGGATGATGCCCATTCTACAGCGCGCAATTTTCAGGGATGTGATCGTGGGTTGTAAACTGACAGCGGGGGTTTTTGCCCTTATCCTGCGCAGATTCGCCACACTTATCCCTTGTATTTGCCAGTTTCCAGGGTTTTCCCGGGGAAGATTATGTCCACTTTTACCACGGCCACCACGGCTACCGCTGCCGGCACAGCTGCCGCCTCATCCCAGCTTGCCCGCAAGCCCTTAGATGCCTATTTGTCGGCTGCTGATTTGGCGCTGCGCACGCTGTTTGCCCCCGCGCACAGCAGCAGGCCGCCCGAGGCGGCGCAGACACCAACCGCGCCCCTGAACGCCACCGAACAACAGGCCGTAGCCCGCATGATGCGGGTGAACCACACGGGTGAAATTTGCGCCCAAGCGCTGTACAGCGGACAGGCACTGGCCACGCAAAATGCGACGCTGCGCGGGCATTTGGTGCAGGCAGGGCAAGAGGAGATGGACCACCTGGCCTGGACGGAGCGCCGCCTGACGCAGTTGCACGCACGCCCCTCGGTATTCAACCCGCTGTGGTATGCCGGGGCGTTTGCCATCGGTTATGGCGCAGCCAAACTGGGGGATGACTGGAGTTTGGGCTTTGTGGCCGAAACCGAGCACCAGGTGGGGGCGCATCTGCAAAGCCACATCGAGCGTCTGCCTGAGCAAGACGCGCATTCGCGCCTGATTTTGCAGCAAATGCAGCGCGAGGAATTGGAGCACCGCGAACACGCCCAAGCCTTGGGCGCACGCGATTTACCACACCCCATCAAAACCGCCATGCGCGCCGCCGCCAAGGTAATGACCAGCATCGTGGCGCGGGTTTGAGGGTTAATTATCACCACCAATGGGATAATTCACTTTAAAACTTGTTGATTGCGCCAAAAATGGAACAATAAGCAGTTTTGCCGAGCCAAAAAGATATTTTTACAGGTGTTTTAGGGCTTTTAGGCCGAGAATCCTGCCCAAGTAACTCATTTTTCAATAGCAATTAAAGCACCTAACGCAGGGCTTGTGCAGGTTGCACGCGGCTGGCACGCCAGCTGGGGTAGAGCGTGGCGACAAAGGCCAGCAGCAGCGAAATCAGCGCAATCGGCACGATATCGCTCGCCTGCGGGTCGCTGGGCATGCGGTTGATTAAATACACCTCTTTGGGCAAGAAGCTGGTGTGCAGCAAGCGCTCGAGCGCGGGCACCAGCACATCAATATTGCAGGCAATCAGCAGCCCCAAGCCCAGCCCCAGCGCCGTGCCCAAGATGCCGACCCAAGCGCCTTGCACCATAAAAATGCCCATGATGCTGCCCGGGCTAGCGCCTAGGGTGCGCAAGATGGCGATGTCGGCGGCTTTGTCGGTCACGCTCATGACCAAGGTGCTGACCAAATTGAAGGCGGCCACGGCGACGATGAGGGTCAGGATGATGAACATCATGCGCTTTTCCAGCTGCACAGCGGCAAACCAGGTGCGGTTTTGCTGCGTCCAGTCACGCACCACAAACGCATCGCCCAGCGCCGTTTGCAATTGCGCCGCCACTTGCGGCGCTTGGTGCAAATCGGCCAGTTTTAAACGCAGCCCCACGGCGGCGCGGGTCAGGCGCTGCGCGTCTTGCAAGCTGGTCAGCGCCAGGCTGGAGTCGTATTCAAAATGCCCCGAATTGAGCAGCCCCACCACGGTAAATTGCCGCAGGCGCGGGGCGATGCCCGCCAGCGTAGATTGGCCACTGGGCACGATGAGGGTGACGCTATCGCCCACACCCGCACCCAGGCTGCGCGCCAAATCCGCCCCCAACACCACATGAAAACTGCCCGCCTGCAGCAGCGCTAGGCTGCTGGCTAAATCGCTTTGCGCGGTGAAGGCATCGGCGACTTTTTCTTCTTGCTCAGGGTCTATGCCGCGCACCAGCACGCCGCGCATGACATCGCCCCTGCCCACCAGTGCCTGCGCCGCAACAAAGGGCGCGCTCGCTTGCACGCCGGCGATGGTTTGCACTTTTTGCAAAGCGCCAGCTTGGTCGAGCAAATCGCCGCTCAGGGCATAAATCTCGATATGCGAAACCACCGCCAACATGCGGTCGCGCACTTCTTTTTGAAAACCATTCATGACCGAGAGCACGATGATGAGCGCCGCCACCCCCAGCGCGATGCCCAGCATGGATACGCCCGAGATGAAGGAAATAAAGCCATTGCCGCGCCCGCGCCGCCCAACGCGGGCGTAGCGCCAGCCTATGAGCCATTCAAAACTTTGGGGCAGGGGGAGTTTCATGCGCACATCCTTGGGGTCTATGGGCTAGAGCAAGCCCTGCAATTGTTCTTGCCAGCTCTCTAGGCTATAGACCAGCTCGTCGGCGTAGCTGTACAGGTCTTCCAAAATCGCTTGCTGGGCTTCGCTGGGGTTTTCTTCTTGCAGTTGCTCGATTTGCGCGTGCAATGCTGCCACGCTGCGCGCACCATCTTGCCCAGCTTGCAGCCGCGCCAAGCAGTGCGCAAACCAACGCGCTTGATCTGCTGCCGCCATGCCTTGCAAAAAATTGCGCGCGCGGTAGCGAAAAAACAATTCCTCTAGGCGCTCATCTTAAAACGCGGTGCGGGCGCTGTGCAGGGCATCGCCTTGCAAGCTGCGCAGGTGGTCAAGCTTGCGCCTGTCGCCATTGCTTAAAAAACCGCCGTATAAATCGCCATCGACATCGGGTAATTCGTCCCCACTATCAGGCCGCGTATAGACGGCTTGCCAAATGGCGCTCATATCGGGCAGGGCGCGGGCGTGTTCGGCGTATTGCAGGCTTTGCGCCATGTCGATTTGCCATGTTTGCGCTTGCGCGGCGCTTAAGGTTTTGAGCTGCGCCACCACCATGGGCGATTTGTTCAGGTGGATGGTTTTAATCGGCAGGCGCGCTTGCCCCAGCTCGGCCAATGCCTCGGTTTTGCTAAACAGGCGCAGGCGGATGTCCTCGGCGTTCAGGCTGGCCAGCTGGCGCGGGTCCTGGCGCAAATCCCAGGCGATGACTTCGTTTTTATTGCTGGGGTGTTGCGCCAGCGGCAGCATGACGGCGATGCAGCCGTATTCAGCGGGAATCATGCTGCTGACATGTAAAAAGGGCTGCGCCAACTGCGGGCTGGTCGGCCAGCTCAGCACCTCGGCCACGCGCTGTTTGCTGCGCAATTGCAGGGCAAATTCCCACAGCTTGGGCTGCGCGTTTTTAACCAGCCGCGCCAGGGCTATGGTGGCGCGCACATCGCTGAGCGCATCGTGCGCGGCTTCGTGCGCCAGGCCATTGGCGGCGCTTAAATGTTCCAGGCGAAAGCTGGTGTGGCCAGCTTCGTTTTTTGGCCAGTTGATGCCATCTGGCCGCAGGGCATGGCATAGACGCACGACATCCAATAAATCCCAGCGCGCGCAGCCGTTTTGCCATTCGCGTCCATAGGGTTCAAACAAATTGCGCCAAAGCAAAAAGCGCGTGAACTCGTCATCAAAACGGATGCTGTTGTAACCCACGCCTATGGTGTCAGGCTGGCTGAAGGCGGCGTGAATCTGCGCGGCGAATTGGTGTTCTGGCAGACCCTGGGCGTGGCAGGCCTGCGGTGTGATGCCGGTAATCAAGCAGCTTTGCGCATCGGGCAAATAATCGGGCGCGGGCTGGCACAAGATATTGATGGGCACACCGATTTCGTTCAAATCGGCATCGGTGCGGATGGCGGCAAACTGCGCCGGCCTATCGCTGCGCGGATTGGTGCCAAAGGTTTCGTAATCGTGCCAGAGGAAGGTGTGCTGCATGGGCGCAGATTGTGGCATGGGCGGGGCGCTTGGGGCGTGTGGGCTGTGCCACAATTCTTCGTTTCTCTTGTCATTCCCGCGCAGGCGGGAATCCAGGTATCCCCCTCTCCCCGAGGGAGAGGGTAGGGTGAGGGTTGATATTGCACACTTGCAGTAAATCCACCCCTATCTCGGCATAGAAGGAGAACCATGCAGTTGACTATATTTGCCTATTACTGAATTACTAACCCTCACCCTACCCTCTCCCTCGGGGAGAGGGAAATACCCCATGCCCCGTTTCTATTGCCCCACCGAATTAGCCGCCAACGCCCTGCTTGACCTGCCCGCAGGCGCAGCCCGCCATGTGCAGGTGCTGCGCATGCAGCCCGGGCAAGCCATTGAATTGTTCAACGGCACAGGCGGCAGCTGGCAGGCGCAAATCACCGCCATGACGCGCAGCGGCGTGCAGGTGCGAGTAGGGGATGAGGGCGCGCACGATGCGACTGAGCGCGAGCTGGCCACGCCCATCCACTTTGCGATTAGCCTGCCCGCGAATGAACGCATGGATTGGCTGATGGAAAAAGCCACCGAGCTGGGCGCGGCCAGCATCACCCCGCTGATGAGCGAGCGCAGCGTGCTGCGCCTATCCACCACCGCAGGCGATGCGCGGGCCGAGAAAAAACGCGCCCATTGGCAGGCCATAGCCCAAGGCGCGGCCGAGCAATGCGGGCGCAACCGCCTGCCCGCCATCGCACCCGTGCAAACTTTGGCGGCTTGGCTGCAAACGCCCGATAGCACGGCGCGGTTTGTCCTCAGCCCACCTGATGATGCAAATTTTCAAGCCAAATCGCTGTTTCAGGCCGTAAAACCTGCCTGTGCAGCTACATTTTTAATAGGGCCTGAAGGCGGTTTTAGCCCTGCTGAATTGGCTGCTGCCCAAGCCGCAGGCTGCACGCCCTGCCATCTAGGGGCGCGGGTTTTGCGGGCGGAAACCGCGCCTTTGTTTGTGTTGGCGGCACTGGCTGCGCGCGAATTGCAAGCATGAATATGCGCCTGAAAAAATGGCTTGCCGCCTTGCGCCTGCCCTGGGTGCTGCTGGCGGCGCTGTTTTGGCTGTTGCAGGGTTACGCCACCATGCGCCTCGTGTTTCCCCGTGTCAGCTTGCCGCGCCGTCAGGCTTTAACGCAAGCCTGGGCGCGGCGTTTGCTGCGCGTGTTTCGCGTCACGGTGCAGGTGCAGGGCGAGCCGCCGCAAACAGGGCCTTTGCTTTTGGTGGCCAACCACATCAGCTGGCTGGATATTTTGCTGCTGCTGGCCGCCGCGCCTGTGCAGTTTGTCGCCCGCATCGAAAACAAGCATTGGCCGATTTTGGGCTGGATGACGCAGCAAGCGGGCGCGGTGTTTGTCGAGCGCAGCTCAGCCCGGGATATGGCGCGGGTGATTGAGCAGGTGAGCGGTTACTTGCGCACAAATGGCGGCATCGTCGCGCTTTTTCCTGAAGGAAAAACCAGCAGCGGCGCAGCGGTGGAGACTTTCCACGGCAATATGCTGCAAGCGGCCATTAACGCAGGCTGCCCCGTGCAGGCCGTGGCCTTGGATTACCGCCTAAAAGCCCAAGGACAAACTACAGGGCAGCGCAGCACGGCGGTGAGCTACGCCAGCCCGCTGAATTTTTTGCAATCGTTGCGCAATACCTTGGCCAGCGGCCCCTATATTGCCCAGTTGCAATTTGGCCAGCCGCTGGCGGCGCTAGACCACAGCCGCAAGCGCCTAGCTGGGCATTTGCGCGAGCAGATTGTGCAGATGCGAGCGTGAGGGGTGTGAGGAGGCGCAAAAGAACGGGGTTTGCACGCCAGAGTCATTAGGCCACCACATCATCCTCATCCACCTTGGCGGGCAGGGGTACAAAATACCCCACCACCAGCATCAAGCCACCCACGGCAATAAAGCTGATGATGCGTTCAGCCCCGCCTGAGTTGGATAAATCCACCAACAGCAGTTTGAGCACCGTCAGCCCCAGCAGGCCCGCGCCCGCCAACCACAGGCTGCGCCTGCTGCGGCGTGCGGCCAGCAGCATCATGCCCAGCGCCAGCAGGGTCCACAAAATCGAATAGCCCGCTTGCGTGACGAAAGAGCCATAGAGCGCGTCGCTATCCCAAGGCAAATCCCAGCCGTGGTGTACCACGCGCAGCCAAATGGTGTTGAGCACAACAAATCCCCACAAAGCCAAACCCCAACGCTGCGCACGCTGCGGCAACAGCTGCAAGGCCATAGCGCCGCCTTGCGTACGGCGCTGCCAAGCCCACAGCGCCAGCGCCGCCAGTATCAAAGTGGCATCCGTGGGATTGAGCAGAGGCAGATAGGGCAGGGGCGCGCTGTCGCCACTGGAATCCAGCGCCAACACCAAAGCAAAACCCAGCAAGCACAGCGCCAGCAGGTTTTGCCCCCAGCGCAGCCAGGCTTGGCTATAGGGCTGCCAAGGCCAGCTGTCGCGCACCTGATAGTGGCGTGCATAGGCCACCCAACCCAGCGCGGCCAGCAACACAAGGGCTGCAAAGGGCCAGGCGGCATCGTCCCAGGCGCTGCCTTTCAGCCCCCAGTGGCGCACCGCCGTATCCAAGGTGTCGACCAGCAACAAAGCCAGCACCGGCCAGCTACCAGCGTGGACCCAGCCCCAACCAATCCCACTTTTGCCCGCTTGACTGCCATCGACCCCACGCAAAGCGTAAACATAGGCAGCCAAAGCCAGCGGCCAAGCCAGCCAGCCCGCGTTTTGCCAAAACGCATCGCGGCCAAAGGCTTCTAGCCCCGCAAAAATCAGCAAGGCGGGCAAGAGCAGGGCAGTGGGCGCGGCAGCTAGAGCCAAAGCCTGGCGGCGTTGCGGGCGTGCGGCAAAGTGCAACGCAAAGGCTGTTAACGCCAAAAATGCCAGCATGGCATGCGTTTGGTATGCCCCTGATATCCAGGCATAGCCGCCATCTCCACGGCTGGCATCGCTGATGTAGCGGGTGATTTGCTTAACCCCCGCCTCTAGCCACGACCACAAGCCCAACGCAAACAGGGGCAGCACCGCCACGCGCTCTAAGGCATCAACCCAGGCAGCGGCGGCTTTGCTCCAGCCTGTTAAGGCAGCCAAGCTGGCTTGGCGTGCGGCGGCGTAGCGCTCACGCAGATGCAGCCAGTAGCACATCAACCCCGCAGCGGCGGCCAAAATCAGCAAACCTGGCAGGCGCGGGTGCAGCACAGCTGCCGTGGCGCTGGCGATATCGGCATCCCAAAACACACACAAGGCCAAAGGCTGCAGTGCCAAGCCCATCAAGCGCGGGAACCAATGCCCTTGGCGTTGCCCGACCCAGTACACCGCCGCGCCTTCTAGCGCCCAAATGGCAGCTGTCCACGGCGCATCCAAAGCTAGAGGTACGGCTAAAGTTAAAAAGACCAGCGCCAGCGCCAAGTAGCTCTCGCCCAACCAACGCGCAATGACTGCGCGGGCGGCGGCAGGGCTGCTTAAACTGGCTTGCCTATGTGTCCACATACTCAGCGCAGCATAAAAACCCGCCATACCCACCGCCGACCAAGCCGCGCCATAGGGCAGGGCATCGAGCAATTGGCTTTGTATGCCCATGGTGGCCGCAGGCACGCCAAACAGCAGGGTAGCGTCTAAGGCGCGCCGTGGCGCCAAGCTGTGACGCAAGGCATAGAACAAAGCCGCCAGCACATAGAGCGCGAAATAAGCCAAGACAAAAGGCTGCACTTGGGCGTAGTTGCTAGGCTGATAACTGCCCATGACCCAAGCACCCAACACAGCAAAACTAAAGCCGAAGCCCAGCAGATTCAAAGCCCGCCAAGCACGCGCATAGGCCAAGCCCACCAGCACCACATTGAGCAGCAGGTAATAGCTAAACAGCAGCACAAACTGGCCGCCACCGCTAGAGGCCAACACAGGCGCTGCAAAGCCGCCTGCAAAGCCGATAAAGGCCAATACCTGGCTGCCCTGCGCCAAAGCCAATACCGCACCTAAACCTGCCACCGCCGCCAGCAGAGCAAATGCCGCAGTAGGCGTGAGCAAGCCATACAAACGCAGCGCCGCATAAACGCTGAGGTAGAGCACCGCCACACCCGCGCCCTGCAAAGTCAGGGCATATTGTTGGCGCCGCGCATTGCTGGCACTGGTGATTTTCCAGCCCACCATAAGCAGCGCCACACCCACAGCCGCAATACTGGCAACACGCAAGGGGGGCGGAAACAAGCCCGCCTGAACCGCGTATTTGGCCAAAAAGGCCAAACCGATAAAGAGCAAAAACACCCCTAGGCGCACCACCACATTGCCGCCAGACAGCCAATTTTGCGCAGCTTGCAACCAAGCGGGCTGGCCTGTATGGCTAGTAGTGAGGCTAGGCGCTTGGGCGCTGAGCCAATCGCTTTGGTTTTGTGTCGCTGCAGGCTGCACCACTCCCAAGTTTTGCACATCAGCCAATAGCGCCTCTTGCTGCTGCGCGCTACTGGACAATAGGCGGCGTTTGGGTGGAAGAACAAGATCGGGCGTAGGCTTGAAAACAGGTTCGAAATTAGGCTCCAAAGTCGGCGGCGTGGCCACTGCAACACTTGCCGCAGACTCCGCTAAAACACCATCTGCAACTGGGGGCTGGTGGCGCGCGGCAGCAGCAGATGCGGCTGCCACCTCAAGCTGCGCCGAAAAATCCTTAGCCAACTGTTCACGGTACCAACGCAACCACTCGCCGCGCAGCACGCGCTGCAAGCTCCACCCCGCCAGCGCGCCAAAAATAGCCCCAAAAACTGCCCACCAAAAAACATAAGGCTCACCCAAGACCACACACAGCAGCGCGGCCAATGCTACCCCCCAACAAGCACCCCATATTTGCATAAAGACCTTTCTTTGGGCGCGTGACAGCGCCAAGATTTCCCCAACAAGTATGCATGAAAGTGCCAAGCTGATGCATACCCCTCTTTTGTCTGCACAGCCGCACAAAAAACCCCACCTTTTTATTGGCACAAAAACCCCGCTGGCCTTTATGATGTAAAACCTCCAAGCCCTTTTTTGTGCGCCCCATGAGTTCCGACGCCAACCACTTGCAGCAAGCCCTGAATAACCTGCGCAACACGCTGGCGCAAAAACGCGCGACACGCAGGGCACAAACCGATGCGCAGATGTCCGAGTTTGCCTCGTCCAGCGATTGCAGCCCTAGCTCGGCCAGCGCCTTGCTAGACCAAGCATCCCGCGCGCAATCCGTCTTGGGCCAACTTCAAGAAATTCAACACCAACCCAAGCAAGCAATCGCCAATACCCCGCAAGCAGCAATGGGACAAGCGCCAGAGACCGGGGTGGCGGCGCTTACCCCTACGGCATCCCTTATTACCCCCCCTGCGATCGACCCAAAAATCCCCGACGCGGAAGAGATCGCCGCATTTCGCCAAGCTTTGCTGAGTTAGGGCGCTGCCACAAGCCAGGGTTTGGGAGGGTGGTGTGGGTGTGCAGGATTTCACGCTTTACCCCCCACAAGCATCTGCTCAACACGCACATTTGCACAAAGCGTGGCTTTTTTCCTTTTTGAACTGGGGTTAATACTTAGAATGTAAGTATTGCAAGCCTTAAGGCACCCCATGACCACAAATCTTGAACTCACACAGACCCTCAGCGTCTTACGCCACACTTTGGCTCAAAAACGCGCCGCCCGCAAAACTGAAACCGACACCCATTTGCACGCATTTGACGCGGTGTCCCAGCACATTACCGTGCAATCAGATAATCCACTGCTAGAGCAGAGTTTTCGTGCCTATGCGGTTTTAGAGCGCCTGCGCGAGCTGGAAACCCAGGGTCAGCACTCCGCCTTTGAATACAGTGAAATTCTGCCCCAGGACAAGCTCTTAGATTTACCCGATTCGCAGGAGCTTCAGGATTTTCAACGCGCTTTACAAGTATAAGGTCGCTCATTTTTCTATAGCTACCTAGGCAGGTTTCTCGGCTATTTCCTGCAAAACCATGCGGAAATTACGCCCTAAGCATTAAAATACGCCTTCTTTTTGTTTCTGAATATGCCATTGGCTGTCGGATTGGCCTGTTTTCGCTTGGGCGCGCTATGGATTACCCAAAAATCTTTGATGTCATTGTTGTTGGTGGCGGCCATGCTGGCACAGAAGCCGCTTTAGCGGCAGCGCGCATGGGCTGCGCCACTTTGCTACTGACCCACAATATTGAAACCCTAGGGCAGATGAGCTGCAACCCCAGCATAGGCGGCATAGGTAAGGGGCATTTGGTCAAAGAGGTGGATGCTTTAGGTGGTGCCATGGCGCTGGCCACGGATGAGGCGGGGATCCAGTTCCGCATCCTCAACTCCAGCAAAGGGCCTGCAGTGCGCGCCACCCGTGCCCAGGCTGACCGCATCCTCTACAAAGCGGCAATCCGCCGCATGCTAGAAAACCAAGCCAACCTTTGGATTTTTCAACAATCTTGCGATGACCTGATGTTGCAAGGCGATCGCGTGGTCGGCGCAGTCACCCAATCAGGCATTCGCTTTCCCGCCAAAACCGTGGTGCTGACTGCTGGCACTTTTTTAGATGGGCGCATCCACATTGGCCTGCAAAATTACCAAGCGGGCAGGGCAGGGGACCCACCCGCAATATCTTTATCGACACACTTAAAAGAGCTAAAACTGCCGCAAGGCCGCCTAAAAACAGGCACGCCACCCCGCATAGACGGGCGCAGCATCGATTTCGCCAAACTACAAGAACAGCCTGGCGATGGCATGGATTTGCATGGTGTTCCACATGAAACATCGGCAGGTTTGAGCTATCCCACAGCCCTTAGCAATGCTTCCGTGCCGCACTTCAGCTTTATGGGGAACTGGCGCATGCATCCCCAGCAATTGCCTTGCTGGATTACACACACCAATGCACAAACGCACGAAATCATCCGCAGCGGCTTTGACCGCAGCCCCATGTTCACCGGCAAGATCGAAGGTGTAGGACCACGCTACTGCCCCAGCGTAGAAGACAAAATCAACCGATTTGCCG
>JAMIFN010000126.1:0-24798 GCA_035906235.1 Allobrachymonas sp. | reverse complement strand
CCAATCGGCATATTCCGCAGTACCAAGATTTGGGCTTTAGCGTTCTGCCTGATCAGCGCCCGCCCTATCTGGGGCCGCTAGCGGGCATAGAGGCTGGTTTACTAGCCAGCCAAACCGACTGGCTGCTGGTTTTGCCCTGCGATAGCCTGCAGCTGCCCCCCAATCTTTTGCCCGCCCTCTACCAAACTGCGCAAGCTGGCGCACACCGCCTCGTGTGGGCCGAAGACACACAAGAGGCGCAGCGCTGCATCTGCCTAGTGCGGCGCGACCCAGCGCAATTGGCGGCTGTGCAGCAGGCGCTGAACCTAGGCCAGCGCAGCGTATTTCGCTGGCAAGAAAATACCCTAGGCTATGGCCTATGCTTTAGTCACCACCAATTTGACAACCGCAATAACCCAGACGACTGGGGCAGAAAGTCCGCATGAGCAGTAGTCGCGATAGCAGCAGCACATTCAACCACTTTGACGCCCAAGGCCAGGCCTGGATGGTCGATGTCGGCCACAAGCCCCATAGCCAGCGCCGCGCCCGCGCCTGCGGCCATATCAGCCTGCAAGCGGCCACCATCGAAAAGATTCGCGCTGGCAGCATGGGCAAGGGCGATGTACTGGGCATAGCCCGCATTGCCGGCATCATGGCCAGCAAACGCTGCAGCGAGCTGATTCCCCTATGCCACCCCATAGCACTTAGCCATGCCAGTGTGGAATTTCAGCTGGATGCAACTGGCGTGAGCGTGCTGGCCACCTGCGCCACGACTGGCCCCACAGGGGTAGAGATGGAAGCCCTGAGCGCCTGCAGCGCCAGCCTGCTAACCATCTACGATATGTGCAAAGCCATAGACAAAAGCATGGAAATAGGCGGCATCCGCCTGCTAGAGAAAACCGGCGGCAGCAGTAGCAGCAGCGCCGCCGCTTAAACACCGCAGCGCGGGCGCTTTAAGCACAGCAGCGCAGACGCGCTTTAAGCCGCGCACAGGCCTTTGAGCTCAGGCACGCAACTGCCGCAAACTGTGCCGCAGCCCAATTCGCCTTGGATGGCCGCCATGTCTTTGCCTTGCTGACGCAGGGCTTGCACTTGCGCGACGGTGATGCCCTTGCAATTGCACAGCACTTTGTCGCGTGGCGCACTCTGCCCAGCTTGCGCGTTCAAAGCACTCAGGCGGCTGCCCGTCCACACCGCGTTGGCAGCCAATTGATCGAGCAGATGCTCGCCCGTTTGCGCATCGCTGCGACTGCCAGCAAATACCAAGGCGCGCAAATACTGCTGCCCGGCCTCATCACTGCTCCAGGCCACGCATTTGCTCTGGCCTTTGCGACCATCGTAATAGCTGATGGTTTGCGCATCGCTGCGCCCCAAGGCGGGCAGATCACAGGCCGTCATCACGCCCTGCAACCACTCAATATCGCTATGCGCATGGGCGGCTTTGAGTAAAAGCACGCCATCGGCCAGCCAAGTCAAACTGGCATAGGCCATTTTGCTCAGCCAAGGCTGCAGGCGCGCTTGCCAAGGCAGGGCATCACCCGCTACGCGCAGCGCCAACATGCAGCGCCAAGACAATTGCGCAGGCTCAATGCGCACAGGCACATGCTTGAGCTCGGGCTGCTGCGATTGCTCGCATACGGCGTCGCCCAGCACGGCATTGATGCCACTGCTATGCATGAACTGCCCGCCCCAATGCATGGCGGCAAATACACTGCCGGGGGCTAGGCCAGCGTCCTCTTGCAGGGGCAAAATCAGCTCGCCATATTTACTGGCAACCCGCACCAGCTGCCCCGTCTCTAGGCCACGCAAGGCCATGTCTTTGGGGTGCATATTCAACTGCGGTTCGGGCGCGTGCTGCATCAAACCCGCCACCCGCCCAGTGCGGCTCATGCCATGCCATTGGTCGCGCAAACGCCCGGTCAGCAAATGGAAGGGGTAGCGCGCACTGGTCTGCTCAGCCACGGGCTGATAGTCGGTCAGGCTAAATCTGGCTTTGCCATTGGCCGTGGCAAACTGGCCATCGGTATAGCGGCGGCTATGGGCTACTGCGCTGGCACCTGCGGGCAGGGGCCATTGCACCGGGCCATGGCTTTCTAGCAGGCTATGGCTGATGCCTGTCATGTCCAAATCCATACCCGCGCTCAGACCCGCATGTTCGGCAAAAATGGCGGCGCTATCGTCCCAAGCGAATAAGGATGGCGCAGCAGGCTGAAGATGGCGCTCTAGCGCACGGCCAAAATCGCGCGCGATTTGCCAATCGCCCCTGGCCTGCCCACGCGCAGGTATGGCGGCACGCACGCGGGATATGCGGCGTTCGCTATTGGTGACGCTGCCTTCTTTTTCGCCCCAGCCCGTGGCCGACAGCGCGACATCGGCAAAGGCCAGGGTTTCGGTATTGTCAAAACAGTCTTGCACCACCACCAGCTCGGCTTTGCGCAGGGCGGCATGCACTTGCTGCAAATTGGGCATGGAGTGCGCGGGGTTGGTGCAAGCGATATACACCGCCTTGATATCACCGCGTTCGATGGCGGCAAACATATCCACCGCGGCCAAACCCGGCTGATCGCTAATGCGCTCGGGCGGCAATTGCCAATAGGCCGCCACATCCGCACGGTGCTGGGCATTGCCGTAATCGCGGTGCGCCGCCAGCATGGTGGCCATGCCGCCAACTTCGCGCCCACCCATGGCATTGGGCTGGCCTGTTAGCGAAAAAGGCCCAGCGCCGGCACGCCCGATTTGCTGCGTCGCCAGGTGCAAATTGATCAGGGCGAGGTTTTTATCCGTGCCGTGGCTGGATTGATTCAGCCCCATGCAATACAGCGACAGGCTGGCTGGGCTTTGCGCAAACCAGCTGGCAGCGAGCATGATGTCATCGGCGCTGACGCCACAGATATCAGCCGCCATGCGTGGGCTGTAATCGCGCACCAAATCTTTCAGTGCGGCAAAGCCTTCTGTGTGCGCTGCCATATAGTCAGGCGCAATCCAGCCCTGCCAGATGATGTGGTGCAGCATGGCATTGAATAGCGCCACATCGGTGCCGGGCTGAATCTGCAAATGCAAATCGGCGCTGGCGGCGGTGTCGGTGCGGCGCGGGTCGATGACTATCCATTTTTGCCCGCGTGCTTGCTTGGCGGCCTCTAGGCGGCGAAACAGCACGGGGTGGGCATAGGCCATATTGCTGCCAGCAAAGAGCACGCAATCGGCCAGCTCTAAATCTTCGTAGCAAGTGGGCGGCCCGTCGGCACCCAAGGATTTTTTATAGGCCACCACGGCCGAGCTCATGCACAGGCGCGAGTTGGTATCGATGTTATTGGTGCCGATCAAGCCTTTGGCAATTTTGTTGAAGACATAGTAGTCCTCAGTCAGCAATTGCCCCGAGAGGTAAAAGGCCACGCTATGCGGACCGTGCTCGGCAATGATGTGCGCAAAGCGTTCGGCCGTATAGTCCAGCGCCTCGTCCCAAGTCGCAGCCTGGCGCTCATCCTCCCGCCCGCGCCGCAGCTGTGGTTGGAGCAAACGCCCCGCATCCGAAGCCACGGTTTTGGCCAGATTAAGCCCCTTGGTACACAGGCGCCCATAATTGGCGGGGTGCTGAGGATCGCCCTTGACCCCAGTGATGTTTTGGCCATCGTGCTCGATCAGCACGCCGCAGCCCACGCCGCAATAGCAACAGGTCGAGGCCGTGGTGTGCAAAGGCTTTAGCGCAACAGTAGTCATACAAATTCTCAGGCGGGCGTTCAAGCAAGGGTTCACTACCGCAGAGCTGCCCCTGCCTTGCCAGCTGCAGGGAGTAGCTCAGATGGCCAGCTCAGGCCAGCTGGAGGTGGACGATGCCGCCTTGCACCGAACAGGTGATTTTGGGTGCACAGCCCACATCGGGGGCCTGCGCCTCGCCACTGTCCAAATCGATATTCCAGCTGTGCAAGGGGCAGGTCACGGTTTTACCATGCACGATGCCCTGCGACAGGGGGCCGGCCTTGTGCGGACAACGGTCGCGCAGGGCAAATACCTCGTCGCTGCCGGTGCGGAAGATGGCGATGTTGTTGCCATCCTCGCGCAAGAGCACGCGGCTGCCCAGTACGGGGATGTCTTCTAGGGCGCAAATAGCGGTCCAATTGCTCATGCTTTACTACTCCTATTGCTTAATTTGCGGCCACTGCTGCCACGGCTAAGGGCTGGAACTCGTGCTTTTGCGCCCCAGCGATACGCGCAGCCCATGGGTCAGGCAGGTCTTTCAAGCTGTAGAGCAGGCGCTCGTACAACTCTTTGCGGCGCTCGGCGTTTTCCACCACTTCTTGTTTGATGTAGTCCAAGCCCACGCGGTCGATGTAGTGCACGGTGCGATCGAGGTAATAAGCCTGCTCGCGGTAGAGCTGCAAAAATGCGCCGCTGTATTCCTTGACCTCTTCGGCGGTTTTAACCTTAACCAAGAATTGCGCCACCTCGGTTTTGATACCGCCATTGCCACCAACATACAGCTCCCAGCCGCTATCGACAGCGATCACGCCCACATCTTTGATGCCGCTTTCGGCGCAATTGCGCGGGCAGCCCGATACCGCCAATTTCACCTTGTGCGGGCTCCACATATTGGCCAGCATGGTCTCTAGATCGATACCCATTTTCGTGCTGTCTTGCGTGCCAAAGCGGCAGAACTCGCTGCCCACGCAGGTTTTGACCGTGCGGATGGATTTGCCGTAGGCGTGGCCAGACTGCATGCCCAGCTCTTTCCAGACCTCGACCAGATGCTCTTTTTTTACACCCAATAAATCGATACGCTGACCGCCTGTGACCTTGACCAAGGGCACTTCGTATTTATCCGCGACATCGGCAATGCGGCGCAGTTCAGCCGCATTGGTGACCCCGCCCTTCATCTGCGGGATAACCGAGTAAGTGCCGTCTTTCTGGATATTGGCGTGCGCGCGTTCGTTGATAAAACGGCTTTGCGGATCGTCTTTGGCCTCATGCGGCCAGGTCGAGAGCAAATAGTAATTCAGCGCTGGGCGGCAAGTGGCGCAGCCATTGGGCGTGCGCCATTCCAGCGCCTGGTACACCGCTTGGTGCGTTAGCAGTTTTTGCTCACGAATGGCGAGGCGCACGGCTTCGTGCCCGTGTGAGGTGCAACCGCACACTGCCTTGGTTTTGGGCGATTCTTGGAAAGTGCTGCCCAAGCAGTTCATCAAAATTTGCTCGACCAAGCCCGTGCACGAACCGCATGAACTGGCGGCTTTGGTGCATTTTTTGACATCGTCCACGGTAAACAGGCCTTGCTCTTTGACCGCTTTAACGATTTGACCTTTGCTCACGCCATTGCAACCACAGACCTCGTCGCCGTCTTGCATACAGGCGGCTTTGTTCTGCCCTTGGTGGCCAGCGTCACCCAGATTGCTTTCGCCAAACATCAGCTGTTCGCGGATATCACCGATGGGGCGGCCTTCGCGCAGCAGTTTGAAATACCACGCGCCGTCAGCCGTATCGCCGTACAAACAGGCGCCCACCAGTTTGTCGCCTTGCAGCACCAATTTTTTGTACACGCCACCAGCTGGGTCAGACAGCACGATGTCCTCGGTGCCATCGCCGCCGACAAAATTACCCGCCGAGAACAAATCTATGCCCGTGACCTTGAGTTTGGTGGACAGCACCGAGCCTTTGTAAATCCCAATACCAAAAGCCGCCAAATGGTTGGCGCAGACCTTGGCCTGCTCAAACAAGGGCGCCACCAGCCCATAGGCCGTACCACGGTGGTTAACGCATTCACCCACAGAATAGATGCGCGGATCAAAGGTTTGCATGCTGTCATTGACGACGATGCCACGATTGCAGTGGATGCCAGCACTCTCGGCCAAGGCCGTATTGGGGCGTATGCCCACGGCCATCACCACCAGCTCGGCGGCCAGGCTTTGCCCATCTTTAAAGTGGATGCTGCCCACACGGCCAGACTCGTCCGCTTGCAAGGATGCGGTGTTTTTCTCCAAGGCAAACTTCAAGCCGCGCTCTTCCAGATTTTTTTGCAGCATACGGGCTGCCGTTTCGTCGAGCTGACGATCGAGCAAGAAGGCGGTGTTGTGCACCACGGTGACATCCATGCCACGCAGTTTCAGGCCGTTGGCGGCCTCTAGCCCCAGCAAGCCACCACCAATCACCACGGCATTTTTATAGCGTTTGGCTGCCTCCAGCATGGTTTCGGTATCGGCAATGTCGCGGTAGGCAATCACCCCAGGCAGATCAGCCCCAGGTACGGGCAACATAAAGGGCGTGCTGCCCGTGGCTATCAACAGGCGGTCATAGGGTGCTTGCGTGCCGTCGGCAGCAATAACCTGGCGCTTGACCCTGTCGATTTTGGTGATTTTTTTCCCCATATGCAGGGTGATGCCGTGCTCGGCATACCACTCGACCGAGTTCAAGATGATGTCTTGCACGGTTTGCTCACCCGCCAATACGGGCGAGAGCAAAATCCGGTTGTAGTTAGGATGCGGCTCCTCCCCAAACACGGTGATGTCGTACATATCAGGCTTGAGCTTGAGCAGCTCTTCCAGCGTGCGCACGCCGGCCATACCATTACCAATCAGGACTAATTTAGGTTTTTGCATGTTGTTGCTCAATAAGTAGGGGATCTGCATTTTTTGCCTTGCGCCACCCCAGCAGAGGACGCCGCAAACTGACAAATTCAGTATAGGTTTGCACCCTAGTCGCTATATGAATAAGAGCTGACAAAGCAGGCGCAAAAAGGGCGCAAAGCGGGGTGGTTTCAGCCTAAATTCAGGCTCGCAGAAAAAGTGCCATGCACAGCAATACATTCAGCGCCAGCGAGAAGAACAAGGCCAGCTGCAAACGCCGCTGCGCACTTTGGCGCAGCAGCAGGGGCTGGCCTTTATAGGCAGGCAGGGGGCTGGCTTCGGCCAGCTCTAGCGCCAGACGCAGCTCTTCGCAGGTTTCAAAGCGTTGCTGCGGCTCGGCGGCCACGGCTTTGAGCACGATGCGCTCTAACCACTGCGGCGTATCGGGGCGGTAGCGCGTTAGCGGCACGGGCTGGCCAAAATGGGGGGTTTGAAAAGGCTCAATCTCGCCATAAGGGTAGCGCCGCGTCAGCAGGTAATACAGGCTCACCCCGAGGGCGTAAATATCGCTTTGGCGGCTGGCGGCGGCGCCGCTAAACAACTCGGGCGCTAAATAACTGGGCGTGCCGGGCGTACCCACCCCCTCAGGCGTAATGCCCGCGCAATAGGCCACGCCCAAGTCCAAGAGGCGCAGCTGCCCCTGCGGGTCGATATGGATGTTCTCGGGCTTGATGTCACGGTGGTAAACATCCATTTGGTGCAAACGCCCCAGCGCACTGCTGGCCTGCAGTGCCAGCTGGTGCAGGCGACCAAAGGCAAAACGCGGGCTTTGCTGCCCCAGTTCCGCCAAGGTTTGCCCTTCATAAAAACGCAGCGCCAAGAGCAGCCAATCGTGCTCAGGCAAATCCACCAACTCAGCCAAGGTGGGGTTGGCCGCGCGGCGCAGCAACCAGGCCTCGGCCAGCAAGCCATCGACCAGCGCCGGGTCTTGCGCAGCCAGTTCGGTCAGGGCTTTGAGCAGCACGCTTTGCCCCTGGGCATCACGCGCGCGATAAACCACGCTGCTGCGCGACTGCGCCAGCACGGCATCAATGGTACAGCCCGCCAGACTTTGTCCGGCTTTCAGCACGGGCGGCACGGCCAGGCTGCGCCCATGGTCGGCGCGCTCGTGCCAGCTTTGCTGCTCGGGCAGCTGCAGCACCCGCACCACGACCGCGCTGGCATTGTCCTGCCCGCCTGCGGCCAGTGCTTGGCGCACCAAGGCATCGGCTAAATCTTGCGCCGATTCGTATTGCTGCAGCAATTTGTGCAACTGCACATCGCCCAAGGGCTGCCAAACACCATCGCTGGCAATGACCCAGTAATCACCCTGCTGCAATTGCCCTTGAGAAAAATCCAGCAGCAATTGCTTATCCAAGCCCATGGCGCGTTTGAGCACATGCTCATAGCCCTCGTGCTGCCACACATGGTCTTGCGTCAGGCAGCTAAATTCTTGCGCCAAAGACGGCTCGCCATCAGGCCTGCGCTGGCGGTATATGCGGCAATCGCCCACATGCGCCAGGGTATAGCTGCGCCCGCGCAGCACCAGCGCACTGAGCGTGGTGACCATGGGTTCGGCGCCCACACTGCGGCTGCCCAGCCATTGGTTATGCGCCTGCAAAACGCGCTCGAGCGCATGGCTGGGCGTCCACAACTCAGGCGTGGCGTAATACTCCGCAGCCAAGGTGCGCACCGTCGATTGCGCTGCCAGCAGGCCATCGGCGCTTTGGCTTACGCCATCGGCCAAGGCCAGCAGCCAGCCTTTGCTCTGGCCGTTTTGCGCCGTCGGCTCGACCACCACCAGTGCATCTTCATTGCGCGGCTTGGGGCCGCAGGCACTGGCGGTGCCCACATCCAATATCAGGCCAGCAGGCGCAGCCATTTACACCCTAGCGCCAGCGATATGCGCCGCGCCCCAAGTGGTGCGCCAGCGTTTTTTCACGCTAAACAGCCCGATCCAGGCCAGCAAAGCCAAGGCCGAGAAGATGACAAAACCTGGCGCATAGCCGCCTGACAACTGCTTGGCATAACCCAGCCCCATAGCCAAGCAAAAACCGCCTACGCCACCAGCCATGCCGACCAAGCCCGTCATGACGCCGATCTCGCGCCTAAAGCGTTGCGGCACCAGCTGAAACACCGCGCCATTGCCCATGCCTAGGCATTGCATACCCAGCACCAAAGCCGCCAATGCCATCCACTCTTGCGACAAGTTGAGCGAGACCACAAACAAGAACACCGCAGCCAAGGCGTATAGGAAGGATAAGGCTTTGATACCGCCCACCTTATCGGCCACGCTGCCGCCTATGGGGCGCATCAAGGAGCCGGCAAAAACGCAAAGCGCGGTGTACATGCCAGCCTTGACGGGGCTGAGGCCATATTGGTCGTTGAAATACAAAGTCAGCGAGGACGCCAAGCCAGAGAAACCGCCAAAAGTCACCATATAAAACCACATAAACCACCAAGCGTCTTTGTCTTTGAGCACGCCCAAATACTCGGCCAAACGCTTAGGCGGCGGGCTATCTGGGCTGTCTTTGGCCCACACCATATACACCACAAAAACCAGCAGCAGCGGGATAAGCGCCAGGCCAAACACCGCATTCCAGCCAAACATTTTGGCCAAAGTGGGCGCAAATAAAGCGGCGATCGCCGTGCCCGAATTGCCCGCCCCCGCAATGCCCATGGCTGCGCCTTGGTATTGCGGTGGATACCAACGCGAAGCCAGCGGCAGTGCCACGGCAAAGGATGCCCCCGCCACGCCCAAAAACACCGCCAGCAGCATCACTTGCGAAAAGCTGTGTACGCCCAAAAACCAAGCCACAAACAAAGCCAGCATGACGATAACTTGGCCGATAGCACCTGCCATTTTGGGCTTGAGGTGATCCACCAAAACCCCCATCACCAAACGCAGCAAAGCCCCAGCCAGTAAGGGCGTAGCCACCATCCAGCCTTTTTGTGCGGGCGTTAAACCCAAATCGGCCGAAATCTGCACCGCCAAAGGCCCCAGCAGCACCCAGACCATAAAAGCCAAATCGAAATACAAAAACGAGGACACCAGCGTCGGCGTGTGTCCCGCCTTCCAAAAACCTTTATCCATACTGCACTCCTAAAAAAACTGCACGCCCACGCTTGCAGCTGCAGCAAATATAGGTTGAGGCACTTGTCCTAAACTGAGTTCGCTCTTAATTTTCAGTCTGGCTAAATACAAAAGCCCGTGATGCCATAAACTCAGCACGCTATGCACAACACCCCAGATGTTTTAAAAATTGGCCTCGTCGCCATCAGTGATCGTGCCAGCCGCGGCGATTACCAAGACTTAGGGCTTCCAGCCCTACAGCAATGGCTTGAACGCGCCCTTGCCAGTCCGTATATCCCCATCTGCCGTTTAATCCCAGACGAGCAAGCCCTGATTGAAGCCACACTGGTCGAGCTATGCGATGTGCAAGCTTGTGGCTTAGTACTCACCACAGGCGGCACAGGGCCGGCCAAGCGCGATGTCACTCCCGAGGCCACCTTGGCTGTCGCAGATCGAGAACTGCCAGGATTTGGGGAACAAATGCGCCAAATCAGCCTGAATTTCGTCCCCACAGCCATCCTCTCCCGCCAAACCGCGGTAACGCGCGGTGCCTCCCTCATCCTCAACTTACCCGGCCAGCCCCGTGCGATTGCCGAAACCCTAGAGGGCCTGCCCGCACAAACACTGCCTCATCCCCAAAAGGCCGTCCCCGGGATTTTTGCTGCCGTCCCTTATTGTTTGGATTTAATCGGCGCAGCCAGACTGGAAACCAAGCCTGAGGTACTGGCTGCCTTTCGCCCCAAAAAATAGCGGCGGCTTTCCCCGCCTTGGGCGGGTAGCTTGCGGCAAAACGCTGCTTCAATCCTCGCGCTTAGCCATCAGGCTTGGTCGCTATTTTTTTAGGAGCTACTCAGGCAGGATTCTCGGCCTGAAAGGCCTAAAACATGCCGAAAATGCCCCAAAAATCCAGCAACAAGGCTTATTGTCCCAAAATATGGACAATGACAGCAAATAAGTGCCGCATTGTCCCAATAATGAGCAAAATAAACCCCAAAACGCCGCGCCTAGCGTTTACCCTATAATCGCGCCCGTTGGTGCTTCGTTTGCCCATTCGCGGCGAACAGTTCAACGGGAAGCAGGAGGGATGCCCCTAAGGGGAAAATCATCCTAAACTGCGCTGCCCCCGCAACAGTAAGCGGCTTGAAAAATTCTGTGTTTTTCATACGGCTCCACAACGATGCCACTGAGTGCTTAGCGCGCTTGGGAAGGCTGCTAGGAGCCACACGCCGTCAGCCTGGATACCGGCCAATAAGGAGGTTGCACGCTTTTTTGATAAAGGTGTGCTGCCGTATGCTGCAACTGGCGGGGTTCCCGGTGGCAGCGCTACTTTCCCTTGTTTTTTCTCTCATGAAAACTCACTCCACTGCTTTTCGCAGCTCGGCTGTTGCCGCCTGCGTTTTTGCCGCTTTGTCTTCTTACGCCCAAAGCAATCCCGCCACAGCCGAGGACGCTGCAACCTTAGGCACCACCGTGGTCACCGCTGGCCGCACGGCACAGTCACTCAATGATGTGATTGCCGATATGACCATCGTGGACCGCGCCACCATCGAGAAAAGCGGCGCTAACTCGCTGGCCGACATCTTGGCACGGCAACCCGGCATTGAGCTGGTCCGCAACGGCGGCCCCGCCGGCACCACCAGTTTGTTTGTGCGCGGCGCTCCGAGTCAGTACACCGCCGTGCTGATCGATGGCGTGCGCGCCGACTCGCAAGCGGGCACCGGCGGCGCGAGCTGGAATAGCATCCCTGCTTCGCAAATCGAACACATCGAGATTTTGCGCGGCCCTTGCGCCGCTGTTTATGGCTCAGACGCCATGGCGGGCGTGATTCAAATCTTCACCCGCAAAGGCCGCCAAGGTTTTCACCCCAGCCTCGAGTTTGGCTTTGGCACGCATAACACGCAAAAGGTAAACGCCAGCGTGCGCGGCGGCACAGCAACCGTAGATTACGCCCTGTCTATCGGCTACGAAAAAAGCAAAGGCTATGACGCACGCCCGAATGTGGCCACTGCCAACCACGACCGCGATGGTTATTCCAACCGTTCTGCCGCTTTAAACTTGGGCTGGAACATCAACAGCGTGCACCGTTTAGAGCTAACCACGCTCGACAGCCACACCAAGGGTCAATACGACACCAGTGCAGCAAATGACACCACTATCAACGACACGCGCACGCTGGGTCTCAATTGGCAAGCCAAGTGGAACGAAAACTACCAAAGCCGCGTAAGCATCACACAAGGCACGGATTTCTACCAAACCAAACCCTCGGTTTATGAAACCACGACAGATATCAAAACCTATTTGTGGCACAACGAATACCGTCAAGGTGTGCATTCGCTGACGGCAGACATTGAGCGCCGCGAAGACCATATCAAAAACACCAGTTTGACCCCAAGTCCTTTAGCCAAACGCTCACAAAATGCGTTTGCCTTGGGCTATGGTTTGAGCCTTAATGCGCACTCCTTGCAGTTGAATCTACGCCAAGACGATGACAGCGACTTTGGCCGAAAATCAACCGGCAACTTGGGCTACGCCTTGAGCTTTGGCGATGGCTGGCGCATCAGCGCCTCTACTGGCACGGCTTTCCGCGCACCCTCGCTTTACCAACGCTTTAGCATTTACGGCAGCCCCAATTTACGCGCCGAGGAAGGCCGCAGCCACGAACTGAGCTTGCGTTACGCCAACTCTGGCAACGAGCTGAGTCTGACCGCCTACAACAGCAGCTACAAGAACCAAATCATCTTTGGCCCAGCAGGTACTTGCGGCTCAGGCTTTGGTTGTTATGTGAATGTGGCTAAAGCCAAAAACCGAGGTTTTACGCTTACAGCCGCGACCAGCGTGAAAGATGTGCGTTTGACGGGTTCACTTGATCTACAAAAACCTATCGATGTTGCAACAGGCCAAATTTTGGCGCGTCGCGCGCGCCAAACGCTCAAACTAACGGCAGACACGCAAATTGCTGGCTTTAATTTGGGCGCCGAAATCCAACGCGTCGGCCGCCGTTTTGACGGTGCTAACGGCGTGCGTCCGCTAAAAGCTTACAGCCTGTTAAATTTGAGTGCAAGCAAGCCCATTGCCAAAGGCTGGGAGATCGTTGGCCGCGTCGATAATCTTGGCAACAAGGACTACGAAACTGCCAAAAACTACGCCACTGGCGGCCGCCAGTTCTATATCGGCCTGCGCTGGCAAGGCGAATAAACCATGCACGCGCACTGCCCCGCGCTCTTGATTGCTGCGCCCGCTTCGGGTCAAGGCAAAACCACTGTCACGGCAGCGCTGGCGCGCTTGCTGGCGCGCCAAGGTAAGCGGGTGCAGGTGTTCAAATGTGGGCCTGATTTTATTGACCCCATGTGGCACGAGCTGGCCAGTGGCCAGCCCGTCTACTCCCTCGATTTGTGGATCAACGGCGAAGCCGATATTCGTGCGCGTCTGTATCACGCGGCGCAGCACAACGATATCCTTTTAATAGAAGGCGTGATGGGGCTCTATGATGGTCAGCCGAGCGCGGCCGACATCGCCCGCTGTTTTGGACTGCCCGTGTTGGCCGTCATCAGCGCCCGCGCCATGGCGGGCACTTTTGGCGCCCTTGCCTATGGTTTGCAGCACTACCAAACCCAGCGCCACGGCGCCCTGCCTTGGGCGGGTGTGCTGGCCAATCAAGTCGGCAGTGGCCGCCACGCGCAGATGCTGGAAGTCAGCTTAGAGCAACCCACCACATTTTGGGGCGCGGTGCAGCAGCAAGCCAGCTTTGCCCTGCCCGAGCGCCATTTGGGTCTGCACCTCGCGCATGAGCTGCCCGATGCACTCCCCCGTTTAGATGCACTGGCCGATGCTTTGGCCAGCACCCGCTTGGGGCAACTGTGCCAAGACCCGAGCTTGCTGCCAGCCACGCGCTTTGCAGCGCCTGAGGCCCAAGCGCTGCCACCCCTCTTGCAGGGCCGCACCATCGCCATCGCCCGCGATGCCGCTTTTTGTTTTATTTACCCTGCCAACTTGGACTGCCTGCGGGCGCTTGGGGCGCGGTTGGTGTTTTTCTCGCCCCTGGCCGACGAAGCGCTGCCGCCCTGCGATGCCCTGTGGTTGCCTGGCGGTTACCCAGAGCTCCATGCCGAGCGCTTGGGTCTAGCGACACAAGCGCGCGCCAGTGTCGCTGCCCATGTGCAAGCAGAAAAACCCGTTTGGGCCGAGTGCGGCGGCATGATGCTGCTGTTTGACAGCATTACGCAAAAAGACGCTAGCCGCCAAGCGCTGTGGGGCTTGCTGCCCGGAGTCGTGACCATGCAAGCGCGTTTGGCGGGGCTGGGATCGCAGCAGTGCACTAGCTCTTATGGCGCTTTGCGCGGACACACCTTCCACCACTCCACCGTACAAACTCCGCTAGCAGCCGTGGCGCACAGCCAGCACGCCAACAGTGGCGAGCAGGGTGAGGCTATCTATCGCCACGGCAGCATCATGGCGAGTTATTTGCACCTCTACTTTGCGGCTGCCCCACAAGCTTGCGCGGCTTTATTAGGCGCGGGAGAGAGTCCCTTTTGAACACAAAATACGCCATGCAACAGCAACACACTCTGATTTTGGGTGGCCAAAAAAGCGGTAAATCGCGCTACGCCGAATGGATGGCAGGCGATTGGCTAGCGGCCGCTCCCACGCATCGCGCCATTTTGATTGCGACTGCTTATGCCCACGATAGCGAGATGGCCGAGCGCATTGCCCGCCACCGCAGCGACCGTGCCGCTCGTGTGCCGCAACTGCAAACGCAAGAAGAAACACTGGCTGTGGCCGAGTGCATCGCCCAGCGCAGCCGCCCCGACACCTTGCTGGTGGTCGATTGCCTCAATCTGTGGCTAACCAATATGCTCATGCCCATGCGTGCCGAAGACGCGCTGCCCCCCGAACACATACACGCCCAAACTGCAGCCTTGCAACACGCGCTGGCACAAGCGCCAGGCCCAGTGGTGCTGGTCAGCAACGAAATCGGTTTGGGCTTGATTCCCATGCAGCCCGCTGTGCGGCATTTTGTTGATGAGCTGGGCTTGCTCAACCAAGCGCTGGCACAAAGCTGCGCCCAGGTGCTGCTGATGGTGGCGGGTTTGCCTCTGCAAATCAAGAGTGCTGCGGCTGTTTAAAGAAAGTTTTGCACGATGTTTTTACCAATGTTTTTTCGATTTTTTGGCGCAAAACCTGCCCAAGCAGCTCTTTTTTTAATAGCATTTTTAGGACTTAGCCACGCGGCCCACGCAGGCTATAGCGTTACCGATGCCACGGGCAATGTCACGCAGTTTGACAAGCCGCCGCAGCGCGTGGTGACGCTACTGCCCTCGCTGGCTGAGACTGTGTGCGCCTTGGGCGCCTGCGAGCGCATAGTGGGACGCGACCGCTACAGCATTTGGCCAACAGAAATGCTCAAGCGCGTACCCGCTGTGGGTGGCGGCCTAGACCCCAATGTCGAGGCCATTGTGGCTCTGCGCCCCGATGTGGTCATGGTCTCGACCTCTAGCCGCGTGAGCGAGCGCTTGCGCAATCTGGGGCTGCGCGTGGTGGTGCTCGAACCCAAAAACCACCAACAGGTGCACGAAGTCATGCTGATCGTGGCACAGGTGCTGGGCTTGCCCAAAGCCAAGGCCGAACAAGTGTGGCAAGACATGTATGCACGCATGCGCAAAACCGCAGCCCAGTTGCCAGCGCATTTGCGCGGCAAACGCTTATATTTTGAAGTCAGTCGTGGCCCCTATGCTGCGGGCGAGACTTCGTTTATTGGCGAAAACATCGCCAGCTTAGGGCTGGCCAATGTGGTGGATAAAACCATGGGGCCTTTCCCCAAGCTCAACCCCGAATTTGTGGTGCTGAAAAACCCCGACTTTATTTTGGCTGGCGACCGCAGCGCGGGCGAAATGCTGCTTTACCCAGGCTGGAAGAGCTTGCCAGCGGTGAAAAACGAGCAGTTTTGTCTGTTTACGCTCGAGCAAATCGATGTTTTGATTCACCCCGGCCCACGCATGGATGAATCGGTACAACTCATCTCCGACTGCGTGCAAGGCAAGCTCAAAGCGCAGTCGCGCCGCAAACCCCAGCCCGTGCGCAAGCCTGGCATGTAAGGCGAGCTGACCATGATGCACACCCCGCACACCTCACCAGTCCCATTAGCCAGCAGCCCGCAGCGCCTGCGCCTGCATATCGGTGTGTTGGTTTTGGGCACTTTGGCGCTGGCTTTTTTGGCGCTGTGCGTGGGCGCTGATGGCGTCAAACTGCCGCGCGA
Source organism: Allobrachymonas sp. (assembly GCA_035906235.1). Taxonomy (GTDB): domain Bacteria; phylum Pseudomonadota; class Gammaproteobacteria; order Burkholderiales; family Burkholderiaceae_C; genus JAMIFN01. The sequence goes on along the minus strand of JAMIFN010000126.1, from coordinate 8,900 downwards.
GGCTTGGGCTGAAGACGGCCTGCTGCGCCACATCGTGGTCGATATTCGTGCGCCGCGCATGTTGGGCGCTTGGTTGGTTGGTGCGCTTTTGGGTTTGGCGGGCGGCATCGCGCAGGGCTTGTTTCGCAACCCGTTGGCAGAGCCGTATTTACTCGGCTCGGCCAGCGGTGCCTCGCTCTTTGTGGCGCTCTTTATGTTGCTGGCCGCTTGGACCACACACAGCCAAAACCACCTGGATTTAGGCTGGCTGCTGCGCCTAGGCATGACAGGCGCGGCTTTTTTAGGCGCTGGCGTGTCGGTGCTGCTAACCATGGTGCTCGCGGGTGGCGCTAGGCGCAATTTGCAATTACTGTTAGCTGGTGTGGTGGTGGGCGTTGTCATGGGTGCGGCCACGGCGCTCATCATGCTGATGAACCCTAGCATCATGCCCAATATGCAAAGCTTTATGTGGGGCAACACCGCCTTTATTGGCTGGCCTTCGGCGGTACTGTTGTGCGCGGCGTTTTTCCCTTGTGTACTGCTAGCTACGCTCGGCGCGCGCGGCTTAAACGCCTTGGCGTTGGGCGAACTCACGGCCAGCAGCTTGGGCCTGCCCTTGGCGCGTTTTCGCCTGCTCTACATTGTGTTGATTGCGCTGGCCACGGGCGCAGCCGTGGCACAAGCGGGTTTGATTGCCTTTATCGGCCTGGCCGCGCCCCATATTGCACGGGGGCAAATCAGCGGCAATTACCGCCTGCTGCTGCCTTTTGCGGCCTGCTACGGTGGTTTGCTGCTGCTACTAGCGGATGTGGTGGCACGCCTCGTCATTTTGCCCGAGGAGCTGCCCGTGGGCATCATTACCGCGCTGGTGGGCGGTGCGTATTTGCTGGTGCTGATGCACCGCCGCAATTTGCAAGGAGAAGGTTCATGAGCCAAAACCTCCCACCACAGCAAGCGCTGATCTTGCAAACGCAAAACCTGAGTGTCACGCTGGGCAAGCGCCCGATTGTGCAAAACGCCACTTGCAGCGTGGCTGCAGGCGAAATAACCGCCATCATCGGCCCCAACGGCGCAGGCAAATCCACCCTGCTGCGCTGCCTAGCTGGCCTGCAAACGCATAGCGGCAGCGTGATGTTGCAGGGGCAGAGCATCGGCGCCTTTTCTGCCCGCGAACGCGCCAAACGCATCAGCTGGCTGGCGCAGCACGATGGCGGCAGCGCCCTCGATGATTTGGCCACCGAAGACATTGTGATTTTGGGGCGTTTACCCCACCAAGGTCTGCTGGCTGCTGCCAAGGTCGAAGACGCGCAGGCCGTAGAAGCAGCCATGCAAGCGGCGCGTTGCCAGTATTTGCGCGGGCGTTTGTTTGGACAACTCTCAGGCGGCGAGCGCCAAAAAGTGCTGCTGGCGCGGGCGCTAGCGGTGCAGGCCGAGGTCTTGCTGATGGATGAGCCGCTCAACCACTTAGACCCCCCGCATCAGGCCGATTGGCTGCTCTTGGCGCAGCAGCAAGCAGCTATGGGGCGCATTGTGGTAGCGGTGCTGCACGATGTGAACTACGCCCTGCGTGCCGAGCAGATTTTGATTGTGGCCGCTGGCCAGCTCATCCACCAAGGTCGCTCCCAAGACCCCGCCACCCACCGCGCCATAGAAACCGTATTTGAGCAGCGCCTGCGTGTGGTGTGGTGCGAAGGCCGCTGGCTGGCGCTGGCGCAATAAGTGCCATTCCCCCCCACAACACCCCCCATTTTTTGCCCCAACACAGGAGAAAGTCATGCAAATCGAAGCAGCCCCGACCGAAGCGCGCTACGAAAAACCCACAGGCGAGCGCCGTGGCCTCATCATGGTGAATACGGGTGATGGCAAGGGCAAAAGCACCGCTGCTTTTGGTTTGGCAGTGCGCGCGTTTGGGCGCACGCATCACCACGGCAAAAAAGTCAAGGTGTTTCAGTTCATGAAAGTGCCCAGCGCCCGCTTTGGCGAGCACCGCGCCTTTGAAACCCTCGGACTGGAAATAGAAGGCTTAGGTGATGGTTTTAGCTGGAAAAGCAAAGACTTGGACAACAGCGCCGAGCTGGCACGCAGTGGCTGGGAAAAGGCCAAGGCCGACATCATGAGCGGCGAATTTTTTATGGTGACGCTCGACGAAATCACCTACCCGCTGATCTACGGCTGGTTGCCCCTACAAGATGTGCTCGATACCCTGACCGCCCGCCCCACAGACTGCACCGTGGTGCTGACGGGGCGCCGCTGTCCGCAAGAGATCATTGATATTGCCGACACCGTGACCGAGATGACGCTGCTTAAACACGCCTTCAAAGCCGGCATCCCCGCCCAGCGCGGCATTGAAGACTAAGAAAAAGGCCAAGCACATTTATGGGCAATCCTGCACTGGGCAAACTCGAACACTTTGAACCCCAACTCGCGCAAGGGCGTTTGCTCGTCCACACGGGCATGGCCAAGGGCAAAAGCACCGCTGCCTATGGTGCGGCGCTGCGTGCCTTTGGTCACCGCGCCCAGCATGGCAAAAAGGTCGGTATTCACCAATTCATCAAAGACGACCACTTTCCCTATGGCGAGCGCCAAGTGCTGCGCGATATTGGCATAGATGTGCTGGGCTTGGGCGATGGTTGCAGCATGCGCGGGCAAGACCCCGAAGGCAGCCGCCGCAAGGCGCAAGATGGCTGGAAAATCAGCCAAGCCGCGCTAGCCAGTGGCGCATATTTTTTGCTGGTGCTCGATGAGCTGACCCTGCCCCTGCACTTTGGCTGGCTCGATGAGGGCGAGGTGTTGGCGGCGCTCAAAAATCGCTCCAGCGACTGCAATGTCATCATCACCGGGCGCTATTGCCCGCCCGCCTTGTTAGACTTGGCCGATACCGCCAGCGACAGCCAACTCATCAAGCACGCCTACCAACAGGGCGTGATCGCGCAGCGCGGCATAGAAAACTGATGCTATTGCCATGCAAGACCGCCCCCACGCCTACAGCCTAGCCGAGCGCGAAGCGCTGTACAAAGCCATTCGTGAGCGCCGCGATATGCGCCACTTCAGCCCAGGCGCCAGCGTGCCGCCCGCCACCCTGCTGCGGATTTTGCAAGCCGCGCACATGGGGCCTAGCGTGGGCTTTATGCAGCCTTGGCGTTTTTTGCGCATCACCCAAGCCGCGCAGCGCGAGGCGCTGGTGCAAGTGGTGACCCAAGAGCAGCAGGCCACGGCCGAGGCTTTGGGCGAACGCAAGGCCGAGTTTTTGCGTTTAAAAGTGGAAGGCATCCGCGATTGCGCCGAGCTGATTGCCTGCTGCCTGATGCCGCAGCGCGAGCAGCATATTTTTGGCCGCCGCACCATGCCCTATATGGATATTGCGTCGATAGGCTGCGCCCTGCAAAACCTGTGGCTGGCCGCGCGTGCCGAAGGGCTGGGGCTGGGCTGGGTGTCGATTTTTGACCCTGTGGAATTGGCCAAAGTGCTGAATTTGCCCGAGGACGCGCAACCCCTGGCGCTGCTGTGCATAGGCCCCGTACCCGCTTTTTACGAAGAACCCATGCTGCAACAAACCCGCTGGGCCAGCCGCATGCCCCTGGCTGATGTGCTGTTTGACGATGCCTGGGGGCAGGCCAGCAGCTTGCTGGCGGCTGCGCCAGCTGCCGCGCCCACCCACCCGCCGCCGTAAGCGCCATGCCACCGGGGATGAGCTTGCTCTTTTTACCCGCTAGTTTGCTAGTGGGCAGCCTGCTATGGGCTTTGCTGATAGACCGCTTGTTTGGCGAGCCGCCCACGCGCATCCACCCCGTAGTGGCCATGGGCAATTACCTGAACTGGGCGGCGCCGCGCTTTGTGCCTGTGGCTGAATCGATAAGCCCCGATGCCGATGCCGATGCCGTATCTCCCCAGCGCCTGCGCCGCCTCGGGGCCTGGTATTGGGCAGGCGGTGCCGCTGCGGTGCTGCTGCTGGCCGTTTTGCTGCAAATGGCCTGCGTTTGGCTAGTGCAGCGCTATGGTCTGTGGCTGGCTGCGCCGCTGCTGGCGCTGGCGCTCAAGCCCCTGTTTGCTTGGCGTATGTTGGCCGCTGAAGTGCAGGCGGTGGAGTCGGCGTTGGCGCAATCTTTGGCTGCAGGTCGCGCGCGCCTGGCCTATTTGGTCAGCCGCGACACCAGCGCTTTGAGCGAGGCGCAAGTGCGTGAAGCCGCCATCGAAACCTTGGCCGAGAACTTCAACGATTCCTTCATCGCGCCGCTGTTTTGGTTTTGTATAGGTGGCCTGCCAGCGGCCGCACTCTATCGCTATGCCAACACGGCGGATGCCAGCTGGGGCTATATCGGTGCCCGCCACGGACGCAACTGGACCGATGCCGGGCGCTTTGCCGCCCGCACCGATGACGCCCTTTCTTGGCTGCCCGCACGCTTAACGGCTGCATTGTTTTTGATAGCTGCTCAGGCAGGTTTTACGCGGAAAAACACCAAAAACACCCTTAAAAACCTAGGTCTAGAAGCTGGCAAAACCCCTTCCCCCAATAGCGGCTGGCCTATGGCGGCCATGGCGCTGCTGCTGCAACTGCGCTTGGGCAAAGCAGATGTGTATCAGCTCAACCCACAGGGCGATCTGCCACAAGCGCCCCATGTGCGTGCGGCGCTGCGTCTATGCCGCCACACTTGGCTGAATATCATCTGGCTATTGGCAGCCGCTGGCGTGTTTTTGCTCGCAGTCGAGCGCGGTTTTTTCTACACTTGACAGCGCCTTCGCTCCACAAAAAACCACAGGGAAAAACATGCAGCCAACCCAGCCCCCCCACCACCACCACCACCACCACCACCACGAGCCCACCCACGGCGGCCCCGACGCACTGGGGGTGCCAGCCTACGATTTTTCCAGCAACCAAAACGCCGCCGGCCCCTGCCCCAGCGCCACAGCAGCAGTGCAAGCTGCCGACTGCGGCCACTACCCCGACCCGCACTACACGCAACTGCGCCGCGCCTTGGCCGATTTTTACCAAGTGGACGATTGGCGCATCGTCATCGGTGCCAGCAGTTCAGAGTTGATTTTTCGCCTCAGCGCCTTGGCCGCACACAGCACAGCTGCTCAGGCCGGCAGCGCCAAAGTCTGGCTGCCCGCACACCATTACGGCGACTACGCCCGCGCTGCACAAATCATGGGCTTGCAAGCCACGAGCGACGCCGACGCCGCCAAACTGGTGTGGTGGTGCGAACCCAGCAGCCCGCTAGGGCAGCTACAACCCGATTTGCTGGAATGGTTTGACCGCCCGCAGATTCAACAAATCCGCGTGCTCGATTGCGCTTATGAGCCTTTGCGTCTGGAAGGCGAAAGCCTGCTGACGCGCATCTTGCATGACAAAATCTGGCGCCTCTACAGCCCTAATAAAGCCTTGGGCATGACGGGGGTACGCGGCGCATTTTGCATCGCCCCGCAGCACGCGGGCGCGCAGGTTAAACGCCTGAACGCCATGGCCGCCAGCTGGCCCTTGGGTGCGCATGGCGTGGCCATGCTGCACGCTTGGGTGCAGCCCGAAGCACAAAGCTGGCTGGCGCAAAGCCTGCCCCTGCTACGGCAATGGAAGGCCGAGCAAATCGCCTTGTGTCAAGACAAACTGGGCTGGCAAGTGCAAGCTGGCATCGCCAATTTCTACACCGCCAGCCTGCCCGTCAAAGATTTGAATAATCTGCTGGCGCAACTGCGCGCCCAGGGCGTGAAGCTGCGCGACTGCGCCTCTTTCGGCCTGCCTGGACGGGTGCGCATGGCGGCGCTGCCGCCCGTGGCGCACAGCGCCCTGAAAAACGCCTGGCTGCAATGCACGGTCAGAAGTTAAAGCCTTGCAAAAAAACTCCTTTATTTATAGCTGCTCAGGCAGGTTTTACGGCTTAAAACAGATATTTAACCCCCAAAAACACCATGTACCCCATCCCCCATATCGCCCCCATCCACGCGCCCGCCTTGCAAGCGCAGCTGCAATCGCTGCTGGACCACAAAACCAAACCCTTAGGCTCGCTGGGCTTGCTAGAAAACCTCGCCCTGCGCTTGGGCCTGATTTTGGGTAGTGCCACGCCTGAACTGCAGGACGCACAAATTTTGGTCTATGCCGCCGATCACGGCCTGGCTGCGCACGGGGTCTCGGCCTACCCCAGCGATGTCACCTGGCAGATGGTGCAGAACTTTTTAGCAGGTGGCGCCGCCATTAATGTGCTGGCTAGGCAACACGAGCTGGCGCTGCAAGTGGTGGACTGCGGCGTGCAGCGCGATTTTGCTTCGCACTTTTGCCTGCTCGATTACAAGGTCGCGCATGGCAGCGGCGACAGCCTGCATGGGCCCGCCATGAGCGCCGAGCAATGCCAGCTGGCGCTGGACAATGGCGCGGCCTTGCTGCGCGAGTTGCCCGGCAACGCCCTGATTTTGGGCGAGATGGGCATAGGCAATACCTCAGCCGCCTCGCTCTTGATGGCGCGTTTGTGTGGCCTGCCCATTACCGACTGCACGGGCGCGGGCACAGGGCTAGATGCCGATGCCATAGGGCGTAAGGCCGCCATCTTGCAGCAGGTGCTAGACCGCCACGCCAACGCGACTGCGCCACTCGAGGCCTTGGCCGCTTTTGGTGGCCTGGAAATTGCCACCATGGTCGGCAGTGTGCTGGCGGCGGCGGCGCAAAACCGCGTCATCGTGGTCGATGGCTTTATCACCACCAGCGCCGTGCTGGTGGCAGCCAAGCTGCAGCCTGCGGTGCTGGGCCGCTGCGTCTTTGCCCACTGCTCGGGCGAACGCGGTCACGCCCTGATGCTGGAACACTTGGACGCCGCGCCGCTCTTGCAGCTGGGGCTGCGCTTGGGCGAAGGCTCGGGTGCGGCACTGGCCTGGCCGCTTTTGGTATCGGCCTGCGCCATCCTGCGCGAGATGGCCAGTTTTGAAAGTGCGGGCATTGCGCAAAAAACCTGATGGCTTGGGCTTCATGACCGGAGTCAGACACATGGCGTCGCCGCAGCACTTTATCCTAGAGCTTTTGAAGCCTATTCCTCATTCCCGCGCAGGCGGGAATCTAGGCTCGTAACCCCTTTCCCCCTTTGGGGCAAGGCTGGGAAGGGGGCTTAAGACTAAGGACAAGGCTCAACCCCTGTAAGCCCCCACCCTAACCCTCCCCCAGTGGGGGAGGGGATACAAACTTTCCACCATGCCCCTCAAACACTTTCTCATCGCCCTGCAGTTTTTCACCCGCATCCCCATCCCGGGGTGGCTGGCCGCTTGGGTGGGTTATAGCCCCGCCATGCTGCGCGCCGCCAGCGTGTACTTCCCCTTAGTGGGCACGGTGGTGGGCGTTTTTGCCGCTGGGGTTTTACTCATGCTCACCCCGCTGCTGCCCGCCCAACAGTTGGCCTTTTTGCTAGCGGCGGCGCTGGCCACAGCGGCCAGCGTGTGGCTGACGGGCGGCTTTCATGAAGACGGTCTAGCCGATACCGCTGATGCCTTGGGGGGCTATGTCAGCCGTGACAAAGCACTGGAAATCATGAAAGACTCGCGCATAGGCAGCTACGGCACTTTGGCGCTGGTCTTGGTGCTGCTGCTGAAAATCAGCCTGCTGGCGCTGCTGCTGGCACGCAGCCCCTTGCTGGCAGCGCTGGCGCTGATTTTTGCGCACACACAAAGCCGTTTGGCACCACTTTTTCTGATGTTTACCCTGCCCCATGTGGGCGATTTGGGCACATCCAAATCCAAACCCTTGGCCGATGCCATCAGCCCCGCGCAATTGGCAGCCGCCTTGCTCTGGCCGCTGCTGGTTTTGGTCGCTGCGCTCTGTGCCAATCCCAGCCCGGCTTGGCTGCTCGCCATCGGCTTGCTGCTGCTGGGTGCCTGGCGCCTGGGCGCATGGTTCCAAGCCCGTATAGGCGGCTTTACCGGAGACACCTTGGGCTGCAGCCAGCAAATAAGCGAGCTGCTGATCTACGCCAGCTTGGTGTGTTGGCCGCAAATCAGCCATCTGATCGCGCCTGATCTGCCCAACGCACTGTCCCGATTCATGCAAGGGGGCAACTTATGAGTTTGCAACTTTGGCTGATACGCCATGCCCGCGTGCTAGCACCCGAGGGCATTTGCTATGGTGCCAGCGATTTAGCGGCAGACCCAGACGGCACGCTCAGCGCCGCGCAGCACGCTGCCAGCCTGCTGCCCCAGGGCTTGCCGCTTTACACATCCCCCTTGCAGCGTTGCAGCGCCCTCGCGCGCCAGCTGCACAAGCTGCGCCCTGATTTGAAGGCCCCGCAAAGTGATAACCGTTTGGTCGAGATGAATTTTGGCCAGTGGGAAGGCTACCCTTGGAAGGATATCCCCAAAACCGCCTTTGATACTTGGATGGCCAATTTTGGCCTGCACCGCTTTGGTGGCAGCGAAAGCACGCAAGAAATCATCGCCCGCCTGCGGCACTTCGTCCAAGAACTGCAGCAAACAGGCATCGGACAAGCTGCTGTCATCTGCCACGCCGGCAGCATCCGCGCCCTACACTACTGCGCAACACAGGGCGCACGCCCCATTGCCCATGCCCGCGAATGGCCATCTATGCCGGTAGCACTCGGCAGTTGCTTGCAGCTATCCATCGACAGCCCAAATATCCACGATCGATATGCCCAACCATCCTCATAAACCCTAAAGTTTGTTTGGCATCAAAGCCTTCAATTCCTTTTAAACTTACAACCAAAATGACTATCTAGTCAGTCATAGATTAAACGGGGCGGATTCAAACCTGAAGTGCAACACTCATCAACTGGAGTAGATTGCACAAATGGAAACAACTTATCAACACTTACAACCAGAAGAGCGCATCACGCTAGCGAGCTTGAAAGCGCAGGGCTATAGCATTCGAGCCATAGGCGCATTCATGAAACGCTCGCCCAGCACCATCAGCCGAGAGTTGGCACGCAACAGTGATG
>JAMIFN010000125.1:0-3015 GCA_035906235.1 Allobrachymonas sp. | reverse complement strand
TTAGCCCGCAGTACGACTGGCGCGCGCAATCCACCTACATCCGCCGCCCGCCGTATTGGGACACCGAGGGCTTGGGTGCATTGGCCGCCAATCCGCGCACGCTTAAAAATATGCGCCCGCTGGCCATCTTGCCCGACAACATCACCACCGACCACCTCTCGCCGTCTAACGCCATCTTGCCCGACAGCGCGGCGGGTGAATACTTGGCCAAAATGGGCTTGCCGCCTGAGGATTTCAATTCCTACGCCACGCATCGCGGCGACCACCTCACCGCCATGCGTGCCACCTTTGCCAACCCCACGCTGAAAAACGAGATGGTGAAAAACGCCGATGGCAGCGTGCGCACAGGCTCTTGGGCGCGGGTTGAACCCGAAGGCCAAATCATGCGCATGTGGGAAGCCATGGAAAGCTATTTGCAGCGCGGCCAGCCCCTCATCATTGTGGCGGGCGCAGATTACGGCCAAGGCTCTAGCCGCGACTGGGCAGCCAAATGCGTGCGCTTGGCTGGGGTGGAAGTGGTGCTGGCCGAAGGCTTTGAGCGCATCCACCGCACCAATTTGGTTGGCATGGGTGTGCTGCCGCTGGCGTTTTTGCCTGGCACCACGCGCCTGACTTTGGGCTTAGATGGCACAGAAAGCTTTGCCGTAGAAGGCGATATTGCCCCGGGCGCGCAGCTTAGCCTCAACATCAGCCGCAGCGATGGCAGCCAAACGACCATTGCCGTGCGCTGCCGTTTGGATACGGCAGAAGAAGTCAGCGTGTACGAAGCGGGCGGCGTGCTGCAACGCTTTGCGCAAGATTTTTTGGCGCACCAATAGCCGTGATTCCCATGCCGCACAGAATCAGGAAACTCCTGTCATGCTGCGCGAAGGCCTAGGCCGCAGTCGCAGCATCCACCCCAAGCATGCGCTAACACTTTCAAACTTTATCCCCTGCCGCCCTAGATCCTGCGACTACGCGCAGGATGACGATTGGTGTTCGGCAGCCCATCCATAAGCTCCTATGCCCTCATCCCCCCAAATCCCCATCCCCGCCACCTATATGCGTGGCGGCACCAGCAAAGGCGTGTTTTTCCGCCTGCAAGACCTGCCCGCCAGTTGCCAAGTGCCAGGGCGCGCGCGTGACCAGCTGTTTCAGCGCATCATCGGCAGCCCCGACCCCTATAGCGCCCATATCGACGGCATGGGCGGCGCCACATCCAGCACCAGCAAATGCGTGATTTTGAGCAAAAGCACCCAACCTGGGCACGATGTGGATTACCTCTATGGGCAGGTGTCTATCGATAAAGATTTTGTCGATTGGAGCGGCAATTGCGGCAATCTATCGACCGCTGCGGGCGCTTTTGCCATCCACGCGGGTTTGGTTGATGCCAGTCGCATTCCTGAAAATGGCGTTTGCATCCTGCGCATCTGGCAGGCCAATATCGGCAAAACCATCATCGCCCATGTGCCCATCACGGGCGGGCAAGTGCAAGAAACCGGCGATTTTGAGCTGGACGGCGTGGCCTTTCCCGCTGCCGAAATCGTGCTGGAATTTTTAGACCCGTCTGACGATGGCGAAGATGGTGGGGCTTTATTCCCCACAGGCAATCTGGTCGATGAATTAGAAGTACCAGGTGTGGGCAACTTCCCCGCCACCATGATCAGCGCCGGCATCCCCACCGTGTTTGTGAATGCGGCTGATTTGGGCTTTACAGGCACTGAATTGCGCGAAGCCATCAATGGCGACGCGGCGCAATTGGCGCGGCTAGAGAAAATCCGCGTCGCAGGGGCGCTGAAAATGGGCTTGATTCAAAGCGCAGAAGAAGCCGCCAAGCGCCAGCACACGCCCAAACTGGCCTTCGTTAGCCCACCCAAAAGCTACGCCGCCTCTAGCGGCAAAACCATCGCTGCGGGCGATGTCGATTTGCTGGTGCGCGCCCTGTCTATGGGCAAACTGCACCACGCCATGATGGGCACTTGCGCTGTGGCCATAGGCACGGCGGCGGCCATACCCGGCACCTTGGTCAATCTGGCCGCTGGTGGTGGGCAGCGCCAGGCCGTGGTGTTTGGGCACCCGTCTGGCCTGCTGCGCGTAGGTGCCGAGGCCGCGCAGGTGGGTGGCCAATGGCAAGTTACCAAAGCCGTGATGAGCCGCAGCGCCCGCCGCCTGATGCAAGGCAGTGTATTCGTGCCTGAGGGAAGTTTTTGAACTACATCAACCGTCATTCCCGCGCAAGCGGGAATCTAGGTATTCCCCTCTCCCCGAGGGAGAGGGGCAGGGGTGAGGGTTGGCCTGCCATTCCCTGTCATGCTGCGCGCAGGCGCAAGCCGCAGTCGCAGCATCCAAGTGTTCGTCATTCCCATGTTTTCCCTTATGCCCTTCTTTTCCTGGATCCTGCGGCTGTCGCGCAGGATGACGAATCCCTTTATTCCTAATGCAATTCCTTCATTTTCCGCATAAAACCTGCCTGAGCAGCTCACTTTTTCATAGAGGTTATTCATGAACACCAAACAGCAACTCAAAGCCCTGGCTGCAGCCAAACGCGGCGTCATCGTGCCTGGCGCATTCAACGCGCTATCGGCCAAAGTCATTGCCGATTTGGGCTACGAAGCCATCTACATCACCGGCGCGGGCGTGACCAATATGTGGTTTGGCATGCCCGACCAAGGTTTTATGGGCTTGGCCGAAATCGCCGACCACACCGCCCGCATTCGTGATGCGGTGGACTTGCCCCTGCTGGTGGATGCCGACACGGGTTTTGGCAACGCCACCAATGTTTACCACGCCGTGCGCACGCTGGAACGCGCAGGCGCGGACTGCATTCAGCTCGAAGACCAAGTCGCGCCCAAGCGCTGCGGCCACTTCAACGGAAAAGATGTCATCAGCACCGAAGAAGCCGTGAACAAAATCAAAGCCGCCGTCGATGCACGCCGCGACAGCGATTTGCTCATCATGGCGCGCACCGACGCCGCCGCTGTGCATGGTTTTGAAGCCGCCGTGGAACGCGCACAAAAGTTTGCCGAGGCAGGGGCT